>NZ_JBJGYS010000035.1:0-45124 GCF_054050115.1 Geodermatophilus sp. SYSU D00708 | reverse complement strand
GGGGGGGGGGGGGGGGGGGGGGGGGGGGGGGGGGGGGGGGGGGGGGGGGGGGGGGGGGGGGGGGGGGGGGGGGGGGGGCGGGGGGGGGGGGGGGGGGGGGGGGGGGGGGGGGGGGGGGGGGGGGGGGCGGGGGGGGGGGGGGGGGGGGGGGGGGGGCCCCTCGGGGGGGGGGGGGGGGCGGGTCCCCCGCCGGCGGCGCGCGGGGGCCCCCCCCCCCCCCCCCCCTCTCTCGCGCCTGCCGTCCGCCCCGCCTGCCGGCAGGCCTGCGGACGACGGAGGCCCGGGACCCCGCAGGGTCCCGGGCCTCCGCCTCAGGTGTCGCTCAGCTCAGCCGAGGACGGTCACTCGCCGCCGGCCAGCTTGGCGCGCAGCGCCGCGAGCGCCTCGTCGCTGGCGAGCGTGCCGCCGGAGGTGTCGCTCGGAGCGGTGTCGCCGCTGGAGTAGTTCCCACCGGCCGCAGCCTCGGCGTCGGCCGCGCGGGCGTCGGCGATCTGCTTGCGGTGCGCCTCGAAACGAGCCTGGGCCTCGGCGTACTGCCGCTCCCACTCGTCGCGCTGCGTCTCGAAGCCCTCGCGCCACTCCCCGGTCTCCGGGTCGAAGCCCTCGGGGTAGATGTAGTTGCCCTGCTCGTCGTACGACGCGGCCATGCCGTACGCCGCCGGGTCGAACTGGTCCTCGTCGCCGATGACGCCCTCGTTGGCCTGCTTGAGCGACAGCGAGATCCGGCGCCGGTCGAGGTCGATGTCGATGACCTTGACCAGGATCTCGTCGCCGACCTGCACGACCTGCTCGGGGATCTCCACGTGGCGCTCGGCCAGCTCGGAGATGTGCACCAGACCCTCGATGCCCTCGTCGACGCGGACGAACGCACCGAAGGGCACCAGCTTGGTGACCTTGCCGGGGACGACCTGGCCGATCTGGTGGGTCCGGGCGAACTGACGCCACGGGTCCTCCTGGGTCGCCTTCAGCGACAGGGAGACCCGCTCACGGTCGAGATCGACGTCGAGGACCTCGACGGTGACCTCCTGGCCCACCTCGACGACCTCGGACGGGTGGTCGATGTGCTTCCAGGACAGCTCGGAGACGTGCACCAGGCCGTCGACGCCGCCCAGGTCCACGAACGCACCGAAGTTGACGATCGAGGAGACGACGCCGGTGCGGACCTGGCCCTTGGCGAGCTTGTTGAGGAACTCGCTGCGGACCTCGGACTGGGTCTGCTCCAGCCACTGGCGGCGGGAGAGGACGACGTTGTTGCGGTTCTTGTCGAGCTCGATGATCTTGGCCTCGAGCTCGCGGCCCACGTAGGGCTGCAGGTCGCGGACGCGGCGCATCTCGACCAGCGAGGCAGGGAGGAACCCGCGCAGGCCGATGTCGAGGATGAGACCGCCCTTGACGACCTCGATGACGGTGCCGGTGACGACCTCGTCGGCTTCCTTCTTCGCCTCGATCGTGCCCCAGGCGCGCTCGTACTGGGCGCGCTTCTTGGACAGGATCAGGCGGCCTTCCTTGTCCTCCTTCTGGAGGACGAGGGCTTCCACCTCGTCGCCGACGGTCACGACCTCGTTGGGGTCGACGTCGTGCTTGATGGACAGCTCCCGCGAGGGGATGACGCCCTCGGTCTTGTAGCCGATGTCCAGCAGCACCTCGTCGCGGTCGACCTTGACGATGACGCCTTCGACGATGTCGCCGTCGTTGAAGTACTTGATCGTCTGGTCGATGGCCGCGAGGAAGTCCTCCTCGGTGCCGATGTCGTTGACGGCGACCTGGGGAGTGCTGTTCGGACGGACCTGGGTGGAGGTCATGTGGTCGAGTGCTCCGGACGGGGGTGGAGTAGGGACAGGACGACCCGCGGCCGGGTGACCGCAGGGAGCGGGGAGACCGGCGCGCGCCGACCCCCGACGGGGACAGCACTGACAGACCTCTGGCGCATTCCCCATGGTACGGACGTCCGGAGGAGTGGGTCCACCTGGGTGCGCGCCCCCTCCCGGGACCCCGGCGTGTCACGATCGGCGTGTCATGGAGATCCCGCCGCAGCCCTCCGGTCTGCCGCTCGCCGAGGACGGCTACCCGGCTCCGGGCGGCGTGACCCGGCGGCCGGCCGGTGCCGCGGAGTCGGTCCGGGCCAACCGCCGCTGGTGGGACGCCGCCGCGCCGGCCTACCTCGCCGAGCACGGCGCGGACCTCGGCGACGTCGACTTCCTCTGGTGCCCCGAGGGGCTGCGGGAGAGCGAGGCGCACCTGCTCGGCGACGTCGCGGGCCGCCGGGTGCTCGAGGTCGGCTGCGGGTCGGCGCCCTGCTCGCGATGGCTGCGCCGGGCGGGCGCCGAGGCCGTCGCGCTGGACCTCTCCGGCGGCATGCTGGCCCGCGCCGCCGAGCTCAACCGGTCCACCGGCACCCCCGTCCCGCTCGTCCAGGCCGACGTCGGCGCGCTGCCGCTGACCTCGGCGAGCGTGGACCTCGCCTGCTCGGCCTACGGCGGGCTGCCGTTCGTGGCCGACGTCGAGGGCGCCCTGGCCGAGGTGGCGCGGGTGCTCCGCCCGGGCGGGCGCTTCGTCGCGTCGGTGAACCACCCGATGCGCTGGCCCTTCCCGGACTCCCCCGACCCCGAGGACCTGCGCATCGTCTCCTCCTACTTCGACCGCACCCCGTACGTGGAGACCGACGACGACGGGCGGGCGGTGTACGTGGAGCACCACCGCACGGTCGGCGACTGGGTGCGCGCCGTCGTCGGCGCCGGCTTCGTGCTGGCGGACCTGGTCGAGCCGGAGTGGACACCGGGCCGCACCCGGTTGTGGGGGCAGTGGTCGCCGGAGCGCGGGGCGCTCGTCCCGGGCACGCTGGTCCTGGTCTGCCGCCGACCCTGACCCTGCACCTCAGCTGGAGGGGGCGGCGGGGGGGCGTCTCCGCGAGTCAGGCGGCGACCACTGCCCAGCTCTGCGCGTTGTCGGCCTCGGCGGCGAAGCCGTGCCCGTTGCCCGGAACCCCGTGCGCGGCGTCGCCGGCCAGCAGCGCCCGTCCCTCCCGGAAGCGGGCCGCGGCGCGCTGGTGCATGCGGTACGGCGCGAACTCGACCAGCTCAGGGCCGTCCCCGTCCCCGAGCACCGCGTCGAAGAAGCGCGGCATCCGGTCGCGGACGCTCTCCTCGGGCAGGGCGTCGTCCTCGCAGTACGTGTACCGCCACACCCCGCCGCCGTGCGAGCCGTCGATCTTGGCGATCACGGCGCCGAACTCGTCGTCCACGACGAAGGTGGTCTGCGCGAAGCCGCCGTCCTGGAACGGGTAGCGGACGTTGGTCGCCACGAACCGCTCCGGCCAGGTGAAGCCCTCGAAGTCGATGCCCAGGGCGCGGCGCACGCCGCTGCGGGCGCCGTCGGCCCCGATCAGCCACCCGGCCCGCAGCGATCGGCGCCCCTCCGGCGTCTCCGCGACGACGGTCACCCCGGTGTCGTCCTGGGCCACCTCGACGACGTCGTGCTGCCACAGCACCGTGGCCGAGTCGTACGCGGCGAGCTCGGCGAGCACCAGCTGCACGAGGGCGCCCTGGCCGAGGTGCAGGTTGTACGGCCGGTGGACGACGCCCTCCAGTGGCTGCAGCCCGAAGCGGACCCGCTCCCCCGTCCGGTGCGCCCGGTACTCGTAGTCCTGCTCGAGGAAGCCGCGGGCGGCGGCCTGCTCGTAGACGCCGAGCCGGTCCAGCCCCTCGAGCACCGCCCAGTGGTAGACGGCCGCGCGCGGCGACATGACGACGTCGGGCGTGCGATCGAGCACCGAGGGGGCAGCGGGGGGTCAACCCCGCCCTCCGCCCCCCGGAAGCAGCAGGACCCCGTCCTCGGCCCCGGTGCAGGGTCCCGCGCCGAGCCTGCGAGGCGCGGGGGGCACCGGGGTCCTTCATCAGTGCGCGGCGGCGTCCCAGCTGGCGCCGAAGCCGACCGAGACCTCCAGCGGCACCGAGAGCTGCGCGGCACCGGCCATCTCGCGGCGGACGAGCGCCTCCAGGGCCGCCTCCTCCCCCGCCGCCACCTCGAGCACGAGTTCGTCGTGGACCTGCAGCAGCATCCGCGAGCGCAGCCCCTCGGCGGCGATGGCCTTCTCCACGTTCAGCATGGCCACCTTGATGACGTCGGCGGCCGAGCCCTGGATGGGCGCGTTGAGCGCCATCCGCTCGGCCATCTGGCGCCGCTGCCCGTTGTCGCTGGTCAGGTCGGGCAGGTAGCGGCGCCGGCCCAGCGTCGTCTCGGTGTAGCCGGTCTGCCGGGCGTCGTCGACGACGCTGTCGAGGTAGTCGCGGATGCCGCCGAAGCGCTCGAAGTAGGCGTGCATCTGCTCGCGCGCCTCCTCGGTGGAGATGCGCAGCTGCTGGGACAGGCCGTAGGCCGACAGCCCGTAGGCCAGGCCGTAGCTCATGGCCTTGATCCGCCGGCGCATCTCCGGGTCGACGTCCTCGATCGGGATGTTGAACGCCCGGGCGGCGACGAAGGAGTGCAGGTCCTCCCCCGACGTGAAGGCCTCGATCAGGCCCGCGTCGCCGGAGAGGTGGGCCATGATCCGCATCTCGATCTGGCTGTAGTCCGCCGTCATCAGCGTCTCGTAGCCGGATCCGACGACGAACGCCTGCCGGATCCGGCGGCCCTCGGCGGTGCGGATCGGGATGTTCTGCAGGTTCGGGTCGGTGGAGGAGAGCCGCCCGGTGGCGGCGATCGTCTGCTGGAACGTGGTGTGGATGCGGCCGCCGTCGTCGACCATCGGGATCAGGCCGTCGATGACCGTGCGCAGCCGGGTGACGTCCCGGTGGCGGAGCAGGTGCTCGAGGAACGGGTGACCGGTCTGCTCGAGCAGCCAGGTGAGCGCGTCGGCGTCCGTGGTGTAGCCGGACTTGATCTTCTTCGTCTTGGGCAGGCCGAGCTCGTCGAAGAGCACCGCCTGCAACTGCTTGGGCGACCCCAGGTTCACCTCGCGGCCGATGACCGCGTAGCACTCGGCGGCCGCGGCCGCGACGCCCTCGGCGAACTCCCGCTGCAGCTCCTGCAGGAACTCCAGGTCGGCGGCGATCCCGCGCTGCTCCATGCGGGCCAGGACGAAGGTGAGCGGCAGCTCCATCGCGCCCAGCAGGTGGTCGCCGCCGCGCTGGCCGAGCACCGACTCCAGCGCGTCGGACAGGTCGTTGACCGCGACGGCCTTGAGCACGTCGGCGGTGGCCGCCTCGCGGGCGAGGTCGTCCTCCGACGGACCCATCCCGTCGAGGGTCAGCTGCGATTCCTCGGCGGCGGCGTCCTTGAGCTCCCGGCGCAGGTAGCGCACCGCCAGGTCGGCGAGGTCGAACGAGCGCTGGCCGGGCATCGCCAGGTAGGCGGCGAGCGCGGTGTCGCTGACCACGCCCTCGAGCTCCCAGCCGCGGGCCCAGACGGCCAGCAGCGGGCCCTTCACCTCGTGCACGACCTTGGGCCGGTCCGGGTCGGCGAGCCAGGCGGCGAGCGCCTGCTCGTCTGCGACGTCGAGGCCGGGGCCCAGGTCGACGAAGGTGGTGTGGTCGTCGGCGGCGGCCAGCGCGAGACCGGTGAGCTCCCCCGTGCCGCGGCCCCACGTGCCGCGGAAGATGACGCCGGTGCGCCCGGTCCGGGCGTGCTCGTCCAGCCAGGCCCCGAGCCCGCCGGCCGGCACCTCGTCGACGACGACGTCGAAGCCGCCCTCGACCTCCGGCTCGGCGCTGGTGAGCGTCGCGAACAGCCGCTCCCGCAGCACCCGGAACTGCAGGTTGTCGAAGAGGGTGTGCACCTCGTTGCGGTCCCACGGCTGGACGGCGAGGTCGGCCGGGCCGAGGTCCAGCGCCACGTTCCGGTCGAGCTCGGTCAGCCGGCGGTTCTGCAGCACCGAGGACAGGTGCTCGCGCAGCTTCTCGCCCACCTTGCCCTTGACCGTGTCGACCCGGTCGACCAGCGCGTCGAGCGAGCCGTACTCGCGCACCCACTTGGCGGCGGTCTTCTCCCCCACGCTCGGGATGCTCGGCAGGTTGTCGCTGGGGTCGCCCCGCAGCGCGGCGAAGTCCGGGTACTGGGCCGGCGTGAGGCCGTACTTGGCCTCGACCTCCTCCGGCGTGAACCGGGTGAGGTCGGAGACCCCCTTGCGCGGGTAGAGCACCGTGACGTGCTCGTTGACCAGCTGCAGCGCGTCGCGGTCGCCGGTGGCGATGAGCACGTCCATGCCCTGCTCGACCGCCTGCACCGTCAGGGTGGCGATCACGTCGTCGGCCTCGAAGCCCTCGGCGGTGATGACCGGCACGCGCAGCGCCCCGAGCACCTCCTGGATCAGGCTGACCTGGCCGCGGAAGTCCGTCGGGCTCTCGGCCCGGTTGGCCTTGTACTCCGCGTAGATCTCGCTGCGGAACGTCTTGCGGCCCACGTCGAAGGCGACCGCGAGGTGCGTCGGCTGCTCGTCGCGCAGGATGTTGATCAGCATCGACGTGAACCCGTAGACGGCGTTCGTCGGCTGGCCCGTGGTGGTGGAGAAGTTCTCCACCGGCAGGGCGAAGAAGGCGCGGTAGGCCAGGGAGTGCCCATCGAGCAGCAGCAGCCGCGGGCGCACCCCGGCATGTGTCGGAGCGGCGGGGCTGGACGCGGGGGCGGAGACCGGAGCGGACATCGGGGCCGATCCTAGGTCCGGCCACCGACGTCACCGCCGTGCCTCGCAGGCTCGGGTCGCGCCCCGGCAGCGAGGCCGCCGCCGGTTACCGTGCCGGGGTGACCCTCGCCCGCCCCGACTGGCTGCCGCCCGGGTTCTCCAGCCCGCTCGACGAGAAGATGGGCATCGAGATCACCGACTACGACCCCGACCACCTGGTCGCGACGATGCCGGTCGAGGGCAACCAGCAGCCGGCCGGGCTGCTGCACGGCGGGGCCACCTGCGCGCTGGTGGAGACGGTCGGCTCGTGGGCCGCCGCGCTGGGCGCGGGCCCGGGGCGCCGCTGCGTCGGCGTCGAGCTCAACGTCAGCTACCTGCGGGCGGCCACGAGCGGGACGGTCACCGCCGTCGCCACGCCGGTGCGGCGGGGCCGGACGCTGGCCACCTTCCGCGTCGAGGTCAGCGACGACACCGGCCGCCCCACGGCGACCGCCCGGCTGACCTGCATGCTCGGCGACGCGACGCCCTCCCGGTAGCGGCGGGCGGCACCTGGCTCCTACGGGAGGTTCAGCTGCCAGGAGACCCCGAAGCGGTCGTTCACCCAGCCGAAGCGGCGGCTGAAGCCGTAGTCGTCCAGCGGCATCAGGACGGCGCCGCCGTCGGAGAGGCCCGCGAAGAGCCGGTCGAGCTCCTCGGCCGATGCCGCGTCGACGAAGATCGAGAAGGACGGCGTGAAGGTGAAGGCGTGCACCGGGGGGCTGTCGAAGCAGCGGAACACCTGGCCGGCGATGGCGAAGGTGGCCTGCTCCACCGTCCCCTCGACGCCCTGCCCGTCGGCTCCCCAGCGGGTGAGGGTCAGGACGCGCGCGTCGTCGAACAGCGACGTGTAGAGCTCGAGGGCGCGCTCTGCCTCGCCCGTGAACATGAGGAAGGGGGTCACCTGCTCCGGCATGGCGGCAGGCTAGCGGCGGCCGCCGACAGGGCCGGCCGCGCGAGCGGTGGCCTCCTCAGCCCTCGGCGGCGTCGGCGAGCGGCACCACCCTCGCGAGCGGCCGGCGGCGCACCGGAGGACGGCGGGGCACCGGGACGGTCACCCCGCCCCGCTGCCAGGACGACAACGCCCGGGCCAGGGTCTCCCGCGGGACGATCCGCCGCGTGGTGAGCGGCGCGAACCCCATCCGCGCGAAGAACCGCTGCCGCTCGGCCTCGTGCCCGCCGACGGCGGCCACGACGTGGTCGGCCCCCGCCTCGGTCGCGTAGGCCACGGCGGCGGCCAGCAGTGCGGCGCCGGCACCGCGACGGCGGTGCTCGCGGTGGACGACGAGGTTGTCGACGGTCACCTGCGGGACACCGAGGACGACCGAGAGCGGGTCGAGCCCGAGGATCGCCAGCCCGACCACGAGCTCGCCGCGCACCCCGCCGTCGGGGGCGTTGGGACCCGGGAGCACGGCCAGCGCCACCCGGTGCCGGGGATCGGCGAGCAGCCGGCGGAAGCCGGCCGCGGCGGCCGCGCCGGGCGTCTGCCCGGTGAGCACCCCCTCGGCGTGCGCCTCGGCCCGGTGCTGGCGCACCAGGGCGAGGACGGCAGGCAGGTCGTCGGGACGCGCCGCGCGCGTCGTGACGAGGGACCGCGAACCGGATCCTGGCACCGGAGTCCTCCCCTGGACGGTGGCAGCAGAGTGCACCCCCGACGGCCCCCGGGCACGGCGGCGCGCCGCTCCGGCGGCGGGGGTGACAGGCGCGGCGTGTCGCGGAAAGGTCACGGGTCGCGGTGAGTACGGCGACTGGAAACACAGCCGGGTTAGGGTCCCCCGCACTCAGCACGCCCAGGGAGGTCGAGTGACGCACGCGCCAGGCCGTGTCCGACGGCACGGTCGACGACCGGCTCCACCCGGGGACCCCGCCGGGTCCGCGGGCCGGTCAGGTCCCCCCACCCGGCGCCGTTACCTGGTCCGGCTGCTCCTGGTCGCCGTGTTCGGCCTCGGGCTCGCCGCGGTGGTGCCCGGCATCGCCCAGGCCGAGGGCGAGCAGGTCGCCGGGACGCTGCAGACCAGCCGCAGCGGGCCCATCGAGGGCGTCGAGCTGACCGTCACCACGGCCGACGGCCAGGAGGTCGACTCCGTCGAGACCGACGAGCAGGGCCGCTGGGAGGTGGACCTGCCCGGGCCCGGCCAGTACGTCGTCACGCTCAACGCCGACGACCTGCCCGAGAACGTCCAGCTCGCCGGCGAGGACAACCGCACGGTGACCGTCGACGAGGGCCGCCGGCAGGCGGTCATCATCGGCCTCAACGACGGCAGCCGGGACGGCGGCGGCGGAACCGTCCGCGCCGTCCAGCTGCTGGTCGACGGCATCCGCTTCGGCCTGCTCATCGCCATGTGCGCGGTGGGCCTGTCGCTCATCTTCGGGACGACGGGGCTGACCAACTTCGCGCACGGCGAGCTGGTCACGATCGGCGCCGTCGTCGCCTGGTTCATCAACGTCCGGGGCGGCGTCCCGCTGATCCCCGCCGCGCTGATCGCCATGGTGGTCGGGGCGGCGGTGGGCGCCCTCAACGAGCTGGCGCTGTGGCGGCCGCTGCGCCGCCGCGGCACCGGCCTGATCGCGGCCCTGGTCGTGTCGATCGGCCTGTCCCTGGCGCTGCGCTACCTCATCCAGCTGGTCTACGGCGGCCGGTCGAACCCCTACCAAGGTGTCGGCGGGGGCCGCGCGGTCGACTACGGCCTGTTCCGGATGACCAACGCCGACCTCACCTCGATCGTCATCTCGATCGTCGTCCTGGTGCTCGTCGCGCTGATGCTGCAGCGCACCAAGATCGGCAAGGCCATGCGCGCGGTCGCGGACAACCGCGACCTGGCCGCCTCCTCCGGGATCGACGTGAACCGCGTCATCCTGGTCGTCTGGATGATGGGCGGGGGCCTCGCCGCGCTCGGCGGGGTGCTCCTGGGTCTCTCCGACCAGGTGCAGTGGGACATGGGCTTCCGGCTGCTGCTGCTGATGTTCGCCGGCGTCACGCTGGGCGGGCTGGGCACCGCCTACGGCGCCCTGATCGGGAGCCTCGTCGTGGGCGTCTTCGTCCAGATGTCGACGCTGGTCATCCCCAACGACGTCAAGTACGTCGGCGGTCTGCTGCTGCTGATCGTCATCCTCGTCATCCGGCCCCAGGGGATCCTGGGCAGCCGCGTCCGGGTGGGCTGACCCTTGAGCGAAGTCATCAACGCACTCGCCGTCGCGGGCAAGGCCGCCCTGGGCTTCCAGGCGATCTTCTTCGTCCTGCTGGCCGTCGGCATCAACGTGCAGTTCGGCTACACCGGCCTGCTGAACTTCGGCCAGATCGCCTTCGCCATGCTCGGCGGGTTCGGCATCGCCATCTCGGTGAGCAAGTGGGGGCTCGACTTCTGGGTCGGCGTCGCGATCGGCCTGCTGGCCGCGATCGTCCTCGCGCTCCTGCTCGGTCTGCCCACCCTGCGGCTGCGGGCGGACTACCTGGCGATCGTCACCATCGCCGCGGCGGAGGGGCTGCGGTTGCTCTTCCGGTCGGTCTCGGCCACGCCGTTGACCAACGGCACCCGCGGCATCTCGGCGTTCAACGGCGACTTCCTCGCGCTCGCGCCGTGGGCGACCAACGAGCGCTACCGCATCCTGGGCACCAGCTGGTCCGGCGGTGAGTTGTGGGTCGCCTTCGTGGGCTGGGTGCTGGTGCTCCTGTCCTGCCTGCTCATCTGGGCGCTCATGCGCAGCCCGTGGGGCCGCGTGGTCCGCTCCATCCGCGAGGACGAGGACGCCGTCCGCGCCCTCGGCAAGAACGTCTACGTCTACAAGATGCAGGCCCTGGTCATGGGCGGCATCCTCGGCGCCCTCGGTGGCATGGTCTACGCCGTCGGCACCGGCTCGGCGATCCCCGACCAGTACCAGAACGCCAACACCTTCCTGGCCTACGCCGCGCTGATCCTCGGCGGCGCCGCGACGGTGTTCGGTCCGGTGATCGGGGGGATGATCCTGTTGTTCATCCTGCAGTTCGCCGACGCCGGGCTGCGCGCGCTGATCGACAACGGGGTCATCCCCGAGGGCCTGCTCACCTCCACCGACGTCGCGACGATCCGCTTCGTCCTCGTGGGGCTGGGGCTCATGCTGTTGTTGGTCTTCCGGCCACAAGGCATCTTCGGTGACCGACGAGAGGTGATGCTCGATGCCCGCTGACCCCACGCCTGCTCAGCCGGGGCAGCCCGAGCCCCCCGCGGGCAGCGGAG
Source organism: Geodermatophilus sp. SYSU D00708 (assembly GCF_054050115.1). Taxonomy (NCBI): domain Bacteria; kingdom Bacillati; phylum Actinomycetota; class Actinomycetes; order Geodermatophilales; family Geodermatophilaceae; genus Geodermatophilus; species Geodermatophilus sp. SYSU D00708. The sequence goes on along the minus strand of NZ_JBJGYS010000035.1, from coordinate 34,258 downwards.
CGCACGCCGCGTCCCTCGACCCGGCCGCCGGCGGCGCGCCGCGCCGGGTGGCCCAGGCCGCCCTACGCGACGTCCCGTGGGAGGTCGGCGTCGCCAAGCCCGACCCGATCGTCGTGGTGGACGGCGTGACCCGGACCTTCGGCGGCCTCACCGCGGTCGCGGTGGAGCACCTGGAGATCCAGCGCGGCGGCATCACCGGCCTGATCGGGCCCAACGGTGCCGGCAAGACGACGCTGTTCAACCTGCTCACCGGGTTCGACCAGCCCAACGCCGGGCGGTGGACCTTCGACGGCAAGTCGCTGTCCAACCTGCCGCCGCACCGGGTCGCCCGGCTCGGCGTCGTCCGCACCTTCCAGCTGACCAAGGCGCTGTCCCGGCTCACCGTGCTGCAGAACATGCTGCTCGGCGCCCAGGGCCAGAAGGGCGAGAGCTTCTTCGGGGCCCTGCTGCCCGGCTGGAAGTCGCAGGAGCGGGCCAACACCGAGAAGGCGATGGAGCTGCTCACCCGCTTCAAGCTCGACGCCAAGAAGGACGACTTCGCCGGCACCCTCTCCGGCGGTCAGCGCAAGCTGCTGGAGATGGCGCGGGCGCTGATGAGCGACCCGAAGGTCGTCATGCTCGACGAGCCGATGGCCGGGGTGAACCCGGCGCTGACCCAGAGCCTGCTCGGGCACGTCAAGGACCTGCGCGAGCAGGGCATGACGGTGATCTTCGTCGAGCACGACATGGACGTCGTCCGGGACATCAGCGACTGGGTGGTCGTCATGGCCGCCGGCCGGGTGATCGCCGAGGGGCCGCCGGAGTCGATCAGCCAGAACCAGGCCGTGGTCGACGCCTACCTCGGCGCCCACCACGACGCCCCGCTCACCGTCGAGGAGGAGGACCGCGTCCTCGCCCAGGCAGAGCGCGAGATCGCCCGCGAGGAGCACGTCGACGGCCACGACGTCTTCAGCTCCGACGTCACGCCCCAGGAGAGGACCGACCGATGAGCGACCCCCTGTTCGAGGTCGACGAGTCCGGCGAGGACCTCACCCGCGCCGACCAGGCCGCCTCGCCGGCCGCGACGCTGTCCCCCGCGGAGAAGGCCGCGACCCGGGAGGAGCACGTCCGGCTGGCCGAGGGCGCGCTGGTCCGGGCCGACGACCTGGTGGCCGGGTACGTGCCGGGCGTCAACATCCTCCGGGGCTGCGACTTCTACCTGCAGGACGGCGAGCTCGTCGGGATCATCGGGCCCAACGGCGCCGGCAAGTCCACGCTGCTCAAGACGCTGTTCGGGCTCATCCCCGTCCGGTCGGGCTCGGTGACGCTGCGCGGCGAGGACATCACCTCCGCTCCCGCGCACCGGCTGGTGTCGCTGGGGGTCGGCTACGTCCCGCAGAACAACAACGTGTTCCCCTCGCTGACCATCGAGGAGAACATGCAGATGGGCGTCTACCTGCGGCCGAAGACGTTCAAGGAGCGCTTCGACTACGTCATCGACCTGTTCCCGCTGCTCGGTGAGCGCCGCAAGGGCAAGGCCGGCGCGCTGTCCGGCGGCGAGCGGCAGATGGTCGCCATGGGCCGGGCGCTGATGATGGACCCGTCGGTGCTGCTGCTCGACGAGCCGTCGGCCGGCCTCTCCCCCGCCTACCAGGACGAGGTGTTCATCCGCTGCCGGCGGATCAACGCCACCGGGGTCTCGATCATCATGGTCGAGCAGAACGCCCGGCGGTGCCTGCAGATCTGCGACCGCGGGTACGTCCTCGACCAGGGCCGCAACGCCTACACCGACACCGGCGACAACCTCATGCACGACCCGAAGGTCATCGAGCTCTACCTGGGGACCCTCGCCAAGGCCCACTGAAGGAGGACCCCCCCTTCCCCCCACGCCTCGCAGGCTCAGGCGGAGGGCCCCTGAAGGGCGGCCGTTCCGGCACCTCACCACGACGGCGCCGTCCCCAGCCCGGGGACGGCGCCGTCGCGTGTCTGCAGGTCCGGCTCGCGCGGCGGGTACGGGGCGGGCATGAACTGGACCTGGAACATGCGGTCGCGGGACGGCGGCATGAACGGCCTGGAGTTCGCCCGGGCCACGACCGCCGGCGGCTTTAGCCGGGTGCTGGTGCACGCCGCGCCCGCCCAGCTGCGCGTCGAGGTGGTCGCCGACGACGACAGCGTCGTCCTGCGCGCCGACGCCGACCGCGAGGGCGACTACTCCCCCATCACGCTGCTCGAGCTCGGCGACGACGGCATCCGCCGCAGCGAGGTCTGGCCCGGACCGGAGCTGCACGGCGTCCCGGTGGTCCTGCCGGGCGGGGAGGTCGGCGTCCTGACCGCCTGGGAGCACGCCGAGGACCGCAGCTGGTGGCGGTGGTCGGTGGAGTTCTCCAACCACAAGGGCCGGCCGGCGGACTGGCAGCCGGCCGGCCAGCGCCTGCAGCGCTGAGCGGCCCGGACAGCACGGTGGCCCGGCACCTGGGTCGGTGCCGGGCCACCGTGGTGGTCCTCCGGGCGTCAGGGACGCCCGGCGTCACGGGTCAGCGCTGCGGGCCGATGCCGAGCGCGTTGAGCCCCTCGATGATCCGGGAGGACTCGTCGAACCCGATGACCGCGATGGCGTCGGGGTTGAAGTCGACCATCTGCTGCACCTCGGAGTCGAAGTTGGCAGCCTGCGGGTCGTAGATGATCGTCTGGATGTCGCCCTCGGCGAGACCGGCGGCCACCAGGTTGTTCTTCACGTTCTCCGCGAGCCCGGTGCCGTAGGGGTCGTTGAGCGCGAGGATCCCGACGGTGTTGTTGCCGTCCTCGATGATGAGGTCGGCCAGCGCCTCGGCCTGCAGGGTGTCCGGCGGCGCGGTGCGGAAGTACAGCCCGTTGTCGTTGTACGTCGTGAACTGGTCCGACGTGTTCGCCGGGGAGAACTGCAGGACGCCGGCACCGGTGATGGTGTCGATGACCGTCAGGCTCACACCGGAGGACGCCGCACCGATGATCGCGTTGGCGCCCGCCTGCAGGAGGGCGTCGACCGACTGGGTGGCGATGTCGGTGGTGGTGTCACCGGAGTCACGCTGGATGAGCTGCACCTGCTGGCCGAGGACACCGCCGGCGGCGTTGATGTCGTTGACGGCCAACTGCGCGGCGGCGATCTCGGGCGGGCCGAGGAAGGCCAGGTTGCCGGTCTCGGGCAGCAGGGTGCCGATGATCAGCGGCTCCGGGCTGGTGGTGCCGGCCGGCGCCGGGGCCGGGCTCTCCGCGGTGCTGGCGTTGGCCTCGTCGCCGGGGATGACGTACCGGGTCGCGCTGTCGTCGATCCGGTTGTCGTCACCGAACTGCTGGATGCCGATGCTCGCCTGGGCCGGCTCACCGGCGTCGGTGAAGCTCAGCGGCCCGGACTGGCCGTCGTAGTCGACGTCGCCGCCGTTGTTGACGATCTCCAGGCACGAGGTGAAGTCCTCGCACTTGTCGCCGCCGGCGGTGATCCCGTTGACGAAGTTCTTGAAGACGTTGGCGTCGTTGGTGCCGGCCAGCTGCGCGGCCAGCGCCGTGATCACCACGGCGTCGTAGGTCTCACCGGCGTAGTTGAAGTCGACCAGGTTGGGGTCGACGCCCAGCAGCCGGTCCCGGAAGTCGCCGGACAGCTCGGTGAGGGGCAGGGTGCCCTTCATGCCGGCGAGCGCGCCCTGCTCGGTGAAGTCCTCACCGAGGGCGTTGCCCATGTTGCCGTCGGACCCGTAGACGTTGACCTGCTTCTCGCCGCTGTCGCCGCCGCCGCCGCTCGCGCTGCCGCCCTCGTCGTCCCCGCCGCCACAGGCGGTCAGGACGAGCAGGGCTGCAGCGGACACGGCCGCGCTCCGGGCGAGGATGCCAGTGCGCATCAAGCCACTCCCACTGTGCTGTCGGTGGTGCACTCGGCCAGCCCGGCCCGGGCTGACCCCATCAGTGGGGGGAAGGTAACCGCTGCCCAGAGGCCTCGACGGAGGGTCGCCCGGACCGTGATGAGGTCGTGACCTCCCGGAACCGGCCCCGACACACAGCGGCACGGCGCGCCTACGAGCGGAGACGCAGCTCACTCGGCCGCCGGGGCCTCGGCCTCCTGCGGGTCGAGGATCCGCTGCGCGAGCGCCTTCATCGAGGTGCGCTCGTTCATCGCCGTCCGCTGGATCCAGCGGAACGCCTCGGCTTCGGTCATTCCCTGCTCGGCCATCAGCTTGCCCTTGGCCTTCTCCACGACCTTGCGGGCCTCCAGGCGGTCCTCCAGCGTCCGGACCTCGCCGTCCAGGGCCGAGATCTCGGCGAACCGGGCGCGAGCCACCTCGATCGCCGGCACCAGGTCGTTCTTGGAGAACGGCTTCACCAGGTAGGCCATCGCCCCGGCGTCGCGTGCCCGCTCGACCAACTCGCGCTGGCTGAAGGCGGTGAGCACGATGACCGGCGCGACCCGGGCCGTGGCGATCTGCTCGGCCGCCGAGAGGCCGTCGAGGACCGGCATCTGGATGTCGAGGATGACCAGGTCGGGCCGCAGCTCGGTGGCGCGGTCCACGGCCTGCTGCCCGTCGCCCACCTCGGCGACGACGCTGTACCCCTCCTCCTCCAGCATCTCCTTGAGGTCGAGGCGGATGAGCGCCTCGTCCTCGGCGATGAGGACCCGGATCGTCTCGCTGCTCACGCGCGGGAGCCTATCGATGCCGCTGCGTCGGTGACGCCCAAGTAGGCTGCTCGGGCAGCCCGGGACTCGCCGTCCCGGCACGCCCCCGTACCCCAATCGGCAGAGGGAGCGGATTCAAAACCCGCGCAGTGTGCGTTCGAGTCGCACCGGGGGCACTGTGACACGGCGGTCCTCCGGACCGACACCGCCCCACGGGCCGTTCCCACCCAGGTGGAGCGCCAGACCCCCGTCCCTGCTCGGGGGAGCCTCCGGCCCCCCACTCCCAGGGACCGACACCGCCCCACGGGCCGTTCCCCACCCAGGTGGAGCGCCAGACCCCCGTCCCTGCTCGGGGGAGCCTCCGGCCCCCCACTCCCAGGGACCGACACCGCCCCACGTGCCGTTCCCGGCTCCCGTAGAGCACCAGACCCCCGTCCGTGCTCGGGGGGAGCCTCCGCCCCACGGGCGTCCCGACTCCCGGGAAGTACCTCACCCCAGACCGCACCGGGGCGCCTGACACGAGCGGGCGGCGGCCGCCATACGGTGGCACCGTGAGCGAGCCGACGCCCCCGCACATGACCCCCGAGCAGTTCCGCCGGCACGGGCACGAGGTCGTCGACTGGATCGCCGACTACTGGACCCGGATCGGCTCCTTCCCGGTCCGCTCCCCCGTCGGGCCCGGCGACGTCCGCGAGTCGCTGCCCGCGTCGCCGCCGGAGCAGGGCGAGCCGTTCTCCGCCGTCCTGGCCGACCTCGACCGCGTCGTCCTGCCCGGGGTCACGCACTGGCAGCACCCCGGCTTCTTCGGCTACTTCCCGGCCAACACCTCCGGCCCGTCGGTGCTCGGCGACCTCGTCTCCGCGGGCCTCGGCGTCCAGGGCATGTCCTGGGTGACCAGCCCGGCGGCCACCGAGCTGGAGCAGCACGTCCTCGACTGGTTCGCCGAACTGCTCGGCTTGCCGGAGAGCTTCCGCTCGACCGGCACCGGCGGCGGCGTCGTCCAGGACTCCAGCTCCGGCGCCAACCTGGTCGCGCTGCTCGCCGCCCTCCACCGGGCCAGCGGCGGGGAGACCGTGCGCGGCGGCGTCCGCCCCGACGAGTACACCGTCTACGTCTCGGCCGAGACGCACTCGTCGATGGAGAAGGCCGTGCGCATCGCCGGCCTCGGCAGCGACGCCGTCCGCATCGTCGAGGTGGACGGCGACCTCGCGATGCGCCCCGCGGCGCTCGCGGCCCGCCTCGAGCGCGACACCGCCCGCGGCTTCCGGCCGGTGCTGGTCTGCGCCACGGTCGGGACGACCTCCACCACCGCCGTCGACCCGCTCGCCGAGCTCGGCCCCATCTGCCGCGACCACGGCGTCTGGCTGCACGTGGACGCCGCCTACGCGGGCGTGAGCGCCGTGGCCCCCGAGCTGCGCTCCCTCCAGGCCGGGGTGGAGTGGGCCGACAGCTACACCACCGACGCGCACAAGTGGCTGCTCACCGGCTTCGACGCGACCCTGTTCTGGGTCGCCGACCGGGCGGCCCTGACCGGCGCCCTGGCGATCCTGCCGGAGTACCTGCGCAACGCCGCGAGCGACGCCGGCGCCGTCGTCGACTACCGCGACTGGCAGATCGAGCTCGGCCGCCGGTTCCGCGCCCTCAAGCTGTGGTTCGTGCTGCGCTGGTACGGCGCGGAGGGGCTGCGGGCCCACGTCCGCTCGGGGGTGGCACTCGCCCAGGGACTGGCCGCCTGGGCGGAGGCCGACGACCGGTTCGACGTGGTGACCAAGCACCCGCTGTCGCTGGTGTGCCTGCGGCCCCGGTGGGCCGAGGACGTCGACGCCGACGTCGCCACCATGACGCTGCTGGAGCGGCTCAACGACGGCGGCGAGGTGTTCCTGACCCACACCACGGTGCGCGGGCAGGCGGTGCTGCGCGTGGCGATCGGCGCCCCGTCGACCACCCGGGCCCACGTGGCGCGCGCCTGGGAGCTGCTCTGCGAGGGCCACGACTGGCTGGCCGCCGACTTCGCCGAGTCGGCCGCCGAGCGGGCCCGCGCGGAGGCCGAGCGTCGTGCCGCGGCGCCGGAGGTCCCGGCCGCCCAGGACGAGACCACGACGCAAGCGGCGGCCCAGGAGGGCCTGGCGGACGGCCGTCAGCCCGCTCCGGCGGACGAGGTGCCCGACGAGCCCGCTGCCGCCGCCGACGCCCCGTCGTCGCCCGAGCAGGCCGCCGCGGCCGTCCCGGGGGACGGCGGGGGCACCGGCTCCTGAGTCAGCGCTGCACGGGCCGCAGCAGGCCCTCCTGGGCGGTCGTCGCCACGTGCGTGCCGTCGGCCGCCCAGATGCGGCCGAAGCACAGCGCGCGGCCGCCGCTGGCCGCCGGGCTGTCGGTCTCGTAGAGGAACCAGTCGTCGGCCCGCACCGGGGCGTGGAACCACACCGCGTGGTCCAGGCTGGCGCCGGCGTAGCGGTTCTGCCACCCGCCGACGCGGGCCAGCCCGGCACCCAGCAGCGTCAGGTCACTGACGAAGGTCAGCGCCGCCGCGTGCACCGCGGGCCGGTCGGGCAGCCGGCCGGCGACCCGCATCCAGACCCGGGTCGAGGTGTCCGGTGGCTGCTTGGCGACGCCGGCGAATGGGTCCTCGAGCAGCCGCTGCTCGACCGCCCGGCTGATCTCCAGGGCGCCCGAGGACTCCTGGCCGTGCGCGGCGGCGACGTCGGCCAGCGAGGGCAGCTCCTCCGGCCGGGGGACGTCGGGCATCGGCAGCGAGTGCTCGACCACCGGCGGCTCCCCCCCGGTGAAGTCCGCGGTCAGCGCGAAGATCGCCACGTCCTGGCCCTTGCGCCACTGGCACCCGATGACCCGGCGGGTGGTGAACGACCGGCCGTCGCGGATGCGGTCGACGCTGTAGCGGATCTCCTCGTGCGGGTCGCCCGGCCGCAGGAAGTAGGCGTGCAGGGAGTGCACCCCGCGCTCGGCCGGCACGGTCAGCCCCGCCGCCATCAGCGCCTGCCCGGCCACCTGGCCGCCGAAGATCCGCTGCAGCCGGGTGGTCGGCGTCCGGCCGACGAAGACGTCGGGCTCGCGCTCCTCGAGGTCGAGCACGTGCAGCAGCGAGGCGGCCTGGCTGGAGCCGTCCCCCGCCGGGCCGGTCACGAGTCGGTCCCCACCTCGTGCACGCGGATGAGGTTGGTCGAGCCCGGGGTGTTGGGCGGGCTGCCGGCCACGACGACCACCCGGTCGCCCTCCTTGAGCCGGCCGATGGCCAGCAGCGAGAAGTCGACCTGCCGGACCATGTCGTCGGTGTGCTGCACCTCGGGGACGAGGAAGGTCTCCACGCCCCACGACAGCGCCAGCTGGCTGCGCACGCGGGGGTCGACGGTGAAGGCCAGCAGCGGCTGGCGGGGGTGCAGCGCGGCCAGCCGGCGGGCGCTGTCCCCGGTCTGCGTGAAGGTGGCCAGCGCGTTGACCTGCAGGCTCTCGCTCACGTCGCGGGCCGCGCGGACGATCGCGCCCGACCGCGACCGGGAGCGGCGGACGAGTTCCGGGGCGGCGACGTTGTCGCTCTCGACCGCGTCGATGATCCGCTCCATCGTGCGGACGGCGGCGATCGGGTAGCGGCCGACCGAGGTCTCCCCCGACAGCATGACCGCGTCGGCCCCGTCGAGGACGGCGTTGGCGACGTCGGAGGCCTCGGCGCGGGTGGGCCGCGACGAGCTGATCATGGACTCGAGCATCTGGGTGGCGACGATGACCGGCTTGTTGCGCTCCCGGGCGGCCTGCACGGCGCGCTTCTGCACCAGCGGGACCCTCTCCAGCGGCAGCTCCACGCCCAGGTCGCCGCGGGCCACCATGATCCCGTCGAAGGCCTCGACGATCGCCTCGAGGTTCTCCACCGCCTCGGGCTTCTCGAGCTTGGCGATGACCGGGACGAAGACGTCCTCCTGGCGCATGATGTCGCGCACCAGCTCGACGTCGGCCGGAGACCGGACGAACGACAGCGCCACGAAGTCCACCGACAGGTGCAGCGCGAAGCGCAGGTCCTCGGCGTCCTTCTCCGACAGCGCGGGCACGCTCACCGCCACGCCGGGCAGCGACAGGCCCTTGTTGTTGGACACCTCGCCGCCCTCGACGACCAGGCACCACACGTCGGGGCCCTCCACGGCGACCACCGACAGCGCCAGCTTGCCGTCGTCGACCAGGAGGCGGTCGCCGACCCGGGCATCGGCCGCCAGGCCCTTGTACGTCGTCGAGACCCGCTCGGCGGTGCCCTCGACGTCGTCCACGGTGATGCACACGCGGCTGCCGGTCTGCCACTGGACCGGGCCGTCGGCGAAGGTGCCGAGGCGGATCTTGGGGCCCTGCAGGTCGGCGAGGACGGCGACGGCGTGGCCGGTGCGGTCCGACGCCTCGCGGACCAGCTTGTAGGCGCGCTCGTGGTCGGCGTGCGCACCGTGGCTGAAGTTCAGCCGTGCGACGTCCATCCCGGACTCGACGAGGGCGGTGACCTGCTCCTGCGAGGAGGTCGCCGGCCCCAGCGTGCAGACGATCTTGGCGCGACGCGACATGGCTCAAACGCTATAGGGCCCGCCCCGGTCCCGTGCGATGGACCCATGTGAGCGCTCACACCAGCCCCAGGGAGCACGAGGGCCGGGCCCCGCGTGGAGCGGGACCCGGCCCTCAGCGCCGAGAGAGGACCCTGTCCTCCTCACCCCTCGCACGCTCGGGGTGAGCCTCGGGACGGGCCCTCAGCGCAGCGCCACCGCGGTGGGGGTGATCGGCCGCGGCAGCATCGAGGCCCCGGTCAGCCAGGTGTCGACGGCGCCGGCGGCGGCGCGCCCCTCGGCGATCGCCCACACGATCAGCGACTGGCCGCGGCCCATGTCACCGGCGACGAACACGCCCGGGACGGTGGACATGAACTCGCCGTCGCGGGCGACGTTGCCGCGCCCGTCGATCTCCACGCCCAGGGCGTCGAGCAGGCCCTCGCGCTGCGCGCCGGTGAAACCCATGGCGAGGAACACCAGGTCGGCCGGGAGCTCCCGCTCGGTGCCCTCGACCTTCTGGAACCGCCCGTCGACCCGCTCCACCTCGTGGATCAGCAGCGCGCGCAGGTTGCCCTCGTCGTCGCCGACGAAGCGCTCGGTGTTGACGCTGTAGAGCCGCTCCCCGCCCTCCTCGTGGGCGCTGGAGACCCGCATGACCATCGGGTAGGTCGGCCACGGGTTGCCCGCCGCCCGCCGGTCCGGCGGCGCGGGCATGATCTCCAGCTGGGTGACCGAGAGCGCGCCCTGCCGGTGCGCGGTGCCCAGGCAGTCCGCGCCGGTGTCGCCACCGCCGATGATCACGACGTGCTTGCCGTGGGCGTTGATCGGCGGCTCGTCGAGCTCGCCGAGCGCCTGCCGGTTGCCGAAGGGCAGGTACTCCATCGCCAGGTGGATGCCGCGCAGCTCCCGGCCCGGCGCCGGCAGGTCGCGGCCGATGGTGGCGCCACCGGAGAGGACGACGGCGTCGTACTCGGCCCGCAGCTGGTCGGCCGACAGGTCGTTCTCCCCGCTGCCGCCGACCTCGACCCCGGTGACGAACCGGGTGCCCTCGGCGCGCATCTGGTCCAGCCGCCGGTCGAGGACGGCCTTCTCCATCTTGAACTCGGGGATGCCGTAGCGGAGCAGCCCGCCGACGCGGTCGGCCCGCTCGTAGACGGTCACCTCGTGCCCGGCACGGGTCAGCTGCTGGGCGGCGGCCAGCCCGGCCGGCCCCGAGCCGATCACGGCGACCTTCTTGCCGGTCCGCTCCTGCGGCGGGACGGGCTTGACCAGGTCGCGCTGGAACGCCTGGTCGATGATCTCCCACTCGATCTGCTTGATCGTGACCGGGGACTCCTGCAGGTTGAGCACGCAGGAGCCCTCGCACGGCGCCGGGCACAGCTTCCCGGTGAACTCCGGGAAGTTGTTGGTGGCGTGCAGCCGCTCGATCGCCTCGGTCCAGTCGTCGCGGCGGGCGAGGTCGTTCCACTCCGGGATCAGGTTGCCCAGCGGGCAACCGTGGTGGCAGAACGGGATGCCGCAGTCCATGCACCGGGCGGCCTGCTGGCGCACCGCGGCCACGGGGAAGACGGCGTCCTCACCGCTGGTCCGGGAGAGGTAGACGTCCTTCCAGTCCAGGATCCGGACGTCGACCGGACGGCGCGGCGGCAGCGCCCGGTCGTGCTTGAGGAAACCGGTCGAGTCAGCCACGTGCGGCCTCCATCAGTGCCTTGTCCACATCCGTGCCGGCGGCCTCCGCGGCCCGCCGGGCCTCGAGCGCGCGACGGTAGTCGCGCGGCATGATCACGCTGAACCGCTCCGACCAGCGGCCCCAGTCGGCCAGCAGCGCGACGGCGACCGGCGACTCGGTGTCCGCGGCGTAGCGGACCAGGACGTCGCGCAGCCACTGCGCGGACTCGCCGTCCAGCGGCTCGACGTCGACCATCTCGCTGTTGACCCGGTGGCGGGGCAGGTCGAGGACGTAGGCGATGCCCCCGGACATGCCGGCCGCGATGTTGCGGCCGGTCGGGCCGAGGATCACCGCGCGCCCGCCGGTCATGTACTCCAGCGCGTGGTCGCCGACGCCCTCGACGACGGCCAGCGCGCCCGAGTTGCGCACGCAGAACCGCTCGCCGACCCGCCCGCGCAGGAAGATCTCCCCCGCGGTCGCGCCGTAGGCGATGACGTTGCCGGCGATGACGTTGTCCTCGGCGGCGAAGGTCGCCTCACGGCCCGGCCGGACGACGACCCGCCCGCCGGAGAGGCCCTTGCCGACGTAGTCGTTGGCGTCACCGAACAGTCGCATGGTGATGCCGCGTGGCAGGAACGCGCCGAACGACTGGCCGGCCGACCCGGTGAAGGTCAGGTCGATCGTGCCGTCGGGCAGCCCCTCGCCGCCGAAGCGCCGGGTGACCATCGACCCGAGCATCGTGCCGACGGTGCGGTTGACGTTGCGCACCGGCAGCTCCAGGCTGACCGGTCGCGCGTCGAGCAGCGCGCCCTCGCACAGCTGGATGAGGGTCTGGTCCAGCGCGACGTCCAGGCCGTGGTCCTGCTCCCGGACCCGGTGCAGCGGCGCGCCCTCGGGCAGCTCGGGCACGGCCAGCACCGGGGTGAGGTCGAGGCCCGCGGCCTTCCAGTGGTCGACCGCCTTCCGGGTGTCGAGCAGCTCGGCGTGCCCGATCGCCTCGTCGAGGGAGCGGAAGCCCAGCTCGGCGAGGTACTGGCGCACCTGCTCGGCGAGGAACTCGAAGAAGGTGACCACGAACTCCGGCCGCCCGGTGAACCGCTTGCGCAGCTCGGGGTTCTGGGTGGCGACGCCGACCGGGCAGGTGTCGAGGTGGCAGACGCGCATCATCACGCAGCCGGAGACGACCAGCGGAGCGGTGGCGAAGCCGTACTCCTCGGCGCCCAGCAGCGCGGCGATGACCACGTCGCGGCCGGTCTTCATCTGCCCGTCGCACTGCACGACGATGCGGTCGCGCAGGCCGTTGGCCAGCAGCGTCTGCTGCGTCTCGGCCAGGCCCAGCTCCCACGGCGAGCCGGCGTGCTTGAGCGAGGTCAGCGGCGCCGCGCCCGTCCCGCCGTCGTGCCCGGAGATCAGGACGACGTCGGCGTGCGCCTTGCTCACGCCGGCCGCGACCGTCCCGACGCCGACCTCGCTGACCAGCTTGACGTGGACCCGTGCCGCGTTGTTCGCGTTCTTCAGGTCGTGGATGAGCTGCTTGAGGTCCTCGATCGAGTAGATGTCGTGGTGCGGCGGCGGGCTGATCAGGCCGACGCCCGGCGTGGAGTGCCGGGTGCGGGCCACCCAGGGGTAGACCTTCTGGCCGGGCAGCTGGCCGCCCTCGCCGGGCTTGGCGCCCTGCGCCATCTTGATCTGGATGTCGTCGGCGTTGACCAGGTACTCGCTGGTGACGCCGAAGCGGCCGCTGGCCACCTGCTTGATCGCCGAGCGGCGCAGGTCGCCGTTCGGGTCGGGCTGGAAGCGGTCGGGGTCCTCGCCGCCCTCACCGGTGTTGGACTTGCCGCCCAGCCGGTTCATGGCGATCGCGAGGGTCTCGTGGGCCTCCTGCGAGATCGAGCCGTAGCTCATCGCGCCGGTGGAGAACCGCTTGACGATCTCGCTGACCGGCTCGACCTCCTCCAGCGGCACGGGCGGGCGCGCACCGGTGCGGAGGGTGAAGAGCCCGCGCAGCGTCGCGGCCTCCTCGGAGAGCTTGTCGACGGTGTCGGTGTAGCGCTGGAACACGTCGTACTGCCGCGCGCGGGTGGCGTGCTGGAGCAGGAACACCGTCTCGGGGTTGAACAGGTGCACCTCGCCCTCGCGGCGCCACTGGTACTCGCCCCCGGTCTCCAGCCGGCGGTGCGCCCGCTCGGTCGGGTTCTCCGGGTAGGCGCGGCGGTGGCGCATGGCCACCTCCTCGGCGAGGACGTCGATGCCGACACCGCCCAGCGGGCAGGAGGTGCCGGTGAAGTACTCGTCGACGACCTCCTGGGACAGGCCGACCGCCTCGAAGATCTGCGCCATCGTGTACGAGCCGACGGTGCTGATGCCCATCTTGCTCATGACCTTCAGGACGCCCTTGCCCAGCGCCTTGACGACGTTGCGGTTGGCCTGGGCGGCCTCGATGCCGGTGAGGTCCCCGGCGCGGATGAGGTCCTCGATGGACTCGAAGGCCAGGTACGGGTTGACCGCGGCGGCGCCGTAGCCGAGCAGCAGCGCGACGTGGTGCACCTCGCGGCAGTCGCCGGACTCGACGACCAGCCCGACCTCCATGCGGGTCTTCTGCCGCACCAGGTGGTGGTGGACGGCCGCGGTCATCAGCAGCGACGGGATCGGCGCGCGCTTCTCGTCGCAGTCCCGGTCCGAGAGCACGATGACGCGGGCGCCCGCGGCGATCGCCTTGCTGACCTTGGTGCGCAGCTGCTCGACCGCCTCGGCCAGGGCCTTGCCGCCGCCGTTGACGTCGAAGTGGCCGGTGATCCGGACGGCGGCGTAGCCGGGCAGGTCGCCGTCGTCGTCGATGTGCAGGATCTTGGCCAGCTCGTCGTTGTCGATGACCGGGTAGGGCAGGAAGACCTGCCGGCAGGACGCCGGGGTGGCGTGCAGCAGGTTCTGCTCCGGGCCGAAGGTGCGGCCCAGGCTGGTCACCAGCTCCTCGCGGATGGCGTCGAGCGGCGGGTTGGTCACCTGGGCGAACAGCTGCCCGAAGTAGTCGTAGAGCAGCCGCGAGCGGTCCGACAGCGCCGCGACCGGGGTGTCGGTGCCCATCGAGCCGATCGGCTCGGCGCCGGAGGAGGCCATCGGGGTCAGCAGGACCCGCAGGTCCTCCTCGGTGTAGCCGAACAGCTGCTGCCGGCGGACGACCGACTCGTGGCTGGGCCGGGCACGGCGGCGCTCGGGCAGCTGCGGCAGGTGCACCAGGCCGGCGTGCAGCCAGTCCTCGTACGGGTGCTCGGCCGCCAGCGCGCCCTTGACCTCCTCGTCGGAGACGATCTTCCCCGCTGCGGTGTCGACCAGGAACATCCGGCCCGGCTGCAGCCGGCCCTTGGCCACGACCTCGGCGTCGGGGACCTCGAGGACGCCGACCTCGCTGGCGAGCACGACCAGGTCGTCCTTGGTGTGCCACCAGCGGCCCGGGCGCAGCCCGTTGCGGTCGAGGACGGCGCCGATGAGCGTGCCGTCGGTGAAGGCGACCGCGGCCGGCCCGTCCCACGGCTCCATGATCGAGGAGTGGAACCGGTAGAAGGCCCGGCGGGCCGGGTCCATCTCGTCGTGGTTCTCCCACGCCTCCGGGATCATCATCAGCACCGCGTGCGGCAGCGACCGGCCGGACAGGTGCAGCAGCTCGAGCACCTCGTCGAACGTGGCCGAGTCGCTGAAGTCGCTGGCGGTGACGGGGAAGATCCGGTCCAGCCCCAGCTCGGACGCCGGGCCGGCGGGGCCGTCGAACAGCGTCGTCTCGAGCTTGGCCTCGCGGGCCCGCATCCGGTTGCGGTTGCCCTTGATCGTGTTGATCTCGCCGTTGTGCGCGATCACGCGGAACGGGTGGGCCAGCGGCCAGCTCGGGAAGGTGTTGGTGGAGAACCGGCTGTGCACCAGCGCGATCGCCGACTCGTAGCGCTCGTCGCGCAGGTCGGGGAAGAACGCGGGCAGCTGGTCGGTGGTCAGCATGCCCTTGTAGGTGATCGTCCGGGACGACAGCGAGGCGATGTAGAGGGAGCTGCCCGCCTCGGTCGCGGCGCGCTCGGCCCGCTTGCGCAGCACGAAGGCGCGCCGCTCCAGCCGGGTGACCCCGTAGGGGGCGGCGTTACCGCCGAACGCGGCGGCGTCGGCGCGGGCGCCCATGGTCTCGGCCACGAACAGCTGGGCGAAGTGCGGCATGACCGCGCGGGCGGTCGGGCCGACGTCGGCGCCGTCCGGGTCGACCGGGAGCTCGCGCCAGCCGAGGACGGCGAGGCCCTCCTCGGCGGCGAGCCGGGCGACGTCCTCGACCCGCGCGGCCCGCTCGGCCTCGTCGACGGGGAGGAAGGCGATGCCCACGGCGTACTCGCCGAGCGGGGGCAGGTCGAAGTCGACCTCGGCGCGCAGCAGCGCGTCGGGGACCTGGGTGAGGATCCCGGCGCCGTCGCCGGAGTTGGGCTCGGAGCCGGCGGCGCCCCGGTGGTCGAGGTTGTGCAGCGCGGTGAGACCGGCGGCGACGATCTTCCGGGAGCGGCGTCCCTGCACGTCGGCGACGAAGGCGACGCCACAGGCGTCCTTGTCGTTGGCCGGGTCGTACAGGCCCGCGGCGGCCGGGACGGCCGAGAACGGGACGGCGGTCCCGCGGGGAGCGGGGGTCACCGTGCCGGAGGCGGGAGAACCGGTGGCGGGGGCGGAGTTCTCGGGCATGTCACTCCCGTCGTCGGCGCGCCGTCCGGACTCCGTCGGCGGTGACGGGACGGACGGGGGGCTGAGGGCCCGGGGCCGGTGGTCAGAGGGCGGAGGGGCACTGCGGGAGAGCCGGGAGCGGTGGTGATCCGTGGATCGACCGGTCCAGCTCAGGCTCGCGAGCCTCGGGGGTGGTGCCCTCGGGGCTGTCGTCCGCGGGGCGGCGCTGGCCCGGTTCCGACGCAGATGACCCCGCCAGGATCTCTGGGAGGTCAGGTTGGAGGGTACACAGAGGTAACAGGAGCCTCACTCGGGCAAACCCCCGCAACGGCGCGTCTTCCTCAGGATCGTTCGTGTCGCAGCGGGCCATCCCCACCTGCGCCTTCGCCGTCCGTGCCGTCGCCGCTGCCCGGCGTGGCCGCCGGGGCTGCGCCGGCCGGGCTCCCCGGGGCGGTGGCGGTGTCGGACATCTCACGTCCGTGGGTGATCACCTCGCGGGGACGGCCGCGCTGCCACACCAGGTAGGCCACCGCGAGCAGGCCGACGACCACCGCGGTGAAGACGTTGAGCCGGACGCCGAAGAAGTGCTCGGCGGGGTCGCTGCGCAGCATCTCGACCCACAGCCGCCCGGCGCAGTAGCTGGCCACGTACAGGGCGAACGCGCGGCCGTGGCCGAGCCGGAAGCGCCGGTCGGCCCAGATGACCAGCCCGGCCGCGGCGAGGTTCCACAGCAGCTCGTAGAGGAACGTCGGGTGGAAGGTGCCCAGCACGACCGGCTGCCCGTCGGGGCCGACGACGGCCTGGGTGCCGTCCCACTCGTAGATGGTCAGCGCCCACGGCAGGTCGGTCGGCCCGCCGTAGAGCTCGTTGTTGAACCAGTTGCCGAGCCGGCCGATCGCCTGGGCGACCAGCAGCCCGGGGGCGAGGGCGTCGGCGAAGGCCGGCAGCGGGATGCCCTTGCGCCGGCAGGCGATCCACGCGCCGACCCCGCCGAGGGCGATGGCGCCCCAGATGCCCAGGCCGCCCTCCCAGATGGCGAAGGCCCGGACCGGGTCGCCACCCTCGCCGAAGTAGGCCCGCGGACTGGTGATGACGTGGTACAGCCGGCCGCCGACGATGCCGAAGGGCACCGCCCAGACGGCGATGTCGAGGACGTCGCCCTCCGCTCCCCCGCGCGCCCGCCACCGCCGGTCGGTCAGCCAGACCGCGGCGACGATGCCGGCGATGATGCACAGCGCGTAGGCCCGGATGGGCAGCGGGCCGAGCTCCCAGACGCCCTGCGTGGGGCTCGGGATGGCCGCCAGGGCGGTCATGCACGCCCCCGTCGGCGGACGCCGTCGGACAGCTCGGCGGCCAGCGCGCGGACGCCGTCCGGACCGTGGCCGTCGAGCAGCGTGCGGACGAACGCCGACCCGACGATGACCCCGTCGGCGAAGGCGGCGACCTCGGCGGCCTGGTCGGCGTTCGAGACGCCGAGGCCCACGCACACCGCGAGGTCGGGCGCCGCGGCCCGGGTCCGGGCGACCAGCTGCTCCGCGGCGTCGCCGACCGTGGCGCGGGTGCCGGTCACCCCCATGGTGGACGCGGCGTAGACGAAGCCGCGGCAGGCGGCGGTGGTCATGGCCAGCCGGGTGTCGGTGGACGACGGCGCGACCAGGAAGACCCGGTCGAGGTCGGCTGCCTCGGCGGCGGCGATCCACTCGGCCGCCTCGTCGGGGATGAGGTCGGGGGTGATCGCGCCCGCTCCCCCGGCCGCGGCCAGGTCGGTGGCGAACCGCTCGACGCCGTAGCGCTCGATCGGGTTCCAGTAGCTCATCACCACCGGTACCGCGCCCGCCGCGGCGACCGCCTCGACCGCGCGCAGCACGTCGCGCATGCCCACGCCGGCACGCACCGCCGGGTCGACGGCCCGCTGGATCACCGGTCCGTCCATGCCGGGGTCGCTGTAGGGGACGCCGACCTCGACGACGTCGGCGCCGCCCTCGACGGCGGCGACCATCGCCGCGATCGACGCGTCCACGCTCGGGTAGCCGACCGGCAGGTAGGCGACCAGCGCCGATCTCCCCTCGGCCGTGGCCTTGCCGATCACGTCGGCCAGCTGTGAGGTCACGCCGTCTCTCCTGCTTCCTGGCCGGGGACGGCCTCGCCGGACGTCACGGCTCCCTCGGTGGGCTGCTGGTCGGTGTCCAGGCCCGGTCCCGGGTCGACGTCCTCGCGGTCGCCGAGACCGAACCAGCGCGACGCCGTCTCGACGTCCTTGTCGCCGCGGCCGGAGAGGTTGACCAGCAGCAGCGCGTCCCGCCCCAGCTCCTCGCCGAGCTGCAGCGCCCCGGCCAGCGCGTGCGCCGACTCGATCGCCGGGATGATCCCCTCAGTGCGGCACAGCAGCGCGAACGCCTCCATGGCCTCGGCGTCGGTGACCGCCCGGTACTCGGCGCGGCCGATGTCGTGCAGGTGGGAGTGCTCGGGCCCGACGCCGGGGTAGTCCAGCCCGGCGCTGATCGAGTGCGACTCGATGGTCTGGCCGTTCTCGTCCTGCAGCAGGTAGGAGCGGGCGCCGTGCAGCACCCCCGGCGTCCCGCCGGTGATCGTGGCCGCGTGCCGCCCGGTGTCGACGCCGTCCCCGCCGGCCTCCAGGCCGATCAGCCGCACGCCCTCGTCGGGGACGAAGGCGGTGAAGATGCCGATGGCGTTGGAGCCGCCGCCCACGCAGGCCAGGACGGCGTCGGGCAGCCGGCCCTCCCGCAAGAGCACCTGGGCGCGCGCCTCGTCGCCGATGACCCGCTGGAAGTCGCGGACCATCTCCGGGAACGGGTGCGGCCCGGCGACGGTGCCGAACACGTAGTTGGTGGTCTCGACGTTGGTGACCCAGTCGCGGAAGGCCTCGTTGATCGCGTCCTTGAGCGTCCGGGAGCCGGTGGTGACCGGGATGACCTCGGCGCCGAGCAGCCGCATCCGGGCGACGTTGAGCGCCTGGCGGCGGGTGTCCTCCTCGCCCATGTAGACGGTGCACGACAGGCCCATCAGCGCCGCGGCGGTCGCGGTTGCCACCCCGTGCTGCCCGGCGCCGGTCTCGGCGATGACCCGGGTCTTGCCGATGCGCTTGGTGAGCAGCGCCTGGCCCAGCACGTTGTTGATCTTGTGTGACCCGGTGTGGTTGAGGTCCTCGCGCTTGAGCAGCACCCGGGCCCCGCCGGCGTGCTCGGCGAACTTCGGCACCTCGGTGATCGGGCTGGGCCGGCCGGTGTAGTCGCGCTGGAGCCGGGCGAACTCCTCCTGGAAGGCCGGGTCCACCCGCATGGCGGCGTAGGCCTCGGTGAGCTCGTCGAGCGCCGCGATCAGCGCCTCGGGCACGAAGCGGCCGCCGAAGACCCCGAAGTGGCCGGTGGCGTCGGGCCAGCCCGGGCGCGCCGGCAGGAGCTCTTCTCCGGGCTGCGGTGGGCTGGTCGTCGTCATGCCCCTAGTCTCCCGCGCCGAGAGCCCCTGACGGGACAGGGGGTCGGCGTCGGGGTGGCGGGCGTGGGAGCCCTCTCTCAGCGGCTGGTGCGCGGGGTCGCGGGGTGCGATCCGGCGGTGACCAGGTCGGCCACCGCCTGGCGGGCGTCGCCGGCGGTGACCAGGCCCTCGCCGACCAGCACGGCGTCGGCACCGGCCGCGGCGTAGGAGATGAGGTCGTGCGGCCCGCGGACGCCGGACTCGGCGACCTTGACCACCTCCGACGGCAGCCCCGGGGCGATCCGCTCGAAGGTCGACCGGTCGACCGACAGCGTCGTGAGGTCGCGGGCGTTGACGCCGATGACGGCGGCGCCGGCGGCCAGCGCCCGGTCGGCCTCGGCCTCGGTGTGCACCTCGACCAGGGCGGTCATCCCGAGCGATTCCACCCGCTCGAGCAGCCCCACCAGCACGTTCTGCTCGAGCGCGGCGACGATCAGCAGGACGACGTCGGCACCGTGCGCCCGGGCCTCGTGCACCTGGTAGCTGGTGACCACGAAGTCCTTGCACAGGATCGGCACGTCGACGGCGGCGCGGACGGCGGCGAGGTCGGCGTGCGAGCCCCCGAACCTTCGGCGCTCGGTGAGCACGCTGATCACCCGGGCGCCGCCGTCGGCGTACTGCCGGGCCAGGACGGCCGGGTCGGGGATGTCGGCGAGCGCGCCCTTGGACGGGCTCTGCCGCTTCACCTCGGCGATGACGCCGACGCCGGGGGCGCGCAGCGCGGCCAGGGCGTCGAGAGCCGGCCGGGTGTCCCCGGCGATGGCCTTGACCTCGGCCAGCGGCGTGACCGCCTCGCGCGCGGCCAGGTCCTCGCGGACCCCGGCGACGATCTCGTCGAGCACGGACACGCGTCCTCCCCGCTGGGAATCCTCGGCTCGCCGTTCGCGGCCCGGTCGTGGAACCACTCTAGAGGCGACCGCGGTCCCGGCCTCCCGCGGGGCTGCGCCGCGCGGTTCGCCTGTCGAGGGTCGGGTAGTCAGCGGGGTTCGGTCTCGCCGGACGCCAGTTCGGTGGGGTCCTCGCCGCGGTCGAGGGCCCGCCAGGCGTCCAGGGCGCGGTCCTCGTCGGTCCGCGGCCGGGCCCCGGTCCGAGCCGTCGCGGCGCCGGCCGGCCGCTCGTATCGGCGGCCCATGCCCGGCCAGCCGCGGCCGCGCAGGACCGTGAGCAGCCCCGCCGCGACCGCGAGCACCCCGGCGACGACCGCCAGGACCGGCCAGGCCGGGTGCACCTCGACGGCGAGCCCGCCGGAGCGCCCGGCCCCGACCGCACCGGCCACGACCGACTCGACCCCGCCGACGAACGGCCGCAGCCCGGACCAGCCCAGGACACCACCGGCGACGGCGACGAGCAGCCCCACGACGACCCGCCCGCCGGCGCGGACGGCGAGCACGGCGACCGCCGCGGCCAGCAGCAGCAGCCCGGCGGCCGGCACGAGCGGCGCCAGCGCGGACCCGGTGACCTCCTCGGTGGCCGGAGGCAGCGGTGCCGGGCGCTGCAGCGTCGCGGTCACCCAGGTCTGCCCGCCGGTGGATAGCGCCAGCCCGCCGGCCAGCGCCGCGCCGACGACGGCGGCGCCCAGCTCCCGCCGGGCGGTCACGGGGCCGACGGCAGAGCCGCTCACGGCAGCTCCCGCATCCCCTCGGCGGTCGCGATCGCCGACAGCACCGCCCGGGCCTTGTGCCGGGTCTCGGCCTCCTCGGTGGCGGCGTCGCTGTCGGCGACGACGCCCGCGCCGGCCTGCACGTAGGCCCGGCCCTGGTGCAGCACCGCCGTCCGGATGGCGATGGCCATGTCGAGGTCGCCGCTGGCGTCGACGTAGCCCACGGTGCCGGCGTACAGCGCCCGGCGGGTCGGCTCCAGCGACTCGATGATCTCCATCGCCCGCGGCTTGGGGGCGCCGGACACCGTGCCGGCGGGGAACGTGGCGTCGAAGACGTCCAGCGCGTCCCACTCCGGCGCCACCTCGCCGGCGACGGTGGAGACCAGGTGCATGACGTGGCTGTAGTGCTCGATCCGCATGAAGTCGGGCACCTCGACGGTGCCGGGCACGCAGACCCGGCCCAGGTCGTTGCGCGCCAGGTCGACGAGCATGACGTGCTCGGCGCGCTCCTTGGGGTCGGCGAGCAGCCCCTCGGCCAGCCGCACGTCCTCGTCGGGCGTGGCGCCGCGGGGCCGGGTGCCGGCCGGCGGGTGGACGACGGCCGAGCTGCCGGTCACCGTCACCAGCGCCTCCGGCGAGGAGCCGACGACGTCGAACGGCGTCTCCCGGCCCGCGAAGCGCAGCAGGTACATGTACGGGGAGGGGTTGGTGGCGCGCAGCACCCGGTAGAGGTCCAGCGCGTCGACCTCGGTCGGCACCGCGAAGCGCTGCGACAGCACCACCTGGAAGGCGTCACCGGCGCGGATGTGCTCGCGCACCCGCTCGACGCCGTCCTCGAAGACGCCCGGCGCCATGTTGCTGACCACCGGCGGCGGCTCGGCGGTCGCGAACGTGGCGACCCCGGGCGGCACCGCCTTGGTGAGGTCGGCGGCCATCGCGTCGAGCCGCGCCACGGCGTCGTCCCAGCCAGTGCCGGACTCTCCCGCTCCGCGCACGGCGTTGGCGATGAGCAGCACCGACCCGTCGGTGTGGTCGAGCACGGCGAGGTCGGTGACCAGCATGAGCGACAGCTCGGGCATGCCGAGGTCGTCGACGCTGGTGACCGGCAGCCGCTCCAGCCGACGGACCACGTCGTAGCCGAGGTAGCCGACCAGGCCACCGGTCAGCCGCGGCAGGCCGGGGGTCCGCGGCGACCGCAGCCGCCGGGCGAGGGTGCGGACGGCGTCCAGCGGGTCGGCCGGCAGGTCGTCGGTCAGGCCCGGCAGCTCCTCCCCCAGCCACTGGGTGGCGCCGTCGCGCTCGGTGAGCACGCCCGCGCTGCGCACGCCGACGAAGCTGTACCGGCTCCACTGCTTGCCCTGCTCGGCGGACTCCAGCAGCACCGTGCCGGGCCGGTTGCCGGCGAGCTTGCGGTAGATGCCGACGGCGGTCTCGGCGTCGGCGAGCAGCCGCCGGGTCACCGGCACCACCGCCTGGTCGAGGGCGGCGAACTCCTCCCGCGACGGGGACGTCTCACCGAGCCGCACGGGACACCTCCAGCTCCCGGTGGAAGCAGCTGCGCTCGCCGGTGTGGCAGGCCGGCCCCTCCTGGTCGACGAGCACCAGCAGGGCGTCGCCGTCGCAGTCCAGCCGGACGTCGCGCACCCACTGCCGGTGACCGGAGGTCTCGCCCTTCACCCAGTACTCCTGCCGGCTGCGCGACCAGTAGGTGGCCCGGCCGGTGGTGAGGGTGCGGCGCAGCGCCTCGTCGTCCATCCAGGCGACCATGAGCACCTCGCCGGTGTCGTGCTGCTGGACGACGGCGGCGACCAGACCCGCGGCGTCACGGCGCAGCAGCGCGGCGACGGCGGGGTCCAGGGCGGACTCGGCGGCGGGGACGGCGGACATGCGCCCGATCGTCCCATCCGGCGGCGGCCGCCAGGCTCACCGGTCGGGCGCCGTCCCCTCCCGCGAGGCGAACCACTCCCGCGCCGGGCGGCTGCTGACCAGGCCCAGCGCCACGGCCGGACCGGCGGCGAAGCAGGCGACCCCGAACAGCGCCACGGCCGACGGGTCGGGCCCGACCGCCTCGGACAGGCCGTCGAGCCGCGCCCACCAGTACGCGGCGAGGGCGAGCTGCAGGGCCAGCGCGGCCACGAGCGCCCAGCGCGCCACCGCACCCCGCCGGTTGAGCGCGACGATGCCGGTGACGACGAGGGCGACGACCGACCCGATCTGCACGGCGGCGACGGCGGTGGCCTCGGTCGCCAGCGCGTCGGCGTCCGCGGGGAAGCCGGGCTCCCCCTCGGCCAGGCTGAACACCGAGGCCAGGAGGAAGACGTAGGCCGACGCGAAGGCCACCACGCCCGCCTGGACGAAGGCGAGCACGGCGGCGGCGATCACCTGACCGGGCCGCCGCGGCCCGCGCGGGACCACCGGCCACGGCGGGCCGTAGGCCACGGGCCAGCCGTAGGCGGGGGCGCCGTACCCCGGCGGCACCCAGGCGGGGGCGGTCGGCGGCGGGCCGGCGTACGGCGCGCCCGGCTCGGTCTCCGTGGCCGGGTCCGACCACGGGTCGCGGGGAGTGCTCACAGCTGACCCGCCAGGGCCCGGCCGGCCACCCGCCCGGAGAACAGGCAGCCACCCAGGAAGGTCCCCTCCAGCGACCGGTAGCCGTGCATGCCGCCCCCACCGAACCCGGCGACCTCCCCCGCCGCGTACAGGCCGGGGAAGACCTCGCCGCCGGGGCGCAGCACGCGGCCGGACAGGTCGGTCTCCAGGCCGCCGAGCGTCTTGCGGGTGAGCAGGTTGAGCCGGACGGCGATGAGCGGCCCGGCCTCGGGGTCGAGCAGCCGGTGCGGCGGGGCGACCCGGATGAGCTTGTCGCCGAGGTAGCTGCGGGCGCCGCGGATCGCGGTGATCTGCAGGTCCTTGGTGAACGGGTGGCCGACCTCTCGGTCCCGGGCGACGATCTCGGCCTGCACGGTGGCGAGGTCCAGCTCCGGCGTCGCCCCGGTGACCCGGTTCATGCCGGCGACCAGCTCCGGCAGGGTGCGGGCGACGACGAAGTCCTCGCCGCGGTCGAGGAATGCCTGCACCGGCCCGGCCACCCCGGCCTTCACCCGGTTGAGCAGGAGCTTGACGTCCTTGCCGGTGAGGTCGGGGTTCTGCTCGGACCCCGACAGCGCGAACTCCTTCTCGACGATCTTCTTCGTGGCGACGAACCAGGTGTGCTCGTACCCGGTCTGCCCGATGTGGGCCAGCGTGCCCAGGGTGTCGAAGCCGGGGAACAGCGGCACCGGCAGCCGCCGGCCGGTGGCGTCCAGCCACAGGGACGACGGGCCGGGGAGGATCCGGATGCCGTGCCGCGCCCACACCGGCGAGTGGTTGGCGATGCCCTCGGTGTAGTGCCACATCCGGTCGCGGTTGACCAGGTGCGCGCCGGCGGCCTCGGTGGCCTGCAGCATCCGGCCGTCGACGTGCGCGGGGACGCCGGAGAGCAGCCGCCGCGGCGCCGGGCCCAGCCGCGCGGGCCAGTTCTCGCGGACCA
Organism: Geodermatophilus sp. SYSU D00708; assembly: GCF_054050115.1. Taxonomy (NCBI): domain Bacteria; kingdom Bacillati; phylum Actinomycetota; class Actinomycetes; order Geodermatophilales; family Geodermatophilaceae; genus Geodermatophilus; species Geodermatophilus sp. SYSU D00708. Next base: position 10,129 of record NZ_JBJGYS010000035.1, on the reverse strand, counting down.
GGTCGGGGTTGCCCCCGATCCCGCCGGAGGTGACGACGACGGCCTGCGCGGCGATCTCGAACGGCGCCACCTCGGTGCGGGAGCTGGCCTCGCCGCGGGCGGCGCCGCTGGCCTCGAGGACGGCGCCCCGCACCCCGGTGACCGCCCCGCCGCTGACGACGAGCTCGTCGACCCGGTGCCGGAAGCGCAGGTCCACCAGTCCGCGCTCGGCGGCGGCGCGGACCCGGCGGGCGAACGGCTCCACCAGGCCGGGCCCGGTCCCCCAGACGATGTGGAAGCGCGGCACCGAGTTGCCGTGCCCGGTGGCGGTGTAGCCGCCCCGCTCGGCCCAGCCGACGACGGGGAAGAACCGCACCCCCTGGGCGCGCAGCCAGGCGCGCTTCTCCCCCGCGGCGAACTGCAGGTAGGCCTCGGCCCAGCGGCGGGGCCAGTGGTCCTCCGCGCGGTCGAAGCCGGCGGTGCCGAACCAGTCCTGGCGGGCCAGCTCGAGGGAGTCGTGGACGCGCAGCCGGCGCTGCTCCGGGGAGTCGACGAGGAACAGCCCGCCGAAGGACCACCAGGCCTGCCCGCCGAAGGACGCCTCCGGCTCCTGCTCGAGGAGCACCACCCGCTTGCCGGCGTCGGCCAGCTCCGCGGCGGCGACCAGCCCGGCCAGCCCCGCACCCACCACCACGACGTCCGTCTGCGTCACGGGGGCACGCTAGCGGGGGCGGACCGCCCGTCGGTGCTGGTCGGGCGGGTGCGTCGCCCGCCCGGGTCGGGTCCACTCCCGGATCGGGCGGCGCAGGGTCAGTGCCAGGCAGCCGATCGGGCCGACCAGGAGCAGCACCGCCCACCACATCGCCTGCCCGCCGCCGAGGACGCCGAAGAGGACCACCAGCCCCACCATCGCCAGCAGCGGCACCACCGCCGCCGCGGCCAGGACCAGCCAGCCGCGCCCGCGGCCGAGCCACACCATCGCCGCCCCGGCGACCGCCCAGACCGCCAGCACGACCGGCACGAGCACGTACCAGTGCCAGCCGCGGTCGGGTTCCCACAGCAGGTAGGCCAGGTAGATGTCCTCGGCGGCCACCAGCACCCCGAACACCGCGGCGAACGGCGCGAGCAGCGGGCGGACGGCCGGCCCCGCGGTCCGGGCTGCCGGCAGGCGGGGCGCCGGACGGGGCGAGCGCCGCGTCGCCGCCCGGCCGCGTGAGGAGGACGACGGCATGGGGCGAGGGTAGGACCGGTGGCTGGGGCTCAGCGGGCGGCCGCGGCCGCGCGCCCGGGCCGCCCGGCGGTCCACCGGCGCACCCGCGGCGTCAGCGCCAGCGCCGCCGCGAGCAGGGGCAGGACCACGAGCACCAGCGGCCAGGCCGGGCTCCCGGCGTCCTCCCGCGCGGCGACCACGACCACCGCCCCGGTCAGCACGGCCACCGGCAGGACCGAGAGCACCAGCGGCAGCCAGCCCCGGCGCAGCAGCAGCCAGACGGCGCCGGCCAGCTGGACGACCGGGGCGAGCAGCAGCAGGTAGGTCCACGGGTCGGGGCCGGTGTCGGCGTTCAGCCCGCCCAGCATCACGGCGAGGACGGCGACGAACAGCGGCGGCACCGCGCCGAGGATGCCGAGGGCGCCGGCGGCCAGGGCCAGACCGGGCATCCGCGGGTCCGCGGGCGGGGCGGCGTCCGCCGGGGTGGGAGGCACGTCCGCAGGCTAGGACGCGCGGCCGTGCCGCGGTGGCCCGGCGCGCTCAGCCGGCCGGCTGCGGCTCCCCGGTCGACGAGCGCCGCCAGGAGGCGTGCAGCCGGGCGTAGGGCCCGTCGGCGTCGACCAGCTCGGCGTGCGTGCCGCGCTGCACCACCCGGCCGGCGTCGACCACCAGCACCTCGTCGGCCCGCTCGGCGGTGGACAGCCGGTGGGCGATGGTCAGCGTCGTCCGCCCCTCGGTGAGCGTGTCGAGCGCGTGGGTGAGCCGCCGCTCGGTCGCCGGGTCGACGGCGCTGGTGGCCTCGTCGAGGACGAGCAGGTCGGGGTCGGCGACGTAGGCGCGGGCAACGGCGACCAGCTGCCGCTCGCCGGCCGAGAGCGACTCCCCGCGCTGCCCCACGGGGGTGGTCACGCCGCCGGGCAGGCCGGCCACCCACTCCCCCAGGCCCAGCTCGGTGAAGGCGGCGAGGACGTCGTCGTCGGTGAGCCCCGGGCGGCCGTAGCGGACGTTCTCGGCGACGGTCGCGTCGAACAGGAACCCGTCCTGCGGCACCATGACCACCCGCTGCCGCAGCGAGGAGAAGGAGACCTCGGCCAGGGGGACGCCGCCGAGCAACACCCGGCCCTCGGTGGGGTCCATCAGCCGGGTGACCAGCTTGGCGAACGTGGTCTTCCCCGAGCCGGTCTCGCCGACGATGGCGACCCGGCGGCGTGGGGCGATCTCCAGGTCGACGTCCTCGAGGGCGGGGCGCGCCCCCGGCGCGTACCGGAAGCTGACGTGCTCGAATCGCACGCCCAGCGGGGTGTGCGGCAGCTGCCGGGCCGTCGTCGGGTCGACGACCGCGGGGTCGCGGACGTCGGGCTCGGTCTCCAGCACGTCGAGGACGCGGCGGAACCCGGCGACGGCGTTCTGCGCCTCGTTGAGCACCTCGCTGGCGGTCTGCACCGGCGCGACGAACAGCGTGACCAGGAACAGGAACGCCACCAGGGTGCCGGCGGTCAGGTGCCCGCCCAGGCCGAGCAGGACGCCGACGACGACCACCGCGGCGTTGGCCACCGCGGCGACGAACTCGCCGCTGACGAAGACCGCGGCGGTGGTCCGCTGCGCCCGCACCTGCGCCCGGTAGTGCCGGTCGATGGCGCGGTCGATGCGGGCGGCGGTGCGCTCCCGGATGCCGTAGGCCCGCACGGTGGGCGCCCCGACGACCGACTCGGAGACCGCGGCCAGGACGTCGCCGACCCGCTCCCGGACCACCCCGTACACGACGGCCAGGCGCGCGGCGAACCAGCGGACCGCGATCGCCAGCGGCACGAAGCAGACCAGCACCAGCAGGGTCAGCTGCCAGGAGTAGACGGCCATGACCACGGTGGCGATCAGCAGCTGTCCCAGGCTGACCACCCCGAGCACGCCACCCCACTGCATGAACGTGGAGAGCTGGTCGACGTCGCTGGTGACCCGGGAGACCAGCGACCCGCGCCGCTGGCCCTGCTGGTGCAGCACCGAGAGGTCGTGGACGTGCCGGAAGGCCCGCGACCGCAGCCCGGCCAGCGCGGTCTCCGTCGTCCGGAACAGGCGGACGTTCATCCGGTAGACCGCGACCGCCGTGAGCGCGACGACCACGGCGCACACCAGGACCAGGTCGCGGACGAGGTCGAGGTCGGGGCCGCCGGAGCCGGACAGGCCGCGGTCGATCACCTGCTGGACGGCGATCGGCACGACCACCCGCCCGGCGGTGGCGACCAGCGCGAGGGCGAAGGTGGCCGGGAGCCCGCGGCGGAACTCCGGCATCATCCGCAGGCCCCGGCGCAGCGTGGCCAGCGCTCCCTCGTCCCGGTGCTCGGCGAGCACGGCGGTGCTCATGCGGCCACCTCCGTCTGGGCGTAGGCGCGCACCAGCGCGGCGTAGCCGGGAACCGACGCGAGCAGCTCCTCGTGGCTGCCGCGGGCGAGCACCCGGCCGTTCTCCAGCCAGACCACCTCGTCGGCCAGCGCGATCGTGGCCTGCCGGTAGGCGACCACGACGACGGTGGAGGGCCGGTCGGCGGCGCGCAGCGCGTCGAGGATGCGGGCCTCCACGGCCGGGTCGACGGCGCTCGTGGCGTCGTCGAGGACCAGCAGGCGGGGACGGCGGACCACGGCGCGGGCCAGCGCGATCCGCTGCCGTTGGCCGCCGGACAGCGTGGCGCCCCGCTCGCCGACGCGGGTGTCGAGGCCGTCGGGCAGCCGCTGGACGAAGTCCTCGGCGGCGGCCACCCGCAGCGCGGCGCGGACCTCGTCGTCGGACACGTCGGCGCCCAGGGTCACGTTGCCGCGGACGGTGTCGTCGAAGAGGAAGGTGCCCTGTGGCACGAACGCCGCCTGCGCGCTGACCTCGCCCTCGCGCAGGGCGCGCAGGTCCACCCCGTCGAGGAGCACCGCGCCGCTGCCGGGGTCGACCAGCCGCACCAGCAGGCCGGCCAGGGTGGACTTGCCCGACCCGGTGGGCCCGACGACGGCGACCGTGCTGCCGGCCGCGACGTCGAAGGTGATCCCGGAGAGGGTGGGCCGCTCGGCGCCGTCGAAGCCGAAGCCGACGTCCCGCAGCGCCAGGGCCGCGCCGCCGGTGCCGCTCGGGGCGCGGTCGTCGCCGTGCGGGATCTCCCCGGTGGCGTCGAGGACCGGGGTGACCCGGTCGAAGCCGGCCAGCGCGCGGGGCAGGTCGGCCAGCACCCAGCCGATCGCGCGGATCGGCAGCGCGAGCAGGGTGAACAGGTAGGCGATGGACACCAGGTCGCCGGCGTCGGCGGCGCCGTCGGCCACCCGCCCGGCCCCGATGAGCAGCACCGCGAGGGTGCCCAGGCTGGGCAGCGCCTCCATGAGCGGGTCGAACAGGCCGCGCACCCTGCCCACGGCGACCAGCCCGTCGCGCAGTTCCTCGGCGCGGGCGGTGAACCGGGCGGTCTCGACGTCCTCCCGGCCGAGGGTCTTCACCACCAGCGCGGCGTCGAAGCTCTCGTGCGCGATCTCGCTGACCTCGGCCCGCAGCTGCTGGGCCCGCGCCATCCGCGGGCTCATCACCTGCGAGTACACGGCGTTGACCAGGAAGACCAGCGGGAAGACGACCAGGCCGACCAGCGCCAGCCACGGGTCGGTGGCCACCAGCGCGACCACGGTGATCGCGATCATCACCACCGCGCCGCAGGCGAAGGGCAGCGGCGCGACGAAGTACCAGGACGCCTCGACGTCGGAGTTGGCGTTGGACAGCAGCTGCCCGGTCGGGTGCCGCTGGTGCCACGACAGCGGCAGCCGCAGGTACTGGCCGGTCACCCGGCGGCGGTAGTCGGCCTGCAGCCGGTAGCCCATGATCCCGGCGAACAGCCGCCGGCCGAGGATGCCGAGGATCTTCAGGACGGCGACGGCGAGGATGGCGACGGCGGCCAGCGTGAGCGCGGCCCCGGTGGTCGCCCCCGCGGCGAACGCCGGGAGGACCACCCGCTGGGTGACCTCGCCGATGACGTAGGCGCTGGCCACGGTCATCCCGCCGTAGAGGCTGCTGGCGAGGAAGGCCAGCGTGAACATGCCGGGCTGCTCGGCGATCGCGCGCCCGACGTGGCGCATCCCTCGCCGGACCACGGCGTCTCGGCGGCGGGGCACAGTTCTCCTCGGTGCTCGTGCGGGCGGTGCCCACGACTGTACTTAGGGGAGCTAAGGGACGCTCCCCGTTTCCCGGGCCCGCCTCGTCGGTAACCGGGCAGGGTGACCGCCTCTTCCCGTCCGCTGGCCGCCCGCGAGCGCGCCGCCCTCGCGGACCTCCTCGACGAGCTCGGCCCCGGCGCGCCGACCTGCTGCGCGGGGTGGACGACGGCCCACCTGGCGGCGCACGTCGTCGTCCGGGACCGCCGTCCCGACGCCCTCCCGGGCTTCGGTGTCGAGCAGCTGGGCGTGGCCCGGCCGCTGTCGGCCTGGTCCCACCGGCTGGAGGACCGGCTGCGCGCCTCGACGCCCTACGCCGAGCTGGTGGCGCGGGTGCGGTCCGGTGCGCCGGCGTGGGCGCCGATGGGGTGGCCGGTCGTCGGCGACGCGGTCAACACCGCCGAGTTCGCCATCCACCACGAGGACGTCCGCCGGGCGCAGCAGGGCTGGGTGCCGCGGGTGCTCGACCGGGCCGACCAGGACCGGCTGTGGGGGGCCGTGCGGTTCTTCGCCCGGCGGACGCCGGGCGGGGTCGTGCTCCGGCGCACCGACACCGGGGCGGAGCACCGGGTGGGCGCCGGGGGGACGACGGTGGCCGGCGAGCCGCTGGAGCTGCTGCTGTGGACCGCCGGCCGCCGCGACGTCGCCCGCGTCGGGCAGTCCTAGACGGAGTGCGGCAGCGCAGGATCCCTGCGCCCCCGCACTCCGCTACGCGGCCACGGGCAGGCGCGGGCGGAACGGCCGCTCCTCCACCGTCCGGCCCACGACCAGCGCGGTGGCCACCGGCACCTCCCGCCACACCCCCGGCAGGTCCACCAGCGGCTCGGAGACGACCGCCCGGGCGTTGTCCGGGAAGTGGGCGAACCGCTCCCGCTCCGGGTACAGCGCACGCAGCGACTCGACGTCCTCGCTGACGTACAGGGAGTTGACCACCGGGCCGCTGGCGTACCGGGCGGCGTAGAGGGTGCTGCCGTCGGTCAGCCCGACGGTCATCTGCAGCGGCTCGGGGATGCCCGCGGCCCCGGCGGCGGCCTCGACGAAGCCGGCCATCGCCTCCAGCCCGCCGATCGGGTCCTCGGTCAGCCCGAACGTCAGCGCCAGGTGGAACAGCAGCTCGGAGTCGGTGGTCCCCGCGATGTTGCCGAACAGGTCGGGACGGACGGCCAGCAGCAGCTCCCGCCGCAGCCGCGGGTACTCGTTGATGAACCCGTTGTGCACGAACAGCCAGTTGCCGCACCGGAACGGGTGGCAGTTGGTCTGCTGCACCGGCGCGCCCGTGCCGGCCCGCACGTGCGCCAGGAACATCCGCGAGGAGATCTCGGTCGCCAGCTCGAGCAGGTTCTCGTCACCCCAGGCGGGCGCGGTGGTGCGGAACAGCGCCGGGGTCTCCCGGCGCCCGTACCAGCCCAGGCCCGACCCGTCGCCGTTGGGCAGCGGCATGTCCGGCGCGTGCCGGCGGCTCTGCTCGATCAGCGACCGGTCGGGGTCGTACAACAGCTCCCGCGGGGTGATCGGGTCCCCGACGTAGCCCAGCCATCGACACACGGCGCCTCCCCGGGCCCAGGTGCTCCCGAGGGTGCCACCACCGCGCCGCCGGGTCGACGGTCGTCGGTCACCGCAGCGGGGAGTCGGCCTCCCGCCGCACCGGCACGCCGGCGCCGTCCAGCGCGGCCTTGACCTCGCCGATCCGCAGCTTGCCGAAGTGGAAGACGCTCGCGGCCAGGACGGCGTCGGCCCCCGCCTCCACCGCGGGCGGGAAGTGCTCCGGCTCCCCCGCTCCCCCGCTGGCGATCAGCGGCACGGTGACCTCGCGGCGCACCGCCCGGATCAGCTCGAGGTCGAACCCGGCCTGCGTGCCGTCGGCGTCCATGGAGTTGAGCAGCACCTCGCCGACCCCGAGCTCGGCGGCCTGCGCCACCCACTCGACGGCGTCCCGGCCGGTGCCGCGCCGCCCGCCGTGGGTGGTGATCTCGAAGCCGGAGTCGGTGCGCGCCCCGTCCCGGCAGCGCCGGGCGTCGAGGGAGAGTACCAGCACCTGGTTGCCGAACCGGTCGGTGATCTCGCTGATCACCTCGGGACGGGCCACGGCGGCGGTGTTGACCGCCACCTTGTCCGCGCCGGCCCGCAGCAGCCGGTCGACGTCGTCCACGCTGCGCACCCCGCCGCCCACGGTGAGCGGGATGAACACGCTCTCGGCCGTCCGGCGGACGACGTCGTAGGTGGTCTCCCGGTTGCCGGAGCTGGCGGTGATGTCGAGGAAGGTCAGCTCGTCGGCGCCCTCGGCGTCGTAGACCCGCGCCATCTCGACCGGGTCGCCGGCGTCGCGCAGGTCGACGAAGTTGACGCCCTTGACCACCCGGCCGGCGTCGACGTCCAGGCACGGGATGACCCGCACGGCCAGGCTCACTCGTCCTCCTCGCTGGCGCTCGTCGTCCCCGCTCGCCTGGGACGGGCTGTGCCCATGGACGAGCTCGCACGCTCGCTCGTCATGCCCCGGCCCTCCGGACCGCGTCGGCCTCGATCTCCACCAGCATCTCCGGGTCGATCAGCGCGGCCACCTGCACCATGGACGTCGCCGGCCGGACGTCGCCGAACACCTCGCCGTGCGCCCGGCCGACCTCCTCCCACCGGGAGATGTCGGTGACGTACATGCGGGTGCGGACGACGTCGGCCACGGTGAACCCGGCCCGTTCCAGCGCGGCGGCGATGGTGGCCAGCGCCTGGCGGGTCTGCGCGGCGGCGTCCCCGGGGTGCACGACCTCGCCGTCGACGATCGCGGTCGTACCGCTCACCCAGGCCATGTCGCCGTGCACCAGCACGCGGCTGTACCCGACGACCGCCTCCCAGGGCGCGTCGGAGCCGAACCGGACGACACTCACGCCGCCTCCTCGGTGACCCGCAGGGCCTCGGGCAGCGTGAACGCGCCGGCGTACAGCGCCTTCCCGACGATCGCGCCCTCGACCCCGACCGCGGTCAGGCCGGCCAGCGCGCGGATGTCCTCCAGCGAGCTGACCCCGCCGGAGGCGACCACCGGGCGGGGCGTCGCGGCGCAGACCTCGCGCAGCAGCTCCAGGTTCGGGCCGCGCAGGGTGCCGTCCTTGGTGATGTCGGTGACCACGTAGCGGGCGCAGCCCTCGGCGTCCAGGCGCGCCAGGGTCTCGTAGAGCTCGCCGCCCTCGCGGGTCCAGCCACGGGCGGCCAGCCGGGTGCCGCGCACGTCCAGGCCGACGGCGATCCGGTCGCCGTGCTCGGCGATCGCGCGGGCGCACCACTCGGGCGACTCCAGCGCCGCGGTGCCGAGGTTGACCCGCCGGCAGCCGGTGGACAGGGCCGCGGCGAGCGACTCGTCGTCCCGGATGCCGCCGGAGAGTTCGACGTCGACGTCCAGCGAGCCGACGACCCGGGCGAGCAGCTCGCGGTTGCCGCCGCGGCCGAAGGCGGCGTCGAGGTCGACCAGGTGCACCCACTCCGCGCCGTCGCGCTGCCACTGCAGCGCGGCCTCCAGCGGGTCGCCGTAGCCGGTCTCGCTGCCGGCCTCCCCCTGCACGAGACGGACGGCCTGACCGTCGGCGACGTCGACGGCGGGGAGCAGCTGCAGCTTCGGCACGCTCCCAGGTTAGTGAGCCGCGGATCCGGCCCTCCTCGCCGGCGCTCGTCGGCGGCTCCGCGGGCCCCGCTGCGCCGTCAGGGGGAGCCCGCGAGCTCACCGGTAGCCCTCGTCACCGGCGGGTCGGCCGGCGTCCTGCACCTCGACGACGTAGCGCCAGCAGTCCGGCTGGGTGCCGTCGACGTCGGGGAAGCCGTAGACGCGGGCCAGCTCGCCGCTGGAGGTGGACCGGCCCGACCAGCGAGCACGGTCGGGGTCGGCGGCCAGCGCGGCGACCGCCCGGCCGACGAACGCCGGGCTCTCGGAGATGCAGAAGTGCGGCTCGACCGCCGTTCCGTCCCGCCAGTTCTCCTCGGTCACGCCGTAGTGCTCGAGCATCATCTCCGAGCGCAACCAGCCCGGGGTGAGCGCGACCGCGGTGCCGGCCACCGCGCGCAGCTCCGCGGCCTGGGAGAACGCCAGCCGGGTCACGGCGACCTTGACCAGGTCGTAGAAGACCGACAGCCGGACGTGGGTGGCGTTGTAGGCGGCCGTGCCGTCGGTCATCTCGACGACCAGCCCGCCGGGGCGGCGGGTGAGCAGGCGCAGCGCGTGGGCACTGGTGACCAGGTGGGTCTCCAGCCCGAGGCGGACCAGCCGCAGGCCGCGGTCGAGGTCGGAGGCCCAGATCGGGACGTCCGCCTCGAAGAGGGTCTCGCCGCCCCAGATGTCGTTGACCAGCACGTCGAGTCGGCCGGACTCGGCGTCGATGCGCGCCACCAGTGCGGCCACTTGCGCCGGGTCGAGGTGGTCGCAGACGACCGGGATTCCCCGGCCGCCGGCGGCGGTGACCAGCTCGGCGGTCTCCTCGATCGTCTCGGGGCGGTCGTACTCCGAGCGGCGCCCCGCGGTGCTGCGGCCGGTGCACCAGACCGTGGCGCCGGCCGCGCCCAGCGCGACGGCGATGCCCCGGCCCGCGCCGCGGGTGGCGCCCGCGACGAGGGCGACGGTGCCGGAGAGGTCGGGCGGGGTGTGGTCCACGGACGCACTGTGCACCCGCCCACCGACAGCGCAGTGGGGGGGGGGGGGGGGGGGGGGGGGGGGGGGGGGGGGGGGGGGGGGGGGGGGGGGGGGGGGGGGGGGGGGGGGGGGGGGGGGGGGGGGGGGGGGGGGGGGCGGGCCGGG
>NZ_JBJGYS010000034.1:0-46091 GCF_054050115.1 Geodermatophilus sp. SYSU D00708 | reverse complement strand
GAGGGTGGGGCTGTTTTTATTTTTTTTTTTTTTATGGTGGCGGGGGGGGTGGTGGGGGTGGGTGGTTGGGGGGGGGGGGGGCGGCCGGCCGGCGCCCCCCCCCGCCCCCGTGCGTGCTCCCGTCCGATCCTCCCAGCCTCGACGGCTAGACGTGCGCGGGCTCCGCGGCGGGATCGGTGGGGTTCGTCCCGTACAACGCCTCGGGACCGTCGACGTAGTCCCGTCCGGACACCAGCTCGCCGGCCTCGCCGCCGAACGCGCCGTCGGCGGGCGCCGACGGGACCGGCCCCTCCTCCGCGGTGCGCGCCGACCGGCTGCGCTTGAACAGGGCCGTCCCACGGTTGAGGTTCGGCCCCACGGCGGTGGCCCGGATGCGTGGCACGCTGCGCCGGCCGTTCTCGCTCTCCCAGCTGTGCGTGCTCAGCGTGCCGTAGACGATGACGGGGTCGCCCTTGCTGACGCTGCCGGAGACGTTGCCGGACAGCTCGTTCCAGCACTCGACGTCGACCCAGAAGGTCGTGCCGTCGACGAACTCCTGGGTGCGGCTGTCGAACCGGCGCTGGGTGGACGCCATGCGGAAGTTGGTGACGGGTTTGCCGCCGTCGGGGCTGAAGCGACGGGGTGAGTCGACGACGTTGCCGACGACGGTGACGTGGGTCTCGTTCACGGTGCTCCTCGGGTCTGCGCGGCGCCGGGACGGCGCGGCCGGCGCGGTGCCGGTGTGCCGTCGACCCTCGGCTGCGGGCACCCCGGAGGACAGCGGACCGGGGCATCTGTGGACGGCCTGACCGCCTGTGGACGACGCTGCGGGCACCGCGACGACCGCGTGCTGCACTCCCCGGGTGACCGCCTCACCCCCTCCGCCCGCGCACCGCCCAAGCGCGCGCGGAGAGCCGCACCACCCCGTCGGCCCCGACGGGCAGCCGTCGTTCGACCTCCGCCCGCAGCGCGGCCCGGTCGGCATCGGCCAGCTTCGCCACGTACGCCGGCGCCGGGCCGGTGCCGCCCAGGAACGGCGTCCAGTAGTCGTCGAGGTCGCAGAACACCGTCGGGACGACGATCCCCTCGACCGCCACGTCGGCCAGGCCGGCCGCCACGAAGAGCGTGCGCAGGGGTTCGGGGGCGCAGCCGGGGAACCGGACCGCCTCGTCCAGCGCCCGGGCGGCCGGGTCGACCGCCGCGGCGGCGTCCCAGAACAGCCGGATCAGCTGCATGCCCTCGGCGTAGTCCCACACGTACGCGCCCACCACTCCCCCGGGCCGGGCCGCGCGGGCCATCTCGGCGAGCGCGGCGGCGGGCTCGGGCACGAAGTTGAGAACCAGACCCGAGACCACCGCGTCGACCGACCGGTCGGCCACCGGCAGCGCCCGCGCGTCGCCTTCCCGGAACGACGCCCGGGGGTCTCGGACGTGCGCGGTGGCGTGGCCGAGGAAGGCCGCGGAGGGGTCGACGCCGAGCACGCTCTCCGGCGCGCAGGCGGCGAGCACGGCCTCGGTCAGCGCGCCGGTGCCGCACCCCACGTCGAGCCACCGCAGCCGGCCCGGCACGGCGAGCCAGGTCAGGAACCGCCGCGCGACCGGCCTGCTCCACCGGCCCACGTAGGCCTCGTACTGGGTGGCGCCGGCCCACGAGCCCGGCGCGACGACCGGCTGGTCCACGGCGGCCTCCCGACGCAGGGCGGCGGTTGCGCAGCAGATCGTCGTCCCGACCGACGGTCGGCACCAGAGGCGGGTGGCCCCTGGCCCGTCGGCGGACCGGAGGGGCGCCGGGGGTGCGATGATCGCCCCCGAGCGCCCGTAGCTCAGCGGATAGAGCAGGTGCCTTCTAAGCACTTGGTCGCAGGTTCGATCCCTGCCGGGCGCGCACGCTGCACACCTGAGGTCAGGCGCCCTCCGTCATCCGGTGAAGGACGTTGGCGGTCATCCGCTGGATGCGCGAGTCTGCATAGTTGAGTCCGTCGCCGTTGTACAAGCCCCAGGACCACTGGATGGTGCCGGCGTTGAACACCCACGCTCCACTGGGCGCCTGGTACACGGACGACTGCTGGAGGGCCTGCAGGTGGTCGCTGTCGATGTACGGCGAGTTCGAGAGCCTGGTGTACGTGCCCGTCCTCGCCGCGGGTGCCGGATAGCTGCTGTCGTAGCCGTCGGTCTCGTAACCGACGATGGCGGCGACCGGCTCATTGTCCTTCAGGTCCGTACCGGCGTAGACCCAGTTGGAGGTATTGGTGGCGATGAACATGGCCGGCGATCCGGTATCCAGCTGCATGCCGGAGGTCATCGTGCCGAGCAGTTGCTGTTCCGGGCGGTTCAGCGGCGGGTCGCGCCAGCGCACCGTCACCGTCGAGCCCGCGATCGGATCCAAGCCGGCGTCCTTGTAGCACACCTGTACGCGACGCGGGCTCCCGGTGCTCGACGGCTCGAAGCGGATCTGCCACACGACGGCGTCGGCGCCGAAAAAGCCCAGACCCACGCCGTGATCGCGGGCATTCTCCGCCGCGTCGTACATCCGCGCTGACCAGTACTCGTCATGGCCCACCGACAGGAATCCGCGATGCTTCAGCAGTTGGCCGCCGTCGCGGTCGACGTCCACGTTCGTCGTGTAGGTGACGTCGAAGCCCTTCTGCTCCAGCCAGCGCACGTAGTAGCTCTCCCACTGGGTGAACTGCCCTGACCCATCACGCCGCCCGATGTCAGCGGAGTACGGCCGGTCGTAGGAGACCTTCACCGCCTGCTGCGTACCCAGCCCGGTCCGGCTAGCGGAACTGTTGTAGTCGTAGAGGCTCTTGCCGGTGGCCGGCAGGGAACTCCCTGGTGGGGCGTCGTACGGGTAGTTGTTGTAGGCCTGATAAGTCGTCACGCTCTGCTGGTAGAGGAGTGCGGACCGACGGTCGTCGTCGCGTACCACGAAGGTGATGTAGTTCTCGAAACCCTCGGCATTCGTGAGCTTGGCGAGATAGACGCCACTCGTCCACGTGGTCGGGACATCGAGGGTGTAGCTCGGGGACCAGGTGCAGGAGACCATGCCCGTCATCGGGTCCACGGGACAGCTCGGCTGAGTCACTCCCGCACGCGCGTCAGCATGCCGCATCAGGCGGCCGCCCTGACCGTGGTAGTAGCCGAACCGGTACACGTCGATGGAGTACTCCTGCACTGGGTTCACGGTCACGAAGAACGTGATCGACTCGCCCAGGTCGACGCTGACAGCGGACGCGTAACCCTTCACCTGCTGATGGACGTCATCACTGGGGCGGGTGATCCGCCACGACTGGGTCCCGGGCTGCTGGTTCTCCGCCACGATCGGATTCGGGCGAGCAGCGGGGGTTGAGCACGCGCCCCAGGCCAGCGGGGCCACCACGGTCAGGAGCAGCAGCACCAGCGCAAGTCGGCCCACCCTCATTGGGCGTGCCGACGTTGCCATGTGCGTGATCCCCCACCCACCGGAGCGCGTTCAGGGTTGGCAACGTACGGCGTCCGCCGCACGGCTGTCTGCAGTTCTGCTCGGGAGTGGCGGATCGTGACCGCGGTTCCGACTCGGCAGAGCCAGGCGTGGGAAGCCCGGACGGGGACCGCTGGGTCGAGCTGAGCTGCCGGCCTCACCCCTGAGGTGGTCACTCAGCACTTGGTCGCAGGTTCGATCCCTGCCGGGCGCGCCCAGCGCACCACCCGGCGGCGGCGGGACCGGAGCCGGCTAACAGGAACCCCCGCCGGTCGGTGAGACGCCGGCGGCCAACGCCTGAGCAGCCTCCGGTGCAGGTGCCTCCCCCGGCACCGCGTCCAGCACGACCGTCCCCTCGTACGTGGTCTGGACCTCGCCGTCCACCACGACGTCGCGCATCTCGAGGAGCCCTCGGGCGCCCTGGAAGGCGTCCCTCCCACCGGTGACCGGGTGGGTGCAGGCACCTTCGATCAACGTCCCCGTGGCCGGGTCGAACGTCGCCCACTGGACGTAGTCGAACCGCAGTTCACCGGTCGGCTCGTCCGCCCCACAGGTCGCGTCGAGGTCCACGTCGACGCAGCCCACGAACCGCTCGGTGCCGGTTCCGATCACCAGGGAGTCGGACTCGTACAGCGGGTCGAACGTGAGGATCCAGAAGTCCCCCAGCAGCCCTCCCTCGCTGCGGTAGAAGTTCTCGCCGACCAGGCTCTGGGTGCCCTCCACGTGCAGCGTGGTCGGCCCCTCCGGAGCAGCAGCCGCCGGAGCCGCGGTCGCCACGGACGAGCAGGCGATCACGAGGGCAGCCAGCGGGGTGCTCCGCAGTGCGGCGTTCATCGATCTGCGCTCCCCTTGATGACCACGGAGCGCCGTTCTGACCGTTCCAGGCCATCGACGACGAGACGGTCGCCGGACGTTGCCGCGGGGCGACCTCGATGTGCAGAACAGAGCGACAGATGAGGCGCACCGGAAGTCGGGCCGGAGGATGTCGATGACCTGCGTCCGGGATGTTAGGACGGTCCACCGGCCTCGACGGCCCGGACGGCGACCGCGGACGGCGGCGTCCCGGTCGATCCCCGTCGGGCACAGCGGGTCATCCCGGTGCGCACCAGGCGCCTGACGCGCGGTGACGCGGCGCACCTCTCCCGCCACCTCCGCCCCGTGCTGCACGCCCGCCTCGGCGGTCACGTCGGCGAGTTCCGGAACGGGTACGTTGCGCCGACCCGGGTGCACGCGCGGCTCCGCGCCTCCCGTCGAGCCGCCGGTGGAGGCAGCAGTGAGACAGCACGTACCCGTCCTCGGGCTGATCGCGGCCCTGTTCCTGGGCGGCCTCGTCGGCGCCGCGCCGACCCCGGCCGCGGCGGCGACGACGTCCGGCCAGGTGGTGACCGTCTCCGCGCCGTCGGCGACCAGCACGTACGCGACGGTGGAGGCGTGGTCCCGCCAGCCCGACGGCCGGTACAAGCGGGTCGCGCTCTTTCCGAGCGCCCGGATCGGCTCCGCGGGCATGGGCGCGGCCAGCGAGAGCGTGGCCCGCACCCCGGTCGGCCAGTTCCGGCTCAACCAGCCCTTCGGCATCAAGCCCGACCCGGGCGTCCCCGGCTACCACCGGGTCGACCGCAACGACGTGTGGACCGGCTCGACCGGCTCGGTGATCAACCAGCACCGGCGCTGCGCCCCGGGCACCTGCCCGGCCAGTTACGGCTCGATCGAGCGGCTGAGCAACTACCCGGGCGCCTACGACTACGCCGCCTTCATCGGCTACAACGCGCCGTCGCCCTACGGCACCGGCGCGGTCCGCGGGAAGGGCTCGGCGTTCTTCCTGCACGTGAAGAACTCGCGGGCCACCGCCGGGTGCGTGGCCGTGTCCTCGAGCCAGATGGTGTGGCTGCTGCGCTGGCTGCGGGCCGCACAGAACCCGACCATCTCGATCGGCGTCGGGTCGCGGGCCTACGCGCCCATCCCGAAGCGTTACGTCTGACCCGCCGAGGCGGTGACCCGGGACTCCCGGCGCCACCGCCCGGCGTCGGGTCAGCGGCTCCGCTCGGCCGGCGGCACCCAGCCGATCGCCGTGGCCACGTGGCGCACGATCGTCTCGAGCAGCCGGGCGTTGTAGTCGACGCCGAGCATGTTCGGCACCGTGAGCAGCAGCGTGTCGGCCTCGCGCACCGCGGCGTCCTTCGCCAGCTCCTCGGCCAGCTGGTCGGGCTCGCCGACGTAGCTCTTGCCGAAGCGGGCCCGCACGCCCTCGAGCAGGCCGACCTGGTCCTCGCCCGAGCGCTGGCCGAAGTACTGCCGGTCCAGGTCGGTCACGATCGGCATCACGCTGCGGCTGACCGACACCCGCGGCGTCCGCTCCCAGCCGGCGTCGGCCCAGGCCGCCCGGTAGCGCGCGATCTGGTCGGCCTGCAGCTCGTCGAAGGGCACGCCGGTGTCCTCGCTGAGCAGCGTGGAGCTCATCAGGTTCAACCCCTGCCGGGCGGTCCACTCGGCGGTGGCGCGGGTGCCCGACCCCCACCAGATCCGCTCGGGCAGCCCCGGCGACTGCGGCTGGATCGCCAGCCGGCCGGCCGCGCCGCCGGTCATCCGCGGGTCGGCGTCCACGACCGGCTGCCCGGCGATCGCCGCCAGGAACAGCGCGGTCTTGTCCCGGGCGAGCTCGGCGTCGGACGAGCCCTCGGGCGGCACGTAGCCGAACGCCTCCGAGCCGCGCAGCGCCGTCTCGGGTGACCCGCGGCTGACGCCCAGCTGCAGCCTGCCGTCGCTGAGCAGGTCGGTGGCCGCCGCCTCCTCGGCCATGTACAGCGGGTTCTCGTAGCGCATGTCGATGACGCCGGTGCCGATCTCGATCCGGCTGGTCCGCGCGGCGATCGCGGCCAGCAGCGGGAACGGCGAGGCCAGCTGCCGGGCGTAGTGGTGCACCCGCACGAAGGCGCCGTCCACCCCGAGCTCCTCGGCGGCCACGGCCAGCTCGACGCTCTGCACCAGCGCGTCCCGGCCGGTGCGCACCTGCGACCCGGGGATCGGCTGCCAGTGCCCGAAGGACAGGAACCCGATCCGCTTCTCCACTGCGTCCACGCCCCTCGGAGCACCGCGGGGAGTGGGTCTGTTCCCGGCCGGTGGGGGACCTCACAGGGACGGTCGCCCCGCCCGCGAGTCCCACCCACCCCTCCTGCCCCACCGCACACGGCTCATCACGCTGTGTGTCCGATCGACCACGACTCTCCGCTGACGGGTTCCGTCACTTCGCGGCTCCTGTCCCGCACCCTGTCCAGGTGACTCTGAGCGCCCCCGACGTACCGCGGCCCCGGGCGGGGACCCGCGGACCCGCCGCCGGCTCGAGGCTCCGCGCCATCGACACCCTGCTCGCCGACCGCGGCCAGCTCTTCCGCGCCCTGTTCCTCGAGGCGCCGATCCCCAAGGCGCTCGTCGACCTCGACGGACACCTCCTCGTGGTCAACGAGGCACTGTGCGAGCTCACCGGGCGCACGCCCGAGGACATGGTCGGCCGGCACGTCGACCTCCTGGCGCACCCCGACGAGGCGCCGGTCCCCGACCTCCCGCCGGACACCGAGACGGCGCTGGACCCGTGGCTGCGGCTGGACGGCGAGCGGCGGCTGCGCCGGGCCGACGGCGAGGAGCTGTGGGCGCAGCAGTCGCACCAGGTCATCCACACCAGCACGGGGGCGCCGCACTTCGTCGTCCTCTCGCTGGTCGACGTGACCGACCGCCGCCGCGCCGAGGAGGACCTGGTCCGGCGGGCGTTCACCGACCCGCTCACCGGGCTGCCCAACCGGCGGGCCCTGGGCGACCGGCTCAACCACGCGCTGGCCCTCTCCCGGCGGCGGGGGCTGCAGGTGGGGCTCGTGCACCTGGACCTCGACCGGTTCCAGGCGGTCAACGACGTCCTCGGCCACGAGGCCGGCGACCAGCTGCTCACCCAGGTGGCCGACCGGTTGCGCTGGAGCACGCGGATCGAGGACACCGCCGTCCGGCTGGGCGCCGACGAGTTCCTCATCCTCGCCGAGGACGTCGAGGACCTCGACGGCCTGCGCGCGCTCGCCGACCGGCTGCTGTCGGTGCTCGACGACCCGTTCCTCATCGGCGAGCGCGAGATCGTGCTGTCGGCCAGCGTCGGGCTCACCCTCGGCTCCGACGTCGCCCCCGACGACCTGCTGCGGCAGGCGCACAACGCCCTCACCCGCGCCAAGGCCGACGGCAGCCGGGCCCGCATCGAGGTGCACGACGGGGGGCTCAGCGACAGCGAGGTCGACGCGCTGCAGCTGGAGGCCGACCTGCGGCACGCCCTGGAGGCCGACGAGCTGCGGCTGTTCTACCAGCCGATCGTGTCGCTGACCGACGAGACGCTGCTCGGCTACGAGGCGCTGATCCGCTGGCAGCACCCCACCCGTGGGCTGCTGCCGCCGGGCGCGTTCCTCGACGCCGCCGAGAACAACCGGCTGACCTCCCGGCTCGGCGCCTGGGTGCTCCGGCAGGCGTGCATCGACGCCGCCGGCTGGCCCGTCGGGTTGCGGGTCCACGTCAACGTCTCCGCCCGGCACCTGGCCGAACCCGGCTTCGCCGACCTGGTCGCCGAGGCGCTGGCCGAGTCGGGGCTGCCCCCCGAGCGCCTGGAGCTGGAGATCACCGAGTCGACGGCGTTGTTCGCCGCCGAGGCCACCCTCCAGGCGGTGTCGGAGGTGACCGACGCCGGCGTCACCCTCGCCCTCGACGACTTCGGCACCGGCTACTCCGCCATCACCGCGCTGCACCGGCTGCCCATCCACACGGTGAAGATCGACCGCTCCTTCGTCGCCGACGTGGTCACCGAGCCCTCGACCGCGGCGCTGGTGCAGGGCCTGCTCCAGCTCGGCCTGGGCATGGGCCTGCAGGTCATCGCGGAGGGCATCGAGGACCTCGAGCAGGCGCAGTGGCTGCGCGAGCACGGCTGCGGGATGGCCCAGGGCTACGCCTTCGGCCGGCCCGCGCCGCTGCCCGGCTCCGGCCCGGCGTCCGAGGACGACGAGCTCGCCGGGACGCTCCCGCCCGGCACGGTCACCGTGGAGGACGTGCTGGCCGCCGAGCAGCCGGCCGAGCCCGCCGTCGAGCCGCCGGTGACGCAGCTGATGAGCGTCGAGGAGCTGACCGCCGAGGGGCTCGCCGCGCACGACCTCACCGGCCACGAGTCCGCCGGGGAGGACCCCGAGGGCCGGCCCGCCGACCCGGAGTAGCGGGCGGCGGTCAGGCGCGCGGCAGGGCCAGCGGGACCGGCCGCTTGGCGGCGCGGCCGTCCCCGGAGGACCGGCCGCGCAGCCGGCGGGCGATCCACGGGGCGACGAAGCCGCGCACCCAGGCGGCCTCCTCGGCCATCGCCGCCCGCAGCGCCCGCCGCGGCTGCGGCGGCAGCGGGGTGCGCCAGTCGTCGCCGACCGGCAGCCCGAGCGCGGTCGCGGCGGCCAGCGCCGTCCGGCGGTGGCCCTCGTCGGTGAGGTGGATGCGGTCGGTGTCCCACATCCGCCAGTCCTGCAGCCAGTCGGCGCCCCACTGGTCGAGGACGACGGCGCCGTGCCGGGCCGCGATCGACCACAGCGAGGCGTTGAAGACGGCGACCCGCCCGCGGGTGCGGCGGATGATCGGCGTCTGCCGCGGGTCGACACCGGTCGCCAGGAGCACGTCGGCGCCGGCGGCCCGGAACCGCGCGACGGCGTCCTCGAGGGTGGCGGCCAGCCGGTCGGGGTCGGCGCCGGGGCGCAGCAGGTCGTTGCCCCCGGCGACCAGGCTCACCAGGTCCGGCCGCGCGGCCAGCGCCACCGGCACCTGCTCCTCGACGACCTGGTCCAGCAGCCGGCCGCGGACGGCGAGGTTGGCGTACTCCAGGTCGCCGTCGGCCGTGGCCGCCAGGTGCTCGGCCAGCCGGTCGGCCCAGCCGCGGTACTCCCCCGGCCGCTGCGGGTCGGGGTCGGCCAGCCCCTCGCTGAAGGAGTCGCCGAGGGCGACGTAGCGGCGCCAGGTGGTCCGGGAGGGCTCGAGCTGCACGGTCCCCACTCCAGCACGGGTTCGGCGCGGGAGCCGGTCCCGGGTGTGGTGACCGACCCCACAGCCCATCCGACCTGCGACGACGCGACCATGGAGGGCATGCGGACCGACGTCGCGGCGACGATGACCATCTCCTCCCCGGCGCCGGCTCCGGCCCTGCTGCAGGTGGCCGTCGCGGCCCCGCGCGAGGAGCAGCTGACCGTGCTCTGCGACGGCCGGCCGCTGCCGGTCGAGGAGTTCGCCGTGGGCGAGGCCCGCGTGCACCGGGTGGAGCTCGCCGAGGGCACGACGACGGTGGCCTACACCGCCACGGTCGACGGCGACGGACCGCCCCGGCCGGTCACCCCCGCGGCGTGGGCCGAGGCGCTGCGGCCCAGCCGCTACTGCCCCTCGGACCAGCTGGAGGGTTTCGCGGCGGGCGAGTTCGACCGCACGATGCCGCGTGCGGAGCTCGTCGAGACCGTCGCCGGCTGGGTCCACGACCGGCTCACCTACACCGCCGGCGCCAGCCGCCCGGTCGACACCGCCGTCGACACCCTGCTCGCCGGGCGGGGGGTGTGCCGCGACTACGCGCACCTGACCGTCACCCTGCTGCGCGCGCTGGAGGTGCCGGCCCGGCTGGTCGCCGTCTACGCCCCCGGGCTGGACCCGATGGACTTCCACGCCGTCGTCGAGGCCGACGTCGACGGCACCTGGCACGTCGTCGACGCCACCCGGCTGGCGCCGCTGCGCTCGCTGGTGCGCATCTGCTCGGGCCGGGACGCCGCCGACACCGCGTTCCTGACGACCCTGGGCGGGGTGGCCCGGTTCGAGTCGATGACGGTCACCGCGACCGTCGAGGGCGAGCTCCCGCAGACCAGCACGGCACCGCACCCGCTCCCCTGAAGAAGGACCACCTTCCCCCCACCGCTCGCGGGCTCGCGGCGGGCCCCTGCAGGATGGCCGCGTGCGGACGACGAGCAGCCGGGAGGTCTACCGCAACCCGTGGATGCGGGTGCGGGAGGACACGTTCGAGCTCGCCGACGGCTCGCCGGGCCTCTACGGGGTGGTGGAGAAGTCGCACTTCGCGCTCGTGCTGCCCTACGCCGACGGCGGGTTCTGGCTGGTCGAGCAGTTCCGCTACCCGGTGGGACGGCGGGCCTGGGAGTTCCCGCAGGGCACCTGGAGCCCCGGCAGCACGGGCGACGCCGAGGAGCTCGCCCGCGCCGAGCTGGCCGAGGAGACCGGCCTGCGCGCGGGGTCGCTGCGCCACCTGGGTCACCTCGACCTCGCCCCGGGGCTGTCCACCCAGGAGTTCGACGTCTGGCTGGCCACCGACCTCACCGCCGGGCCGACCGCGCGGGAGGCCACCGAGGCCGACATGCGGCAGGCGTTCGTGCCCGAGCCCGAGCTGCGCGAGATGGTGCGGTCGGGCCGGTTCACCGACGGGCCGAGCCTGGCCGCCTACGGCCTGCTGCTGCTCGACCGCGGCTGAGTCCGCCCGTGCAGGGTCCCGCCGGGGCCCCGTCCCGGGCTGGCCCCGTCCAGAGGCTCGCCGCGAGCCTGCGAGCGGTGAGGAGGACGGGGTCCTTCCCCGGTGAGGAGGACGGGGTCCTTCGTCAGCCGCGGTAGGTCTCCAGCAGCCGCAGCCAGACCTCGCTGGTCGTCGGGAAGGCCGGGACGGCGTGCCACAGACGGGCGACCGGCACCTCCCCGACCACCGCGACGGTCGCCGCGTGCAGCAGGTCGGCCACACCGGCGCCGACGAACGTGACGCCGAGCAGCACCTCCCGCCCCGGGTCGACCAGCGCGATCGCCGTCCCCCGGTAGCCGTCGGCGGACAGCCGCGCTCCCGCGACGTCGCCGAGGTCGTAGCGCACCACCCGGTGGGGCACGCCGTCCCGCTCGGCCTGCGCCCGGGTGAGCCCCACGGACGCCACCTGCGGATCGGTGAACACCACCGACGGGGTGGCCACCCGGTCGGCGGTCGCGGTGACCGGCGACCAGTCGGCCAGCGACACCTGCTCCCCGCGGGCGCGGGCGACGATCGCCGCGCCGGCCTGCCGGGCCTGGTACTTCCCCATGTGCGTCAGCTGCCGGCGGCCGTTGACGTCGCCGACGCCGTAGAGCCACGGCCGGCCGCGCACCTGCAGGGAGTCGTCGACGTCGAGGTACTCCCCCGGCGTCAGCCCGACGGTGTCCAGGCCGACGTCCCCGGTGCGCGCCCGCCGGCCCACCGCGACGAGCACCTCGTCGCCGCGGACCTCGCCGTCGGTGCAGCGCAGCACCACCTCGCCCGCCTCCCGGCGCGCCGCGATCACGTCCGTGCCCAGCCGGACGTCGACGCCCCGGTCGCGCAGCGCGGCGGCGACCGCCTCCCCGGCCTCGGGCTCCATGTCGTCGAGCAGCCGGTCGGCGCGCTGCAGCAGGGTGACCTGCGCGCCGAGCGCCTGCCAGGCGGTGGCCATCTCGCAGCCGACGTACCCGCCTCCGACCACGAGCAGGCGGCCGGGGACCTCCTTGGCGCTGGTCGCCTCCCGCGGCGTCCAGGGCCCGACCTCGGCCAGCCCGTCCACCGGGGGGACGGCGGCCTCCGACCCGGTGCAGACGGCGACGGCGGACCGGGCGGTCAGCCGGGTCCTGGTCCCGTCGGGCCCGGTGACGACGACGGTGCGCTCGCCCTCGAGCCGGCCGGCGCCGCGAACCAGGTCGATGCCGCCGTCGGCCACCCAGCGGGCCTGGCCGGCGTCGTCCCAGTGCCCGGCGAAGGAGTCCCGGCGGGCCAGGGTCGCGGCGACGTCCTGCTCCCCGGTGACCGCCTGCCGGGCACCGTCCACGGCGCGCGCGGCCGCGAGCACCTCGCTGCCGCGCAGCAGCGCCTTGCTGGGCATGCACGCCCAGTACGAGCACTCGCCGCCGACCAGGTCGGCCTCGACGAGCGCGGCGCTCAGCCCGCCGCGGACGACGACGTCGGCGACGTTCTCCCCCGTCGACCCGCCCCCGAGGACGACGACGTCGTAGCTGCGCTCCTCCACCGCCGTCACCCGGTCGCTCCCGCGGGGCGCTCCGCCCCTCGCTCGTTCCTCGCTGCCGGCTCCCGCCCCTGTCCGCTCACCTGCCCGATCCTGTCGGTGTGGTCGACTGGCCGCCATGCCGGTCGACCCCGCCACCTACGCCGAGGCCCTCCGCCTGTACGCCGCCGGGGTGTGCCTGCTGACCGTGCGGGACGACATGGACGACGTCGGGACGACGGTCTCCTCGGTGATGAGCGTGTCGGCCGCCCCGCCGCTGGTGGCCGTGGGTCTGGCCGCCGACGGCTACCCCGCGGAGGTGCTCGAGGCGGTCGGCCGGTGCGCGCTCACCGTGCTCGCCGCCCCGCAGGCGATCCTCGCCAGCCGGTTCTCCTCGGCCGGGCGGCCCGGCGCGCGGCACCTGCTCGAGTCGGTGCCGTGGCGCCGGGCGGCCGGCAGCGGCGCGATCGTCCTGGACGCGGCGGTCGCGGCGCTGGACTGCCGGCTGCACCGGGTGGTCGAGGCCGGCGACCACGTGCTCGCCCTCCTCGAGGTGGAGGACGTGCCGGTGATGGACGCCGCCGCCGTCCCGCTGGTGCGGCTGCGCGGCCGGTACGTGGAAGGCACCGGCGGGCCGGCCGGCCGGGCGTGATCCCCGGGCCCGTGCACGGTCCCGCGGAGGTCGCGTCCCGGGCAGGCCCCCTGCAGGGGCCCACCGCGAGCCTGCGAGTGGTGGGGGGCAGGGGGTCCTTCCACTAGCGTCGGCCGGGATGACCGAGCAGCTCACGCCCACCGACTCCGCCCTCCGCCGCGCGCTGGCCCGCGCCGACCGCGGCGTGACGCTGGACGCCACCGAGGCCGAGGTCCTGCTGTCCGCGCGCGGGCTGGGCCCCGGCGAGCCCCTGGACCGGCTGCTCACCGCGGCCTCCCGGGTCCGCGACGCGGGGCTGGCCTCGGCCGGCCGGCCGGGGGTGGTGACCTACAGCCGCAAGGTGTTCATCCCCCTGACCCACCTGTGCCGCGACCGCTGCCACTACTGCACGTTCGTCACCACGCCGGGCGCGCTGCGCCGGGAGGGCAGGGCGCCGTTCCTCTCCCCCGACGAGGTCCTCGACGTCGCCCGCGCCGGCGCCGCGCTGGGCTGCAAGGAGGCGCTGTTCACCCTCGGCGACCGGCCCGAGGACCGCTGGCCGGTCGCGCGCGAGTGGCTGGAGGCGCACGGCTTCGACTCGACCCTGGCCTACCTGCGGGCGATGGCGATCCGCGTGCTGGAGGAGACAGGGCTGCTCCCGCACCTCAACCCCGGCGTGCTGTCGTGGGAGGAGATCCAGCGCCTCAAGCCGGTCTCGGCGTCGATGGGGATGATGCTCGAGACCACCGCCACGCGGCTGTGGGCGGAGCCGGGCGGCCCGCACTTCGGCTCGCCGGACAAGCAGCCGGCGGTGCGGCTGCGGGTGCTGGAGGACGCCGGGCGGTCGGCGGTGCCCTTCACCACCGGCGTGCTCCTGGGCATCGGGGAGACCCCGGCCGAGCGGGTGGAGGCGATCGGCGCGATCCGGGCCGCGCACTCCCGGCACGGGCACGTGCAGGAGGTCATCGTCCAGAACTTCCGGGCCAAGCCGCGGACGGCGATGGCCGGCGCCGACGACCTGGAGCTGCAGGAGTACGTCGCCGCCGTCGCGGTCACCCGGCTGCTGCTCGGCCCCAAGGCGCGGGTGCAGGCCCCGCCGAACCTCTCCGACTCCACCGAGCTGGGTCTGCTGCTGCGCGCCGGCGTCGACGACTGGGGCGGGGTCTCGCCGCTGACCCCTGACCACGTCAACCCCGAGCGGCCCTGGCCCAACATCGACAAGCTGGCCGCGCTGTCGGCCGAGGCGGGGTTCACCCTGCGGGAGCGGCTGGCCGCCCAGCCGCGGTACGTGCTGGAACCCGAGCCGTGGCTGGACCCGCGGGTGCGCCCGCACGTCGCCGCGCTGGCCGGGCCCGACGGGCTCGCGGTGGCCGGCCGGATCCCGGCGGGGCTGCCGTGGCAGGAGCCCGACGAGGCGTGGACGTCGTCCGGCCGGACCGAGCTGCACGTCGAGGTCGACACCGTCGGGCGCACCGCCGACCGCCGGTCGGACTTCGACGCCGTCTACGGCGACTGGTCCGAGCTGCGCGAGCGGACGACGTCAGCTCGGGACGGGCACTCGACGGCGCTGGCGGTCGGCGACCGGGAGGTGCTCGCGGCGCTGCTGCACGCGGAGTCCGACCCGGCCGGACTCTCCGACGACGAGTACCTGACCCTGCTCGGCGCCGACGGCAGCGACCTGGAGCACCTGTGCGCGCTGGCCGACGCCGTCCGCGCCGACACCGTCGGCGACGACGTCACCTATGTGGTGAACCGGAACATCAACTTCACCAACGTCTGCTACACCGGCTGCCGG
This sequence comes from Geodermatophilus sp. SYSU D00708, assembly GCF_054050115.1. Lineage (NCBI taxonomy): Bacteria > Bacillati > Actinomycetota > Actinomycetes > Geodermatophilales > Geodermatophilaceae > Geodermatophilus > Geodermatophilus sp. SYSU D00708. The sequence goes on along the minus strand of NZ_JBJGYS010000034.1, from coordinate 31,204 downwards.
TTCTGCGCCTTCGCCCAGCGGCGCACCGACGCCGACGCCTACACCCTGTCGATGGCGCAGGTCGGCGACCGGGTCGACGAGGCGTGGGCGGCCGGGGCGACCGAGATCTGCATGCAGGGCGGCATCCACCCCGACCTGCCCGGCACGGCCTACCTCGACCTGGCCCGCGAGGTGAAGCGCCGGCAGCCCGGCATCCACCTGCACGCGTTCTCCCCCATGGAGATCGTCAACGGCGCCGCCCGCACCGGGCTCTCGTTCGAGGAGTTCCTGGTGGCCGCGAAGGAGGCCGGGCTGGACAGCGTCCCCGGCACCGCGGCGGAGATCCTCGACGACGACGTCCGCTGGGTGCTGACCAAGGGCAAGCTGCCCGCCGCGACGTGGATCGAGATCATCACCACCGCCCACCGGGTGGGCATCCCGACGACCTCCACGATGATGTACGGCCACGTCGACACCCCCGCCCACTGGGTGGCGCACCTGCGCACGCTGGCGGCGGTGCAGGACGAGACCGGCGGGTTCACCGAGTTCGTGCTGCTGCCGTTCGTGCACCACAGTTCGCCGATCTACCTGGCCGGCGTCGCCCGCCCCGGGCCCACGGTGCGGGAGAACCGGGCGGTGCACGCCGTCGCCCGGCTGCTGCTGCACGGCCGGATCGCCAACGTCCAGACCTCCTGGGTCAAGCTCGGCGAGGCCGGCACGAGGGCGGTGCTGCAGGGCGGCGCGAACGACCTCGGCGGCACCCTGATGGAGGAGACGATCAGCCGGATGGCCGGCAGCGAGAACGGCTCGCTGAAGACCATCGCCGAACTCGAGGCGATCGCCGCCGCCATCGGCCGCCCCGCCCGCCAGCGCACCACCGAGTACGGCACGCCGTCGGCCGAGCGGATGGCCACCGCGCGCTCGGACGAGGGCCGCCGCGCGCTGACCCTCTCGATCACCCCGATCTGAGAAAGGACCCCGTCCTCACCACTCGCACGCTCGCGGCGAGCCTTTGGACGGGGCCGGGACGGGACCGCCGAGGTCAGCGGAGGGCGGTCACCGGGCCGCGCGCGGCGGGGAGGGCCGGCCGCGCGGGTGGCTGCTGCGCGCCCGCGGGAGCCGGCCGGCCGAACAGGTAGCCCTGCGCGTGCGAGCAGTCCAGCGAGCGCAGGACGGCGTGCTGCTGGGCGGTCTCCACGCCCTCGGCGACGACGTCCAGGTGCAGGCTGCGGGCCAGCTCGATGATCGACGCGACCAGCGTCGTCGTCGTGCCGCCGGTGCCGAGCTCCTGCACGAAGCTGCGGTCGATCTTCACGATGTCTGCGGGTAGCCGGCGCAGGTAGGACAGGCTGGAGTAGCCGGTGCCGAAGTCGTCGATGGCGATGCGGACACCGAGCGCGCGCAGCGCCCGCAGCTGGCGCACGACCTCGTCGACGTCGCGGACGAGCACCCCCTCGGTGACCTCCAGCGTCAGCTGGCGGGCCGGCAGGCCGCTGCCGTCGAGGGCCTCCCGGACCGCGGCCACCACGTCGTCGTCGGCCAGCTGCCGCGGTGAGAGGTTGACCGCGACGCCCAGCGGCCGGCCGGCGAGCGCCGACCAGGCGGCCGCCTGGCGGGTGGCCACGGCCAGGACCCAGCGGCCGATCTCGACGATCTGCCCGCCCTCCTCGGCGAGCGGCACGAACTCCCCCGGCGGCACCAGCCCGCGGCTCGGGTGGCGCCAGCGCAGCAGCGCCTCGAAGCCGGTGACCGCGTCCGAGGCCAGGTCGATGGTCGGCTGGTAGTGCACCTCGAGCTGGCCGGCCGTGGTGGCGCCGGCGAGGTCCTCGAGCAGCTCGGCCTTGTCCCGCGCCGCCTGGGCCATGCCGTCGGCGTAGTGCACCAGCCGGTTCTTGCCCAGGGCCTTGGCCATGTACATGGCCAGGTCGGCGTTGCGCAGCAGGGTCACGGCGCTCCGCTCCCCGGCGGTGGCAGTGCCGGCCGCCCCGATGCTCACGTGCACCGCCAGCGGCCGGCCGTCGACGGCGACCGGGTCGGCCAGCGCCCGCAGCACCCGCTCGCCCACGGCGTGCACGACCTCGGGGCCGCCGTCCACCACGACGGCGAACTCGTCGCCCCCGAGCCGGCCGACCCGGTCGCCGGCGCGCACGCACCCGGCCAGCCGCCGGCCGAGGGCGACCAGCAGCCGGTCGCCGGCGGCGTGCCCACGGGCGTCGTTGACGTCGCGGAAGTCGTCGACGTCGAGCAGGAGCACGCCGACCGGGCCGCCGTCGCGGGCGAGCAGGCGCTCGGCGTGCTCGACCAGCCACGTGCGGTTGGCGAGGCCGGTGAGCGGGTCACGCAGCCCCTGCTGCTCGTTGAGCCGCCACGCCGCGAGGTGGGCCAGGCTGGCGGCCAGCACGAAGCCCCCGTGCACCGCCGCCCAGCTCCACGGGTGCGCGTAGGCCCCGGCGTGGTCGAAGACGTCGTGCGGGAACAGCGTGCCGGCGACACCGTGGTGCACCAGGACCACCAGCAGGGCCAGGCCGAAGGGCAGCCAGCTCTGGTACAGCGCCACCAGCCCGATGACGACGAAGAAGTGGAAGTGCGCCTCGGTCAGGCCGCTCAGCAGGTGGACCAGGGCGACCGACGCGACGAGCAGACTCGTGGTGGTCGCCGACGACCGCAGCCCGCGGCCGGCACCCGGCAGCAGCAGGAAGCTGAGCGGGTACGCCACGGCTCCCACCACGAAGGCCGCCGTGATCGGCGCGGCGGTGAGCAGCGCCAGCACGGCCAGCGCGGGGACCTGTGCCGCCGCGACCCACACGAGCACCTGGTGCCGCCGCTGCCAGACCGCGTCGGGCAGCCGCCGTCCCTCGGGCAGCAGGGCCGCCAAGCGGCCGGGGAGTCTCACGTGCACGTCTCTTCCATCGCCCGGACACCGCCCGCGCTGCAGGGATGGAGTCGGGGCCTCACCCCGACGAGGGAGGGCGGTCAGGCGGCGGCGCGCTGCTCCGGCCGGTCCGCGGGCAGGCGCAGGGGCAGGACGGGCGCCCGACGGCGGCGCCAGGGCAGCGTCCACCAGGAGCCCAGCAGCTCGTCGAACTCGGGCTCCAGCCGCGTCCAGCCGGCGCCGGGGTACGGCGTGAGCTCGCCGAACCACAGCTCGCCGGCGTGCTCGTAGAAGTCCACGCGGAGCATGTCGTAGCCGGCGGCCAGGGCCGACGCGGCGGTGAGCATCTCCGCGAGCCGGTCCGGCGGCGGGGTGTCCGGGCCGCGCCGGTAGCCGGCGGTCCACGGCAGCGGCGCCCAGTCCGGCGTCCGGAACCGGATCCGGTGCTCGGGCCCGCGGCTGGTGTGCTCCTCCACCACCCGCGGCACGCCGTCGAAGACCAGGACCTTGAGGTCGACGGGCACCTGGCCGGGGACGCCGACGTACTCCTCGGCCAGCAGCCCCGGCCGCGCCCGGCGGTAGGCCCACTCCTCGCTGAGCTCCCAGTACCGCTCCTCGACCCAGCCCTCCGTGCGCCGGGCCAGCTCGGCGGGGTCGGCCGCCCCCGAGCCGACGTGCACCCGGCGGCAGGAGTGGTTGGGCTTGACCACCCAGTGCGCCGGCAGCGCCACCTCGGCGAGCTCGGCGAGGTCGGTGCCGGCCCACAGCGTCCGCGGGATGCGCAGGCCGGCGGGTGCGCGTCGCCGGGCGTGCTCCTTCATCGCCAGCTTGTCGCAGGTGTGCGCGAGCAGGGCGCGGCGGTCGAAGCAGATGCGCCAGTTCAGCTTCTCGTTGAAGGTGCGCGGCCGCAGCAGGGGCGGGAACCGTCCGGTGACCTCGCGGTACTGCCGGATCCGGCGGAGCGGTGACGGGGCCGGTCGGGTCGGCAGCGCGGGCACCGCCCGACCTCACCAGCCCGCGCGCGCCCCGGCAACGCGAACCCGCCGTCCCCAGCGGAGTGCGCCCGCGCAGGTTTCCTGCGCCCCGGCACTCCGGTACTCCCCCGGCATGAGCCCGACGGTCGTGGTCGACCTGGACAAGGTGCTGCTCGGCGGGGACGCCTCGACCCTGTTCCTCTCCGGCCGGCTGCGGCAGTCGCCGCTGCACGCGCTGCCGCTGCTGCTGCTCGCCCCCGTGCTGCTGGTCGGCTCCGCCCTGCCCTGGACCCGCCCGCTGGCCGCCCGGCTCCTGACCTGCGTGGCCGTCGGCCGGCAGCCGGACGGTGGCGTGGCGGCGATCGCCGGCGCCTACCGCCGCGTCCTCGCCCGCAAGCCCGAGGCCGCCGTCGCCGAGGCCGTCGCCTGCGTGCGCCGGCACCAGCGGCAGGGCCACCGCGTCGTCGTCGCAACCGGTTGCGAGGAGACGATGGCCCGCGGCTTCCTCGCCGCCCTCGGGCTGGCGGACGTCGACGTCGTCGGCTCGACCGGGTCCTTCCGGCCGCTGCGGGTGCGCCGGGCCATGGGCGAGGCGAAGGTGACCATGCTCGCCGAGCGCGGCCACCCGCCGCCGTGGGTGGCCGTCTACAGCGACAGCGCCTCGGACCTGCCGCTGTTCGCCGGCACCGCCCGCCCGGTGCTGGTCAACGCCGGCGGCCGGGCGGAGCGGGAGGTCCGACGGGTGCTCGGGCGGCCGCCGGAGACGGTCACCTGGCGCTGACTCCGGCACTGATCGGCGCAGGAACGGGTAGGGCGCTGCCGTGCGAGCCATCACCTACACGCAGAACGGCGATGCCGACGTGCTCCGGCTCGTCGAGCGGCCCACTCCCGAGCCCGGTCCCGGCGAGGTGCGCGTGCACGTCGCCTTCTCCGGGGTCAACCCCACCGACTGGAAGTCCCGCAGCGGTGCCACCGCGGGTGCCGCGATCGGCCCGGACGGTCAGATCCCCCACCAGGACGGCTCGGGCACCGTCGACGCCGTCGGGGAGGGCGTCGACCCGGTGCTGGTCGGCGAGCGGGTGTGGATCTGGGAGGCGGCCTGGCAGCGGCCGTTCGGGACCGCCGCCGAGTACACCGTCGTCCCGGCCCGGCAGGTCGTGCTGCTGGGCGCCGGCCCGTCCTTCGAGCTGGGCGCCGCGCTGGGCATCCCGTTCCTCACCGCGCACCGCTGCCTGACCGTCGCCGAGTCGCTCCCCGATCGGCTGGGCCCCGGCTCGCTGACCGGCTCCACCGTGCTCGTGCAGGGCGGCGCCGGCGCGGTGGGCAACGCCGCCATCCAGCTCGCCCGCTGGGCCGACGCCACCGTGATCGCCACGGTGAGCAGCCCGCGCAAGGCGCAGCTGGCTGCGGCCGCGGGTGCCAGCCACGTCATCGACTACCGGCAGCAGGACGTCGTCGCCGAGGTCCGCAAGATCACGGCCAAGGGCGTGGACGCCGTCGTCGAGGTGGCGCCGGCGCAGAACGCCGGCGTCGACGCGCAGGTGGTCGGGCTGCACGGATCGGTCGCGGTCTACGCCAACAACGGCGGCGACGAGGTGACCCTGCCGGTCCGCACACAGATGGGCCCGAACGCGCGCTGGCAGTTCGTGCTCGTCTACACCGAGCCGGAGCGGGCCAAGGCGATCGCCGTCGAGGACGTGAACGCCGCGGTCCTCGACGGCGCCGTCCGGGTGGGTGAGGACGCCGGCCTGCCGCTGCACGTGCACCCGCTGGCCGAGACCGCCCAGGCGCAGCGCGCGGTCGAGGACGGCGCCGTCGGCAAGGTGCTCGTCGACGTCACCGCCTGAGCGGAGTGCCACGGGCGCGCTTTCCGCGCCGTGGCACACCGCTACTCCCCCGGCGTCATCGACGGCAGGCGCTCGCTGCGCGGGGCCAGCCGCCAGGCGATGAAGTCCGGCAGGCCGGCCCGCCAGCGCTCGCCGTCGTCGGTTCGGCGGCCGTCCCCGTGCAGCCCGGGCAGCCCTCGGGCGGCCTGGATGCCGTACGCCGCCTGGACGAGCTTGCCTGCCACGCCGCGGCGGCGGTGCTGCGGCGCGACGTAGACCTGGTGCACCAGGCCGGTGCCGGTCCACCAGCGCAACGCCGCGACCTGGTCCCGCCCGGCGACCCCGGCCGCCCGGGCCTGCTCACCGCTGAGCAGGGTGCCCTCGGCGTGCCGCGCGTCGGAGAAGGCCACCAGCGTGGTCGCGCCCTCGCCGGGCTCGGGGAGCTCGACGTACCAGAGCAGGGGCGCTCCGGGCAGGGCGACCTCGACGGAGTGCACCCGGGTGCCGTCCACGTCGGCCCGGACGGCGACCTGCCACCCGGCGGGGCGGCGCGCGTCGGGCAGGTCCACCACGGCGTGTGCCGGGAACTCCGCCGAGAGGACGCCGACCAGCGTGTGTTGCGCAGGCGAGCCCGGCTGCCGCGGTCCGGGCAGCCGGGCCCACCACCCGGAGAGCACCGGGTCAGTCCTGCCGGCGGGCGCGGCGGCGCACCAGGCCGAGGCCGACGACGACCGCGGCGACGAACAGGACGCCGAACCCGATGAGGCCGGCCTCGAAGGCCGTGCTCTCACTGGCCGGCTCGAGCTGCTCGGAGCCGCCCGCGTCCTCAGCGACCGGATGTGGCGAGGTAGGCGTGGTGGACCGCTGGGGCGTCGTGGCCGACGGCGTCGCGGCCGGGGGCTCCGTGGCGACGGCGGCCGGGGACGGGAGCGGGGCGGGCACACCGCGCGAGGTGCCGGCGGTGCTGCTCCCGCTGGTGCGGCCGGTGGTGCCGCCGGTGGAGCCGCCGCCTGCGGCCTGCTCGTCGTCCGTCGAGGCGGGGGCCGGGTCCCCAGCCGGCTCGGGCCGCGGAGTCGGCTCGGTCGGCCGGCTCGGGGTCGGCGACGTCTCCGGGCTGTCGTCCGCGTCGCCGGTCGACCCGACGGGGCGGAGGCGGTGGGTCTGCTCGAAGGTCTGGTCGAGCTCGCCGTACCCCTCGTCGACGACCGGGGCGGAGAGCGCGGTGGTGAAGGTGTCGCCCGGGGCGTAGCCGGTGGGGGTGTGCACCGCCGTCATCCGCCACGCGCCGGGCAGGAAGCAGCCGGTGTGGACCACGACCCCGTGCTCCTCCGTGGTGGGGACGGCGTCCTCGTCCGGTGCGGCCGCAGCCGCTGCCGCGACGGCGGCCCCCGCGTCCTGGGCGACGTCGGCGGCGGCGACCTGGCCGGACTCGGCATCCGCGACGGCGCCGGCGGCGGCGACCTCGCCGGAGTCGGTGCCCGCGTCGCCGGAATCGGTGGCCGCGTCGCCGGAGTCGGTGCCCGCCACGTCGGGCGTGCCGGTGTCGGCGGTCGCGGTGCCGGTGTCCTCACCCGCCGAGTCCGCGCTCGGGGAGCCGGGCTCGGTGGCCTCGGAGTCGGCGGCCCCGGAGTCGGTGGCCTCGGAGTCGGCGGCCTCGGAGTCGGCGGCCTCGGTGTCGGCGGGCGCCGCGCCGTCCACGGCCGCCCCGCCGTCCACGGCCGCCTCGCCGTCCGCCGGTGCGGTACCCGACGCCTCGGTTCCGGCGCCGGGGAGGGGCTCGCCGGCAGGGCTGCCCAGGCGCACCGGGAAGGGGTGCTCCGGCTCCGGCGTCGGCTCCTCCTCGGGCTCCTCCGCGGCCTGGCAGTCGTCGGCCGTCCCGGCGTCCGGGGCGTGCCGGTAGTCCGGCCCCGTCAGCTCGTAGCCCACCCCGGACACCGGCCGGCCGGTGACCCGGTCGACGACGGTGGTCTCGATGCGGGTGTGGAACCGGGACGTGTTCACGACCGCGAGGTCGTGCGGCACCGCCGACGCCATGCTGCAGAGGAGGCCTGCGAACGACTCCTCCTCGGGGTCGCAGACGGAGACCGTCCAGGACCGGCCCGCGGCCGGAGCCAGCCCGGGCACCGGCGTGGTCTGGCGCAGGGCGTACGAGCCGGCCGGGACGCGGACCACGGACGGGTCCTCGCTGCGCCCGGTGCCGAACTCGACGCGGCACGCGCCCGCGACGTCGGTGGTGCAGCGGAACGACGACGTCTTGTCCGCGGTGCTGGTCAGTGTGAACTGCCCGCCGGACAGGTCCAGGTCACGCGGCGCGATGCCGTCCACGGCGATCCCGACGGGCACGGAGGCCTTGCCGATGCCGAAGTCCCCGTCGAGCGGGTCCGCCACGGCGGCGGCCGCCGGGGTCTCGTTCAGCGGTGCGGCCGCCGGGCGCTGCTCCTCGGGCTGGGTGCGGGGGTCGGCGCCCCCGGTCGCGGCGTCGTCCACCTCGGCCAGGGCGGCGGGAGCGGTGGCCGCACCGGCGACGAGCAGGCCGAGCCCCAGGGCGGAGCCCCGCGCGACCGCGGCACGGGACGGACGGGGGGCGCGGGCGGGACGACGGGACGCCGACATCGCAGGACTCCTGGCGGTCTCCTGACGACCGTCGTCAGGAGCCGCCGAGAGCCTCCCCACGGACCCGTCCGGTCACAGCACCGGGCCTGCCGACACGCCGTCCCCACCAGCGCCTTCGTCCCGCGCACCCCGCCCGTAACAGGGTCGCTCCCGTGCCGGTACCGGACCGTCCGGGTCCTGCCGGAGCGGAGTGCCACGGGCGCGTCATCCGCGCCCTCCCACTCCGCTCAGCCGACGCCGAGATCGCGGGCGATGAGCATCCGCTGCACCTCGCTGGTCCCCTCGCCGATCTCGAGGATCTTCGCGTCGCGGTAGAAGCGGCCGACCGGGAACTCGTTCATGAACCCGTAGCCGCCGTGCACCTGGGTCGCGTAGCGGGCGTTGTCCATCGCGATCTCCGAGCTGTAGAGCTTGGCGATGGCGGCCTCGCGCTTGAACGGCTCGCCGCGCAGCATCTTCTCCGCCGCCCGGTAGTAGGCCAGCCGCGCGGTGGAGGCCCGCACCTCCATGTCGGCGATCATGAACTGGATCGCCTGGTTGCGGCCGATCGGCTGGCCGAACGCCTCCCGCTGCCCGGCGTACTTCACCGACTCGTCGACGCACCCCTGGGCCAGGCCGACCGCCAGCGCGGAGATGGCGATCCGGCCCTCGTCGAGGATCGAGAGGAACTGCGCGTAGCCGCGGCCCCGCTCGCCGACGAGGTTCTCCTCGGGCACGCGGCAGTCGCTGAAGGACAGCTCCCGGGTGTCCGAGGCGTTCCAGCCCACCTTCGAGTACCGCTGGCCCACGGTGAAGCCCGGGGTGTCGGTGGGGACGGCGATCGCGGAGATCTCCTTGCCGCCGTCCGGGCGGGTGCCGGTGACCGCGGTGACGGTGACCAGGTCGGTCATGCCGGTGCCGGAGTTGGTGATGAACGCCTTCGAGCCGTTGACCACCCAGTGCCCGTCCTCGAGCCGCGCGGTGGTGCGGGTGGCGCCGGCGTCCGAGCCGCCGCCGGGCTCGGTCAGGCCGAACGCGCCCAGCGCCTCCCCGGCGCACAGCCGCGGCAGCCACCGCTGCTTCTGCTCCTCGGTGCCGAACCGGTAGATCGGCATGGCGCCGAGCGAGACGCCGGCCTCGAGGGTGATCGCCACCGACGAGTCGACCCGCGCCAGCTCCTCCAGCGCCACGCACAGGTCGAAGTAGGTGCCGCCCGACCCGCCGTACTCCTCGGGGAAGGGCAGCCCGAACAGCCCCAGCTCGCCCATCTGGCGGACGATCGCCGTCGGGAACTCGTCCCGCTCGTAGAACTTCCCGATCTGCGGTGCGACGACCTCCTGGGCGAACTCGCGCACCAGCGTGCGCAGGGCGTCGGTCTCCTCGTCGAGCCGGTAGTCCAGCACGTCGGTCACTCCCCCTCGTCGGCGGCTCGTGGGGTCACCACGGCCACCCGCTCGTCGAGCCGGACCTGTCGGCCGGCCGTCACCGGGAGCTCGGCGACCGTCCCCGCGACGGGGGCGGTCAGCACGTGCTCCATCTTCATCGCCTCGACGACCAGCAGCGGGGTCCCCGCCTCGACCTGGTCGCCGACCGCCGCCTGCACCACCGTCACCGTCCCGGGCATGGGCGCGGTGACGACGCCGTCCCCGCCGGCGCCCTCGGCCGCGGAGTGCAGCCGCTCGTGCTCGCGGAAGGCCGCCACCCGGCCGTTCGCGGCCAGCCAGACGTCGCCGCCGGCGTGGACGACGGCGTACCGCGAGGTGACGCCGTCCAGGGTCACGGCGAGCTCGCCCCCGTCCCGCCGGGCGGTCGCAGGCACCGGGTCTGCGTCCCCCACCTGCACCTCGGCGGCCGCCGCCCGCCCGCGGACCCGCACGGTCACCGGCTCGCCGCCGGCGGCCTGCAGGCGGCGCACCGTCCAGGCGGGCTCGCCCAGCCGCCAGCCGTCGGGGACGTCCCAGCGGTCCACCACCGGCCCGGCCGGCTCGGCCTCCACCAGCAGCGCCAGCGCCGCGGCGGCGTACGCGGCCGGGGGCACCGGGTCGGCCGCGGTGAGCGCCTCGCCGCGCCGCTCGATCAGGCCGGTGTCGAGCCGGCCGGCGACGACGTCGGGGTCGGCCAGCAGCGCGCGGAGGAACGCGGTGTTGGTCGGCACGCCGAGGACGGCGGTGTGCCCGAGCGCGCCGACCAGCCGGGCCCGCGCGGTCGCCCGGTCGGGGCCGGAGGCGATCACCTTGGCCAGCATCGGGTCGTAGTCGGTGCCGACCACCGACCCCACCGCCAGCGAGCTGTCCAGCCGGATGCCCGTGCCGCTGGGCTCCCGCAGGCCGAGCACGGTGCCGGCCTGCGGGAGGAAGCCGCGGGCGGGGTCCTCGGCGTAGAGGCGCGCCTCGATGGCGTGCCCGTCGAGCCGGACGTCGTCCTGGCCGAACGGCAGCCGCTCCCCCGCGGCCACCCGCACCTGCAGCTCGACCAGGTCCAGGCCGGTCACGCACTCGGTGACCGGGTGCTCCACCTGCAGCCGGGTGTTCATCTCGAGGAAGAAGAACTCCGCCGGCTTCTCTGCGTCGACGATGAACTCCACCGTGCCCGCGCCGGTGTAGCCGACCGCGCGCGCCGCCTCGACCGCGGCGGCGCCCATCGCCGACCGCTGCGCCGGGGACAGCAGCGGCGAGGGCGCCTCCTCGATCACCTTCTGGTGCCGGCGCTGCAGGCTGCACTCGCGCTCGCCGAGGTGGACGACGGTGCCGTGGGCGTCGCCGAGCACCTGCACCTCGATGTGCCGGGCCGCGCCGATGTATCGCTCCACCAGCAGGGTGTCGTCGCCGAACGAGCCGCGGGCCTCGCGCCGGGCGGCGGCGATCGCGCCGGGCAGCTCCGCCTCCGACCGCACCACCCGCATGCCCTTGCCGCCCCCGCCGGCGCTCGGCTTGAGCAGCACCGGGAAGCCTGCCTCGACCGCCGCGGCGGCCACCGTGTCGTCGTCCATGCCCGGCTCGGTGCGCCCCGGGACGACGGGCACGCCGGCGGCTGCGACGGTCTGCTTGGCACGGATCTTGTCGCCCATCGCCTCGATCGCGGCGACCGGCGGGCCGATGAAGACGATCCCGGCCTTCTCGCAGGCCCGGGCGAACTCCACGTTCTCCGACAGGAAGCCGTAGCCGGGGTGCACCGCCTGCGCCCGGGTGCGGACGGCGGCGTCGAGCACCCGCTCGATGGACAGGTAGCTCTCGACGGCGGGCGCGGGCCCGATCGGGACGGCGACGTCGGCGACCTGGGTGTGCAGCGCACCGGCGTCCGCCGCGCTGTAGACGGCGACCGAGCGGATACCCATCGAGCGCAGCGTGCGGATCACCCGGACCGCGATCTCGCCGCGGTTGGCGACCAGGACGGTGTCGAACACGGTCACTCCCCGATCCGTCGAGGGGCGGAGACGGCCACGCCTGCCCCGCTCACATCCGGAAGACGCCGTAGCCGACGTCCTCGAGCGGCGCGTTGGCGCAGGCGGACAGGGCCAGGCCCAGCACGGTCCGGGTGGAGGCGGGGTCGATCACGCCGTCGTCCCACAGCCGGGCGGTGGCGTAGTAGGGGTGCCCCTGGGTCTCGTACTGGTCCCGGATCGGCTTCTTGAACGCCTCCTCGTCCGCGGCCGGCCACTCCTCGCCGCGGGCCTCCAGGCCGTCGCGGCGCACCTGGGCCAGCACCGACGCGGCCTGCTCCCCGCCCATCACCGAGATCCGGGCGTTGGGCCAGGTGAACAGGAACCGCGGCGAGTACGCCCGGCCGCACATCGAGTAGTTGCCGGCCCCGAAGGAGCCGCCGATGACGACGGTCAGCTTGGGCACCCGGGCGCAGGCGACGGCGGTGACCATCTTCGCGCCGTGCTTGGCGATGCCGCCGGCCTCGTAGTCGCGGCCGACCATGAACCCGGAGATGTTCTGCAGGAACAGCAGCGGGATGCTGCGCCGGTCGCACAGCTCGATGAAGTGCGCGCCCTTGAGCGCCGACTCGCTGAACAGCACGCCGTTGTTGGCGACGATCCCGACCGGGTGGCCGTGCAGCCGGGCGAACCCGGTGACCAGCGTCTGCCCGTAGAGCGGCTTGAACTCGGCGAACCGGCTGCCGTCGACCAGCCGGGCGATCACCTCCCGGACGTCGTAGGGGGTGCGCGGGTCCGGCGGCACCACCTCGTAGACCGACTCCGGCGGGTACAGCGGCTCCTCGACCGGCTCGACGTCCCACGGTCGCGGGGCTCGCGGCCCGAGGGTGGCCACGATCTGCCGGACGAGCTGCAGCGCGTGCGGGTCGTCCTCGGCCAGGTGGTCGGTGACCCCGCTGACCCGGCTGTGCAGGTCGCCGCCGCCGAGCTCCTCGGCGGTGACCACCTCGCCGGTCGCGGCCTTCACCAGCGGCGGGCCGCCGAGGAAGATCGTGCCCTGCTCGCGGACGATGACCGCCTCGTCGCTCATCGCCGGCACGTACGCGCCGCCCGCGGTGCACGACCCCAGGACGGCGGCGATCTGCGGGATGCCGGCCTTGGACATCGTCGCCTGGTTGTAGAAGATCCGGCCGAAGTGCTCGCGGTCGGGGAACACCTCGTCCTGCATCGGCAGGAACGCCCCGCCGGAGTCGACCAGGTAGACGCACGGCAGCCGGTTCTGCAGCGCCACCTCCTGCGCGCGCAGGTGCTTCTTCACCGTCATCGGGTAGTAGGTGCCGCCCTTGACGGTGGCGTCGTTGGCGACGACGACGCACTCGCGGCCGGAGACCCGGCCGATGCCGGTGATGATCCCGGCGGCCGGGGCATCGCCGCCGTAGAGGCCGTGCGCGGCCAGCGGGGAGAGCTCGAGGAACGGGCTGCCCGGGTCGAGCAGCGCGTCGACCCGCTCGCGCGGCAGCAGCTTGCCGCGCTCCACGTGCCGCTGGCGAGCTCGCTCCCCGCCGCCTTCGGCGACCCGGCGCAGCTGCGCGGCCAGGTCGGCGGCGAGGTCGGCGTGGGCGGCGGCGTTCCGGGCTGCGGCCGCCCCGTCGGCCGTCGGTGTGCGGGAGAGCACAGGTGCGTCCACGGCGGCGATGTTAACGACCGTTCACTCGGTGGGTCAACGCGCGTTAGCATCTGCGCGGTGACCGAGCCGGTGAGGTCACCTGCGGATCGGAGCGCCGTCGGTCACGTGCCCGACGAGCGCCGGCGAGGAGGGCATGTGGCCGAGGTCGACACCGCCCTGCACGCCGACGCGGCCCGGCCGTCCCGCCGGGAGCAGATCCTGCGCGCGGCCGCGCAGCTGTTCGCCGAGCGCGGCGCACGGGCGGTCGGGGTCGACGACGTCGGCGCGGCGGTCGGCGTCACCGGCCCGGCGATCTACCGGCACTTCGCCAGCAAGGACGCGATGCTCGCCGAGATGCTGCTGCGGATCAGCGAGCGGCTGCTGGCCGGCGGCACCGCCCGGGTGGCCGCCGCCGGCGACGACCCGCTCGCCCAGCTGCGCACGCTCATCGCCTTCCAGGTCGACTTCGCCCTCGACAACCCGGCGCTCATCACCGTGCACGACCGCGACCTCGGGTCGCTGGCCGAGGAGGAGGCCGCGCAGGTGCGGCGGCTGCAGCGCCGCTACGTGGAGGTGTGGGTCGACGTCCTGGGCCGGCTGCACCCCGGCGCGGACGTCGGGGCCAGCCGGGCCCGGGCGCACGCGGTCTTCGGGTTGATCAACTCCACGCCGTACAGCGCCGGGCGGGTGCCGCGGGCCGCGATGGCCGACCTGCTCGCCGCGATGGCCGAGGCCGCCGCCAGGACGTGAGCCACGGGAACGGCCCCGCTGCAGGGGCCCGCCGCGAGTAGGAGGACCCCTCGAAGGACCGGGGGCAGCGGGGTCCTCCTTCAGGCGGCGGGGTCGGGCATGGGCAGGACCAGCCCGGTCGAGGCCACGACGTCGAGGTCGTGCGCGGTGCCCTTCTTGCCGCCCCGGGCCCACGCCGTCTCCACGATCGTCACCGTGCTGCCCGACACCGCGCTGGCGTACTCCGCGTCCTTCAACTGGTCCGGCCCGCCGTCGTAACGGGCGCCCTCGCGCAACAGGTCGCTGACGTTGCCGCTGCCGTTGCGGTCGGCCAGCGCGCGCAGCGCCCGGGCGGGCGAGGCCTCGCCCATGTCGACCACCGACACCGACACCACGACCGGACGCCCTTGGACCTCCGTCGAGTACAGCGCCCGCGCCAGGCCGGTGCAGTCGGTGTCGGAGAAGAAGTCGGCCACGGCGCCGTAGGCGTTGCCCTCGCAGGTGTCGTCGACCCGCACCTCCTGGGCGACGAAGGTCAGCCCGTCGACCACCTCGCGGTCGCCGACCTCGGGGCCGGCGGGCGCCTGCACGGGCGCGGTGGAGTCCCCCGCCTCCGACGTCCCGGCGCCGGCGGAGGCATGGTCGTCGTCCCCGCCGAACAGCAGCGTCGCGCCGATCCCGAGGACGACGACGAGCAGCAGCGCCGCCCCGACCAGCAGGGCGGTGCGCCGCGCCGACCGCGGGCGCCGACGGGGCCCGACCAGCGGGACGCCGTCGGCCAGCGGCGCCCGGGCGGCCGTCGGTGCGGGGGCGGGCGGGGACGCGGGGGCGGCCGGCGCCTCGGCCCGGACCGGCTCCTCGACTCTGGCCGGCGCCTCGGCCCGGACCGGCTCCTCGACTCTGGCCGGCTCCTCGACCTGGACCGGCTCCTCCGGCTCGGCGCGGGCGAACAGCCCCCCGATGCCGCCGGTCTCCTCCGCGGTCACGCCGACGGTGGGGCCGACCAGGGTGTCCTGCGGGCCGACCCGGGGGGACTCGGTGCGGGGACCGGGTGCCGGCGGAGCGGGCGCGACGAGGGCGGAGGCGGCCGCGGCGTCCCGGGTCGCGGCGGCGCGGGCGGCCGCCTCCTCGTCGGCGCGGATGGCCGCCGCGGCCACTGCCGCCGCGGCCACCGGGTCCACCAGCGGACGGCCGGACGGCGCGGCGGCCGGGGCCGGCGCCGGGGCGGGCTTCGGCGCGGCGGCCTTCATCGCGGCGGGCGCCAGCAGTTCGGGAGTGCGCAGCACGTAGGGCGAGTACGGGAAGCCCTCGCCGTTGAGCTCCTGCACCGTGGGACCGCGGCCGGCCAGGCCCAGCGCGTCCAGTGCGGCGCGGACGTCGGCGGTGGTCCACAGCCGGGGGTTGTCCACGCCGGTGTAGCGGGCCGCCCGGGCGATGCCCAGCAGCAGCGAGCGCGGCTCGAGCAGCGCCACCTGGTCGCCCTCGCCCAGGTCGCCGTCGGCGGGGACCAGCCCGGTGAGGTCGCCGACCAGCACGGTGAGCCGGGCGATCCGGCCGGGCTCCAGACCGGCGCGGCGCAGCCGGACGGCGGCGTCCATGCCGGCGCGCATGAGCCCGTCCAGCGGGGTGGACCCGCCTCCGGACAGCCGCAGCACGTCGCCGGGCCGGCCGGCCTCCGGCCCGATCGTCCAGGAGCCCTCGGGCGTCGCGGTCACCACGCCGCTCTGGCGGACCACCTCGGCCACGCGGACCACCGCCAGGCCCTCCGGCACGAACAGGACGGCGTCGGCGAGCCGCCGCTCCATCGGTCCGTCGACGACGGGGATGGAGGCCACGACCGCACCTCGGACCGCGCCGCCGGTGTCCCAGCGGCTCAGCTCGTCGAAGAGCGCACGCTCCCCCGCCGTCTGCAGCGGCATGGGGGTGAGGGGCAGCACGTGGTCCTCCGAGCGGGTCTGGCGGCGGGGCGGCGGGAAGCCGCGCCAGCGCTGGAGCCGGGGCCCGGCGGTCGACGGCGACCCGCCCCGGCAGAGCTGTCATCCGAACGTTACGTCATGTGACGCGGGGGCCGGAGCCCTCAGCGGGTCGGCGTGCCGCCTCCGACCGCGCTCAGGACGGCGTCCGGCGCGTACTCGCGGCCGGGCTCCACCGGGCGCGCCCAGGCCTCCAGCCACCGGCTGCGGCCGACGGCGTCGACGACCGTCCAGAGGGCGGTGAACACGACGCCGGTCAGCACCACCGCCGCCGGGCTCCAGTCCCAGGGCGGGAGGAAGCCGATCGCGTCCTGGCCGGCACCGGCGAGGTAGAAGGCGGCGGCGACCAGCGGCCCGGCCAGCCAGCCGGGCAGCCGCAGGGTGACCGCGAGGTCGATCGCGACCGCCCCGACGAGCAGCACCAGGGGGAGGACCGACGGCGGGAAGTCCAGCGCCACCAGCCCCAGCCACATGACGCCGCGGTAGGCGAGGTACGTGGCCGCGACCGCGGTCGCGGTCCAGCGCAGCCCGACCAGCTTGCGGGCCACGACGAGCGCGAGCAGGCCGGCGCACAGCATCCAGGCCGGGTGCACCCAGGACGGGACCGGCAGCATGAACATCGTCGGCGTCTGCCCCTGGGAGGCGGCGAAGTCCAGCAGCTGCGGCTCGGCCGTCGTCCGGCCCGCGTCGTAGGCCTGCAGCGACAGGACGCCGTACTCCTGGTGCTGGTTCGGGAAGACGACGTTCTCGACGAAGAACAGCCACAGGCCGAGCGACACCAGGTCCCGGACGCGGCCGGGCGCGGCGTAGAGCCACCAGCCGCGGATCGCGCCGGCGAGCATGATCGCCGTCCCGATGTAGAGCAGCGCGTGGCTGGGGCTCCAGCTGGTGATGTCCAGGCCGTTGATGCGGTGGTTGAGGATGTCGATCGGGATCGCCACGAGGAAGGTCGCGATGCCGACCTGCATCAGGCGCAGCGCCCGCCGGTCGACGCCGTAGCCGGTGTAGCTGTGGAAGACCACGAGCCCGATCACCACCGCGGTACCGGCCGAGTTGAGCAGGTGCGGCGGGGCCAGGTCGTCGCGCAGCCACTTGAAGTGCCAGGAGACGTCCCACGAGGAGCCGAGCATCTTCAGCAGGAACGCGCCCAGCCACGCGGCGTAGATCCAGCGCAGCTCCTGCTGCCGGGTCGGGCGCCCCGGCCGGCCGGGCGTCGCGTACGCCGCCCAGAACCAGCGCAGCGCGAGGAGCGGGTGGCGCAGGACGGCGGCGAGGGACCCCGGAGCCGGCGGGACCGCTCGGTCGGTCGCGGCAGGTGCAGCGGCAGCGGGCACGGCGGAACTCCTGGTCTCGGGGCGGATCGCCGCCGAGCGTAGTGGCCCGGCGGCCGTTCCCCCGGGCCCCGAGTGGCACCGGTGTGGCGGATGCGCTATGGAGCCGACACGCGGGGCAGTGGTGGCGAGCGGGACGTAGGGTCGTCGGTCGTGGCTGACAGCGCGGGACATCTGGTCTGGATCGACTGCGAGATGACCGGACTGGACCTCACCCGGGACAAGCTCATCGAGGTCGCGGTGCTGGTCACCGACTCGGAGCTCAACGTCCTCGACCCGGGCCTGGACCTGGTGATCTCGGCGTCGGACGACGACCTGGCCGGCATGGCCGACGTGGTGACCGAGATGCACGCGAAGTCCGGCCTCACCGAGGCCGTGCGCGCCGCGACCCTGACCGTCGCCGAGGCCGAGCAGCAGCTGCTCGCCTACGTGAAGCGATTCGTCCCCGAGCGGCGCACCGCACCGCTGTGCGGCAACTCCATCGGCACCGACCGCGGCTTCCTCGCCCGGGACATGCCCGAGCTCGACGACCACCTGCACTACCGGATGATCGACGTCTCCTCGATCAAGGAGCTCGCCCGCCGCTGGTTCCCGCGGGTGTACTTCGCCCAGCCGCAGAAGGGGCTGGCCCACCGCGCGCTGGCCGACATCATCGAGTCGGTCCGCGAGCTGGCCTACTACCGCCGGACGCTGTTCGTGGACGGCCCCGGCCCCTCCACGACCGAGGCGCAGGCGGCCTCCGAGCAGGTGACCGCGTCGTTCGCGGCGGTCTTCGCGGTCGAGGACGCCGGTCAGCCGGGCGAGGCGACCGGCGAGGCACCCCCTGCGGCGACGGGCGCCTGAGACCCGGTATCGTTGCGCCGGTTCCCCGGTCGACCCGCTCTGAGCAGCCGGCCGGGAGACGTGGTGGGTGTAGCTCAGCTGGTAGAGCACCAGGTTGTGATCCTGGGTGTCGCGGGTTCGAGCCCCGTCACTCACCCCACTGGGAGGGCTGGTCAGGTGACTGACCAGCCCTCTCGTCGTTTCGGGGGCGGTGCTGCGTCAGCGGCCGGCCGCGCTCGCCGCGCCGGCGTCCGCCTCCTCCCGCACGACCGGGTCAGCCGCCCGCAGCAGGAGGGTGAAGACCGGCGGCGACGACTGGGTGAGGTGCAGCCGTCCCTCTTCCGCCTCGGCCAGACGCCGGGCCAGCGCCAGGCCGATGCCGTGACCGTCGCGCCGGTCGGCCCGCTGGGCGAACAGCAGTCCGGGAGGGTGGCACACGCCCGCCCCCTCGTCACTGACGTCCACCGCCACGGCACCGCTGGCCTGGCGCACCGCCACGCCGACCGGCCCGGCCCCGTGCACCGTGGCGTTGTCGACGAGCACGGCGAGGACCTGCCGCACCGCGGCGGCCGACGCGCGCGCCGGCGGGACGTCGGGGTCGACCCGGACCACCAGGTCCCGGCCCTGCAGCGCCAGCCGCGCGCCCCACTCCGGGGAGAGGTCCCCGACCAGGGCACCGAGGTCGACCGGCCCGGTCGCGGTGGCCTGGCCGGCCCGGGCGAGCAGGAGCAGCTCCTCGATGGTCGCCTCGAGGCGGTCGGCGTCGGCCAGGCTGGCCACGATCGCCGGCCGCGGGTCCTGGGAGGGCTGCTCCAGCGCGGCCTCCAGCCGGAGTCGCAGGCCGGCCAGGGGCGTGCGCAGCTGGTGTGAGGCGTCGGCGGAGAACGCCCGCTCCCGCGCGAGCAGGTCGTCGAGGCGGGCGGCGGTCGTGTCCAGCGCCGCCCCGACGGAGTCCAGTTCGGGGATGCCGCCCCGCCGGCTCCGGACGCTGAAGTCGCCGTCCCCCAGCCGACGGGCGGTCTCCTCCAGGTCCTCCAGCGGGCGGGCCAGCCGCCGAGCCTGCCGACGGCCGACCAGCCAGGCGACGGTCACCGCCGCCCCGGCGAGGCCGGCCATCCCGGTCCAGATCAGCGCGACCTCGTCGAGCACGTCGGAGCGGTCCTCGGAGACGAGCACTGCCCCGATCACGTTGTCGGCGTGCGTGACCGGGGCGGCCGCGACCAGGACGTCGCCGTCGACCCCGGCCTTGATGTCGCCGTCGAGCGCCCTCTCCAGGACGCCGAGGTCGTGGTCGGGCGCCACCCCGGCCAACTGGTGCTCGTCCTCGTCGTACACGGCGACCCGCAGGTCCTCGCCGTCGTCACCGACGTCGGTGATGTCCTCGCGGTCGATCGCCGAGCCCGCGCCCACGTCGTCGGAGACCTCGATGGCCACCTCGTTGGCCACCCGGACCAGGTGACCGCGCTCGTGCTGGACGACGTACTGCAGCACCGCCACGGCCAGCGGGACGCCGAAGAGGAAGGTCGCGAGGGCGGAGGCCAGCACGGCCACGCCGATGATCCGAGTGCGCACGGGCATCGACTCCATTCCGCAGCCGTCCGGGGGCGCAGCGCTCGTCAGCCGTCAGGATGCAGCGCGCCCGGCGGGGTGTCACGCGTCCCCGTGCCCGTTGTTGGCAGGTCCCTGTGAGTTCGGCAAGAACTTGGCAAAGCGTCGCCGCCCCAGCACCGGTCGGTCTCGGATCGATCGAGTGTGCCGCGTGTCCCCGTTCATCGGCCTCCGGTGGTCAAACCGTGGCGGCCACCGCGCGTCGAGAGGAGAGAACGGCTGATGACCCAGACGGACGTCCTGATCGTGGCCGTCATCGCGGGCCTGATCATGGTGGTCGGGTTGGTCATGTGGGTGCTGGAGCGGCGACAGTAGGCACCCCCCGTTTCGGGGACCGGGCAGGACCGTCGGCACCCCCCGGACTCGGGATCCGCGACCGCCCGCGCCCCCGCAGGGTCGGAGTCCAGCGGTCGCGGCGCCGCCGTCCGGTCGACGGAGGGCAGGCGTCGTAGGCAGGGAGCCCAGGACCGCGCTGGACCCGGGGAGCCGCGATGCCCATCCCGTCCCTCGCCCGCCGCACCCGGCGCGGCGCGGTCGCGACCGTGGTGGCCGGCACCGCCCTCGCCCTCGTCGGCCAGGACCTGCTCGGCGCGGCACCGGCCCGGGCGTCCCTGACCGGCCCGGGCGTGGACGACGGCGAGCACGTCACCGTCTCCTCCGACGCGGACTCCGTGGCGGTCCACGGCTACCCCGAGGGGACGCCGCTGGTCGTCGAGGTGCTGCGCCGGGACCCGGCCACCGGCGAGGCCGTCGTCCTCGGGCGGGCGAGCGGGCCCGCACGGGCCCTGGAGGGCGGTCCCGGCCTGGCGGTCAACGCCGGACCGGCGGGGGTCGCCGCGCAGCCCGGGGACTGCTGGGACGTGCAGACCCCCGACATCCGCCCCGGCGACCGGGTCGTCGTCACCACCCCCGAGGACACCGACGAGGTCACCGTCGACGACCTCCGGTGGACCGGCCCGCCCGCCCTGGAGCCCGACACCGGCGACGTGGTCGTGGCCGGCGTCGCCCGGTACGCCGACGGCGCGCCGATCCCCGTCGCCGAGCTGACGGTCGACGAGTTCGCCGACGGCACGGGCGGCTACCGGATCGTCGCCGACGAGGTGGTCGCCACCGACGCGGACGGCGGCTTCCGGATCCGCTACCGGACGCCGTTCACCGGCTCCCGCAACGACGCCGAGCTCACGCGGGACCAGCGCGCGGCGGTGCTGCTCGGCAACGGCCACGGCGTCGAGCACATCGTGTACGCCGAGCCGCCGGCCGCCGAGGTCGTGCCCGGGGAGACGGTGCTCGGCGAGACGGTGCTCGAGGAGCCGCCGGCGGGCGGGACGGACGCGTCGTCCACCGAGGAGCCACCGGCCGGGGAGGAGCCGGCCGGCGGAGCGCCCGCCGGGACGGTGTCCGACGAGCCGCGGCCGGTCGAGACCATGCGGATCACCGGTCCGGCCGAGACCCCCGGCCCGGCCGAGGGCTGCGAGGGCTCCCCCGCCGCCGGCGACACCCCGCTGCCGGCCGACGAGTCCATCCCCACGGACCCCACGACCGACCCGGCCGACGACAGCATCGACACCGACACCGACACCGACACCGACACCGACACCGACGGTGCCGCGCCGACGGTCACGGCCGCCACCCCGGCCGACGGTGCCACCGGCGTCGCGGTGGGCACCCCGGTCACCGTCACCTTCAGCGGACCGGTGCGCGGCGTCGACGCGACGACCCTCACCCTCACCGGGCCCGACGACACCCCGGTGCCGGCCGACGTCACCTACGACCCGGACACGTCCACGGCGACCCTCGAGCCGCGGAGCCCGCTCGCCGCGGACACGGCGCACACCGCGTCGGTCGAGGGCGTCACCGACGACGCCGGCGACCCGCTGGCCGCGACGTCGTGGACCTTCACCACCGCACCCGCGGCGCAGGAGCCCGCCGACACCACGCCACCGCAGGTCACCGCGGAGACCCCGGCGGCCGGCAGCACCGGCGTCGCCCTCGACGCACCGGTCACCGCCGTGTTCAGCGAGGACGTCACCGGGGCGGACGCCGGCGGCCTCACCCTCACCGGCCCGGACGGCGCCGTCCCCGCGGACGTCGGGTACGACCCCGCCACGCGCACCGCGTCGCTCACCCCGGACGCCCCGCTCGCGTGGGGGACCACCTACACCGCCGCGGTCGACGCCGGGATCACCGACGCCGCCGGGCTCCCGCCGGCCGCCACCGCCTGGACCTTCAGCACCGCCCCGGCGCCGGACACCACGGCCCCGGCGGCGACCGCCACCTCCCCCGGGTCGGGCGCCTCGGCCGTGCCGCTGGACGCGCCGGTGACGGCCACGTTCAGCGAGCCGGTCACCGGCGTCGACAGCGCGACGCTGACCCTGACCGGCCCGGACGGCGCCGTGCCCGCGACGGTCACCTACGACCAGACCACGCGGGTGGCGACGCTGACCCCGGCGGCGCCGCTGGCCCCCGGGACCGCGCACGTGGCGACCGTGACCCAGGGCATCCGGGACGCCGCCGGCCACGCCCTGGCCCGGTCCTCGTGGACCTTCACCACCGGGCCCGCCCCGGACACCGCCGCTCCCACCGTCGCCGGCGCCACCCCGACCGACGGCACCGCGGGCGTGCCGCGGGACGCGACCGTCACCGCCACCTTCAGCGAACCGGTCGACGGGGTCGGCCCCGCGACGATGGTGCTGCGCCCGGACGGGGCGGGCGACGCCGTCCCCGCCGCCGTCCGGTACGACGCCGCCACCCGCGCCGCCGTCCTCGACCCGGCCGCGGACCTCGCCCCCGGCACCCGCTACACGGCCGCGCTCGACGGTGCGGTCCGGGACGCCGCGGGCAACCCGCTCGCGCCGGTGTCCTGGTCGTTCAGCACCGCCGCGCCGGCGCCGGCGGTCGCCGTGGCCGCGCCCGCCATTAGCGACCGGACCCCGGCGCCGGGCGCGACCGCGGTCGCCCGCGAGGACGACGTCCGCATCACGTTCAGCGAGCCGGTCACCGGGGTCGACGCCGACACCGTCACCCTGCGCGCCGAGGGCCTCGGCAGGGTGAGCGCAGCGGTCCGGTACGACCCCCGCACCCGCGTGGCGACGCTCGCCCCGGCCGCGCGGCTCGTCGCGGACACCACGTACACGGTCGGCGTCGGCAGCGGGGTGCGCGACACCGCCGGGGACCGGCTGGCGGCCACGACGTGGCGCTTCACCACCGAGGCGGCCCCGCCGCCGGACCGGACGCGTCCGAGCATCACCGGGCACAGCACCCCGCCCGGTGCCACCGGGATCGCTCCCGACGCCACCGTCGCGCTGGTCTTCAGCGAGCCGGTCACCGGACTCACCGGCTCCTCGGTGACGCTGCGGTCGGCCGCGGGGCGCACCGTCCCGGCGGAGCTGCGGATCGACCCGGGCACGAACTCGGTGGCCCTCGTGCCCACCGTCGACCTCGCCCCGGGCACCCGCTACACGGTGACGATCGGCACCGCGGTCCGGGACGCCGCCGGCAACCGGTTCCCCGGCACCTCGTGGACCTTCACGACCGCGGCCGGCCCCGGCGACGCCCGGTCGGCCGTCCGGGGCCGGTGACCGCGCCGCCCCCGTGCCGGGTGGGGCGGCAGTGACAGGAGCGCCGAACACGCTCGCCGGGGTACTGGTCGGCCCCGGCGCGCCTGGCGACCCTGGGGGCATGACTCTCGCCTACTCCTACGGGACCGCTCACGCCGTCGTGATGGTCGGCTCGGTGGGCAGTCCCGAGGGCCTGCAGCCCCGGCAGATCGGGCCGGCGCACGCCACGATCGGCCGGGTCACCGGCCGCAGCCGCAAGGCACTGTGCGGCGCCTACGTCGCCGTCGACGAGCAGACCGTGTGGCCGCCCGAGGGCTACGAGAACTCGCAGCTGTGCGCGGAGTGCGCCACCCTCGCCGCGCTCTGACGACCCGTTCGGCGCGCCGCCGTTCCCCCGCTGCTCAGCCGCCGGCCACCGACGGCAGCACCTGCACGACGGCGCCGTCCGGCACCGCCGCGCCCAGGCCGCCGGTGAAGCGCACGTCGTCGCCGTCGACGTAGACGTTCACGAACCGGCGCAGCACCCCGGCCTCGTCGCGGATCCGGCGGTCGAGCAGCGGGTGGTCGGCGGCGAGGGAGTCCAGCACCTCCCGGAGCGTGCCGCCGCCGTCGACCTGCAGGTGCTTGGCGCCGCCGGCGAGGTCGGCCAGCACGCCGGGCAGCACCACCTCGACGCTCATCAGCCGATCCTCGCGGCGCGGACCACCAGCACGTCGGGCAGGTGGTCGGCCACCAGGGTGAAGGTGTCCCCCTCGTCGGCGCTGGCGTAGACGCAGCCGTCCCGCGTGCCCACGTACAGGCCGGTCGGGTCGGCCTCGTCGGCGCAGAACCCGTCGCGCATCACCGCGGCCCAGAACCGGTCGGGCAGGCCGGCGCCGAGCTCGGTCCAGGTCTCGCCGGCGTCGCGGGTCCGGTGCACGCGCAGCCGGCCCTCGGGCGGCACCCGCTGCATGTCGGCGACCAGCGGCACGACCCACGCCGTCCCGGGGGTGGACGGCGAGGCGACGATCGGGAAGCCGAAGTCGGCCGGGAGGCCGCCCGCGATCGACGTCCAGGCCTTCCCCGCGTCGTCGGTGCGGAAGACGCCGAAGTGGTTCTGCGCGTACATGCGGTCCGGGCCGGCCGCGTCGACGGCGACCTTGTGCACGCACTGGCCGTACTCGGGCGGGGGCTCGGGCAGGAAGACGGCGCTGATGCCGGAGTTGCGCGGCGTCCACTCCCCGCCGCCGTCCTCGCTGACGTAGACCCCGCCGGTGCTCATGGCGATGGTGACGCGGTCCGACGCCGGGTCGGGCAGCACGGTGTGCACCGCGCCTCCCCCGCCGCCGGGCTCCCAGGTCGGCCGGTGCGGGTGCTCCCACAGGCCGCGGACCAGCTCGAAGCTGCCGCCGCCGTCGGTGCTGCGCCACAGCGAGTGCGGCTCGCACCCGGCCCACACGACGTCCGCCCGCTCGGCGCTGTCGGGGCGCAGCTGCCAGACGCGGGCGAGGGCCGCGCCGGTGTCCTCGGGGAAGCGGATCGCGCCGGACTCGGTCTCCTGCCAGCTCGCGCCGAGGTCGTCGGAGCGCATGACCGTCGGACCCCAGTGCCCGTACTGGATCCCGGCCAGGACCCGCGGCGTCGCCCGGCGGGTGTCGATCGACACCGCCGCGACCTCCTGGGCGAGCAGGTGCGGCTTCCCCAGCGTCCAGGTCCGGCGGTCGTCGTCGCTGCGGGCCAGCCACAGGCCCTTGCGCGTGCCGATGGCGAGCAGGTCGGTCATGGCGCCCCTCCGGGTCGGTCCGCGGGGCACAGAGTTCGCCCCTCGGACGTACAGACCGTCCGAGGGGCGAGAACTCAGCGGCGGGTGGCGCCGCCGGCGGGCTGGTCGGGACCGGCGGGCTGGCCCTGGCCGCCGGCGCCGTAGCCGTCGCCCTGGGCGTGCCGGCCGTCGGCCGGCGTCCCGTCGGTGTGCCGGCCGTGCGAGTCGGCCAGGCCCGGCGCCAGCTTCTCGGCCTTGGCGCGCAGCTGGTCGGCGGCCGACGCGTGCTCCTGCGCCGCCTCCGCGCGCTGCTGCGCCTCCTGCTCGGCCAGCCGGGTCCGCTCCTCGACCTCGGCGCGCTCGCGCCGGGCCCGGGCGGCCTGTTCCTCGGCGGCGGCGCGCTCCTTCTCCGCCTGCGCGCCACGCAGCTGCGCCTCGCGCAGGTGGTCGCGGGCCTGCTCCCGCTTGCGCGCGGAGTTGATCCGGTTGCGCTTGGCCATGGTCAGGGCCAGCAGTGCGAGCAGCACGACGGCCACCACGACGATGAGCACGATCACCCAGGCGTCCACGGCACTCTCCTCAGCTCGGGAACCGGGTTGATCACTTCCCGCGCCGGGCCTCCGGGAAACGCCGGGTCGACCGGCGTCGCCTCACTTCAGCGCGCTGCCGGCCTGCCACTCCTCCCACGGGATGGTCCAGTCGTAGATGTCCGAGCGCAGCGTGCCCGCGCTGGAGCCGCGGATCTCGACCACGTCGCCGGGCTGCGAGAACTCGAAGAACCAGCGGGCGCGCTCGGTTGACACGTTGATGCAGCCGTGCGACACGTTCTCCCGGCCCTGCTGGGCGACCGACCAGGGTGCGGCGTGCACGAACTCGCCGCTGTCGGAGATCCGGACGGCGTACTCGACCGGGGTGCGGTAGCCGCCGGGACTGTCCACCGGCACCCCGTAGGTGCTGGAGTCCATGACCCGGTCGCGGTTCATCTCGGTGACCACGTGCGCCCCGTTGTAGCTCGGGTTGTCCGGGCTGCCGGCGCTGATCGGCCAGGTCTGCACCAGCTGGTCGCCGTCGTAGACCTCCATCGTGTGGGTGGACGCGTCGGCGATCGAGACGTGCCGCTCGCCGATCCGGAAGGAGACCGTGCGGTCCTTCTCGCCCCACACGCCTCCGCCGAAGTCGACGCCGTAGAGGTCGGCCTCCAGGGTGACGTCGGTGTTCTCCGGCCAGTACTGGGACGGCCGGAAGTGCACCTCGGTGTCGCTGAACCAGTTCCAGACGCCGTCGGTGGGCGTCGAGCTGGTGACCTCCAGGTGGCTCTCGACGGCGGCCTTGTCGGTCACCGGCTCGTCGAAGTAGACGCGGATCGGCATGCCGACGCCGACGGTCTGCCCGTCCAGCGGCCCGATGGAGGGTGTCGTGACCGTCGCCGGGTCCACGGTGGTGAACGTGGCCGAGGCCTCCGCCGGCTGGTCGTCGGCGTTCTCGGCCGTCGCGGTCAGCGTGTAGTTGGTGGCGTAGGCCAGCGGGGCGTCCGGCGTCCAGACGTCGGTCGCCGGGTCGTCCGGCGAGTCCCCGACCGACCCGGTCACCGGCGCGCCGGCCCCGTCGACGACGGTGACGTCGGTGAGCTCGCCGTCCGTGACGGAGATCTCCACCGGGGCGGTCGGCGAGACGTCCGCCGTGCCGTCGGCCGGGGACACCTCGACGGTGGCCGGCGCGGCCGTCGCGGTGGTCGCGGTGGTCGCGGCGCTGGCCTGCCCGCTGTCGTCGCTGCCCTGGCAGCCGGTCAGCAGGGCCAGTGCCCCCACCGTGACCAGCGCGGCCGTCCGTCGCATGCGTTCCCCTCCACCTCGTCGGGAGCCGTCCTGCCCCGTCTCCCTGTATCGGCGCACCAGTGTCCATCCTGGAACCGGAACAGGACCGGACGGCGGCCGACGGGGCCGCAGGACCGGCCCACCCGACCACCCCGACGGCGCCTGGGAGGGCGCTGGTATCGTTCTCTCTCGTTGCCGGCCCAGCCGGACGGCACGCGCCATTAGCTCAATTGGCAGAGCAGCTGACTCTTAATCAGCGGGTTCGGGGTTCGAGTCCCTGATGGCGCACTCCACGACAGCGGCCTCGTCCTCCGGGACGGGGCCGCTTCGTCGTCTGCGGCCCGGCCGGCCCGCGCCCGCCACCCGACTCACCCCTCGGGGATGACGCACGACCGGCCCGCGGACCGGACGATCCCTCCCAGACCGCCCCGAGCTGGAGGTCCCGTCATGGGGAGCACCGCGCGCCGGCCGGACCTGCTGCCGCAGCCGGCGGCCCACCGCCCGCCGGCGTCGCGCTGCGCGGAGCGTGCGGCGTGACCGGCGTCGGCGTGGTCCTCGTCGGCCTGCTGCTGTGCTTCGCCGGGCGGCTGTCGATCCACCTGGCGGTGCTGGCGTCCGGCTTCGCGCTCGGCTGGCTGCTCGCGGAAGCGCTCGGGAGCTCGGCCGGCGTCGCTGCCGTCGTCGCCCTCTGTGCCGCCGTGGTGGCCTGGGTGCTGGCGACCGTCGTGTTCCGGGCTGCGTTGTTCGTCGTGGGCGCGGTCGCCGGCGGGGTCATCGGGGCGAAGCTGTTCGGGCTGCTGCAGGGCGACGACGGCAGCGTGGTCCTGGCCGTCCTGTTCACGGGAGCGGTCGCCGTGCTCACCGGCCTGGCCACGCAGCGCTTCCACGAGACCGCCGTCATCGCCGCCTGCGCGCTGGGCGGCGCCGGCCTCGCGCTCAGCGGGGTGGCCCGGCTGTGGCCGGACACGCTGGGATTCCTCCGCGTGCCCGACACCCCGACCGAGGCGGTCGTCAGCGCCGCGGCGTGGCTCCTGCTCGGCGCGCTGGGCTGGTCGGTCCAGCGGCGGCTGGCCGAGCGGCGCAGCAGGGTCCCGGGATAGGCGCCGCACCCGGACCACCGCTCGAACCCCCACCGATGGGAGGCCCGGACCATGCGGAGACAGCACCACGCGACCTCGCCGCTGCTGATGCCGCCGCTCGCGATGCCCGTCCTGCAGCGCGGCAGGCACCGGGACCCGTCGCAGGGCGCCTGCTTCATGGAGTACACGGCGCTCCTGGCCGGCGAGGAGTTCACCGACGAGCCGCGCTGCGTCGACGCGGACCTGGCCCTGGTCCTGCGCATCGCCAACGACCGGCTCCCGGACGCCGACCGCCACCGGCTCGTCCCGCTGCTCGGCCGGGCGATCGGCCTCCGCGTCGAGCGCCCGGTCCGGTCCTCGGGCCGGGGGGCGTGGCGGCTGCACCTCCGGCGGTTGGCCCGCCACCGCGACCTGACCGCACAGCTGCGCCGCAGGGCGTCCGCACGTTTCATGGCCGCCCTGGGCGTGGCGCCGACGCCGGCGACCCGGTTGCTCTACGGCGACGGGGAGTGCTGCGCGTCCCTCTTCTGGGACCTGGTGGACGACCCGCCTCCCGACTCGAGCGAGAGCAGCGCCGACCGCATCGTCGACCGGCTCCGGCTGCTGCACGAGTGCTACGAGCTGGCGCTGGACGACCTCGGGCTGGAGCGCGCGCCCACCGCCGGCCCCGCCGCCGAGCGGCCGGCGCCGTCGGCGCCCCGGGCGGAGGAGGTCCCGGGCTGACCGCCCCGGCCGGGGACGGCGCTCCCGCGGAGCACCCGCTCGGGAGCGACGGCGGGCAGGATGGCGCCCCCGGGAGGAGGAGGTCTGCAGGCCGTGCTCGTCGTGCACCGCGTGCCGTCGCCGCTGCGGCCGTTCGTCGCCGGGGCGCACGGCTACCGGGTGCCGGCCAACCCGACCGGGGTGCACCGCGGCCTGCCCTCCCGCCATCTGACGCTCGTCGTGGAATTGGCCGCGCCGCTGCGGCTCACCGGTCTCGGCGGCCCGGTCGCCGCCCACGCCGTCGCCGGGGGCCTGCACACCCGGCCCGCGCTGATCGACGCCGGCCGGCCGCAGGACGGCGTGCAGTACGCACTCACCCCGCTGGGCGCCTCGGCCCTGCTCGGCCTGCCCGCCGGTGAACTCGGTGAGCGCGCGGTCGACCTGGCCGACGTCCTCGGCCCCGCCGCCGACCGGCTGGTGGAGCAGCTCGCCGGGGCCCCCGGGTGGGCGGAGCGGTTCACCCGGCTCGACGCCGCGCTGCTGGGCCGGCTCGGCGGGCGCCCCGACCCGGTGCCGCCGGAGGTGCGGGAGGCCTGGCGGCTGGTGCACGGCAGCGCCGGCCGCTGCCGGGTCGAGGACCTCGCCGGGCACGTCGGGTGGAGCCGACGGCACCTGACCGAGCGGTTCCGGGTCGCGACCGGCCTGACCCCCAAGCAGGTCGCCCGGATCGCCCGGTTCGAGGCCGCCCGGCGGCTCCTGCTCGCTCCCGGCCGCCCGCCGCTGGCCGAGATCGCCGCGCGGTGCGGCTTCGCCGACCAGCCGCACCTGGCCCGGGAGTGGCGGGCGCTGGCCGGCTGCAGTGTGGGCACCTGGCTGCGTGAGGAGCTCCCATTCGTCCAAGACACCGCGGCCGAGGGCGGGGCAGCCTCTCCCGCATGACCACCGAGACCTCTCCCGCTCCCGCCTCACCCGCCGGCGTCGACCAGCCCACCCCGACCGTCTGGCCCAGCGTCGGCTTCACCGACGTCGACGCCGGGATGCGCTTCCTCACCGAGGGGCTCGGCTTCGTCGTCACCGCCTGCTACCGCAGCGAGGACGGGACCGTCGAGCACGCCGAGGCCCGCTGGCCCGACGGCGGCGGCGTCATGTTCGGCAGCCGCGGCAAGCCCGGGGACTGGGGCGCGCTCGGCCCGCAGGGCGTCTACGTCGTCGCCGCCGACCCCGCCACCGTCGACGCCGTCTGGGCGCGGGTGCGCGACATTCCCGGCGTGCAGGTGCTGCACGCGCTGCACGACACCGACTACGGGTCCCACCAGTTCGACGTCCGCGACGCCGACGGCAACCTGTGGACGCTGGGCACCTACCGCGGCGCCTGACCGGCCGGGCCGGCGTCCCGGGTCGCCGGCGGTGGTGAGCCCCGGAACACCAGCCAGACCAGGGTGGTCTGCCACAGGACGAA
The DNA here is from genome assembly GCF_054050115.1 of Geodermatophilus sp. SYSU D00708. NCBI lineage: Bacteria > Bacillati > Actinomycetota > Actinomycetes > Geodermatophilales > Geodermatophilaceae > Geodermatophilus > Geodermatophilus sp. SYSU D00708. The sequence continues at coordinate 1,101 of NZ_JBJGYS010000034.1, read as the reverse complement.
CCCGGCCAGGGCCGCCAGCCACTCGGCCGGGCCCATCGCGGCCAGGGCCCTCCGGGGCACCACGGCCACCGAGCACAGCGCCAGGACGCCGGCCAGCCACACGACCACGGCGGCCCAGCGGTAGCGCGGTGCCCGGCTGGGACGGACGGTGATGCCCAGGGCGGAGAGGTCCTCCGGCGGGTGCCGGCGCAGCATGCTCCGCCGGGACCGGTAGACCGCGGCCCGGGGGTACCGCTCGGCCAGGACCCGCTCGCACCGGCGCCGACGGGACGGGCGCAGCCGGGTGCGGCGCGGGAGCGTGACCGCCTCGACGCGCGCCGCGGCGGCCCGGAAGCCGGTGTCGCCGAGGACGATGCGGCCGCGGGCGGCGATCACCGCCGTCACGTCCCCCCAGCCGACGCCCAGGCCGGTGTGGCTCGGGTGGTACCAGCCGTAGAGGCCGCAGCCGCAGCCCCACGCGGGCGGCGCGTGCGCCTCGTCCACGGCGCACCGGGCGGAGTGCACCTGCCCGCTCCACGGCCCGTCGGCCACGTGCACCGGAGGACGGAGGCCGTCCTCGGCCAGCCGGAACCGGCGGTAGCCCCGCAGCTCCCCGGCGACCAGCGGGGGCGGGTCGCCGGGGGGCTCGGCCGGGGCGGTCACGCCGGAGCGGGGGCGGCCGGCACGGGCTCGGTCACCGGCTCGGCCGGCGTGGGCTCGGTCAGCGGCTCGACCTCGATCTCGCGGCGCTCCCTGCCGATGTCCCCGGCCACGCACCGCCGCACGGGCCGTGCGGCGACGCGGTCGGAGCGGGGTGCGGTCGACGTGTCCATCTGCGGCTCCTCGTCCGTGCGGCTCCGCCTCGACCCGGTGCTCACGGCCGACGCGTCGGCTCCGCCCAGTGAAGCACCGCCCGGCGCTCCGGAGGGGCCCCTCGGGCGTGGCCGCCCACGGAGGTGCGGCGCCCCCTCCCGCGCGCCGCGGCGCCGGTCCGGTCCTCAGTCGGGGAGCGGGCCGGGGGGGGGGGGGGGGGGGGGGGGGGGGGGGGGGGGGGGGGGGGGGGGCGCGCGCCCCCCGGGCGCTCCCCCCCAGCCCCCCAGAAGACCCAGCAGACCCCGCCCG
>NZ_JBJGYS010000033.1:0-46237 GCF_054050115.1 Geodermatophilus sp. SYSU D00708 | reverse complement strand
GGACCCCCCGCCGCCCCCGGGGCGCCCAGCCCCCCCCCGCCCCCCCCACCCGGTGCCCCGGGAGGGGCGTGCCCGCCCCCCCGGGGGGGCCCGCCCACGAAGGGTGCTTCCGCTGTACAGCCCCGCAGGAGCTCGTGCTCTGCCCAGGGCTGTGGGCAGAGCACGACCTTCCACAGACCGAGGTGTCCCCTCCCCCGCGACGCCGTCTGCCACGAGCCTCTCGGCCATGGATGAGGCAGACGTGGGTGGGATGGTGCGCCGGATCCGTCGCCTCGCCGACATGTCGCAGCGGGAGTTGTCCGCCCGGATCGGGGTCTCGAAGTCGGCGGTGGCGGCCGCGGAGAGTGGCCGCTCCGGCCTCGACGCTCGCACGTTGGCGCGCGCCGCCGCGCTCGCCGGGCTCCGCTTGGTGCTGGTCGACGAGCACGGCCGCGAGGTGCCGGGCATGGACCCCGACGCCGTCCGGGACAGGAGCGGCCGGCTGTACCCGGCCCACCTCGACACCCGGTACTCCGACGAGGGCTGGTGGCACGACGAGCACCGGTACAGCCGCGAGCGGGTCTGGTACACGTTCGACCGCGACCGGCGCCGGCGCGACGCCGTCCGGCGCCACACCGGCACGCCCGACGACCACCAGCTCCCCCGCGCCGGCGATGCGCCGTCGGCCCGCGCCGAGGCACGCCGCCTGGCGCGGTGGCAGGCGCGGGAGGCCGAGCGGCGACGGCGGTTCGAGGCCGGCGAGCTGAGCCGCATCGAGGTGCGCTTCGACTGCACCTGCCCACCCCGGTGCGACGAGCTCGACGACGGCACCGGCAGCCCCGTGCACGCGCCCGACTGCCCGTGTGGCTGCGACCTCGCCTGACGCGCTGCTACCGTGGGGGCGTGCGCGGCAGCCTCCTGCTTACCCGCCGCGGCGAGGCCCTCTCCTAGGTCGGCCCCCTCGCCGCGGAGACCTGCCGTGACCGGAAGCGTCCCCGGCGCCTGCTGACCGCCCCACCGGAGCCGAGTCCAGCCCGCGCCAGAGGAGCGAACCCCCGTGAGCAGGAACATGAGCGAGAACCACCCGCACGTCCGGCACGCCCAGCAGCCGTCCGGAATGCCGATCCACCGCTACGCGCCCTTCACCCCGATCGTGCTGCCCGACCGCACCTGGCCGGACACCGTCACCACGACGGCGCCCCGCTGGTGCGCCGTCGACCTGCGGGACGGCAACCAGGCGCTGATCGACCCGATGACCCCCGACCGCAAGCGGCGGATGTTCGAGCTGCTGGTCCGGATGGGCTACAAGGAGATCGAGGTCGGCTTCCCGGCGGCCAGCCAGACCGACTTCGACTTCGTCCGCCAGCTCATCGAGGACGACCTGGTACCCGACGACGTCACCATCCAGGTGCTGACCCAGGCCCGCGACGAGCTGATCGAGCGCACCTACGAGTCCCTGCGCGGCGCCAAGCAGGCGATCGTGCACCTGTACAACTCCACCTCCACCCTGCAGCGCCGGGTCGTGTTCAACTCCGACCGGGCCGGGATCGTCGACATCGCCGTCCACGGCGCCCAGCTGGTCCGCAAGCTGGCCGAGCAGCTCTCGGGCACGGAGGTGTTCTTCGAGTACTCGCCGGAGTCCTTCACCGGCACCGAGCTGGACTTCGCCGTCGAGGTCTGCAACGCGGTCACCGACGTGTGGGAGCCCACCCCCGACCGGCCGACGATCATCAACCTGCCGGCCACGGTGGAGATGGCCGAGCCGACGGTCTACGCCGACCAGATCGAGTGGATGCACCGCAACCTGGGCCGCCGCGACGCCGTCGTCCTGAGCCTGCACCCGCACAACGACCGCGGCACCGCCGTCGCCGCCGCCGAGCTGGGCTACCGGGCCGGCGCCGACCGCATCGAGGGCTGCCTGTTCGGCAACGGCGAGCGGACCGGCAACGTCGACCTGGTCACCCTGGGGCTGAACCTGTTCAGCCAGGGCATCGACCCGCAGATCGACTTCTCCGACATCGACGAGATCCGCCGCACCGTCGAGTACTGCAACCAGATCGGCGTGCACGAGCGGCACCCCTACGGCGGCGACCTGGTCTACACCGCCTTCTCCGGCTCCCACCAGGACGCCATCAACAAGGGGTTCAAGGCCCTGGAGGCCGACGCGCGAGCGGCCGAGAAGCCGGTCGAGGACATGCCCTGGGCCGTGCCGTACCTGCCGATCGACCCGAAGGACGTCGGCCGCAGCTACGAGGCCGTGATCCGGGTGAACAGCCAGTCCGGCAAGGGCGGCGTCGCCTACATCATGAAGACCGAGAACCACCTGGACCTGCCGCGCCGGCTGCAGATCGAGTTCAGCTCGGTCGTCCAGCGGCACACCGACGACGAGGGCGGCGAGGTCACCGCCGCGCAGATGTGGTCGGCGTTCTCCAACGAGTACCTGCCCGACCCGGACGCCCCGTGGGGCCGCTTCTCGCTGGCCGGCCACACCCACCGGGCGCACGGCGCCCACCTGGACGAGATGTCGGTCGAGCTGGTCGACAACGGCGTCCCGGTCACGGTCGAGGGCCGCGGCAACGGACCGATCGCGGCGTTCGTCGACGCGCTGCGCAGCCTGGACGTCGACGTCCGGGTGCTGGACTACGCCGAGCACGCGATGAGCGCCGGCGGTGACGCGCAGGCCGCCGCCTACGTCGAGTGCGCCGTGGGCGAGCGGGTGCTGTGGGGCGTCGGCATCGACCCGAACATCGTCTCCGCTTCGCTGCGCGCGGTCGTCTCTGCGGTGAACCGGGCCCAGCGGTAGTAGAAGGACCCCTCCGCCCCCACCCCTCGCAGGCTCGGGGCGGGACCCTGCGGAGGGGCCAGCGGGTGCCGTCGTGGCACCCGCACCCGAGCCCACGGGAGGCCGGCCCGATGTCGCAGCTCACGCCCTACCTCGTCGTACGGGACGCCCGCGCGGCGGTGAACTGGTACGCCGAGGCGCTCGGCGCCCGCCTCGTCGGGGACCCCTACGTCACCGACGACGACCGCATCGGTCACGCCGAGCTCGACGTCGGCGGGTGCACGGTCTACCTCGCCGACGAGCACCCCGAGCTCGGGCTCACCGTGCCGGAGCAGGGTCGGGTCAGTGTCAGCCTCCACCTGGCCGTCGGGGACGCCGACGCCGCCGTGGCCCGCGCTGCCGCGGCCGGCGCCACGGTCGAGCGGGAACCGGCCGACGCCCCGTACGGCCGCACCGGCGTCGTCGTCGACCCGTTCGGTCACCGATGGATGCTGCAGACCCCCGCCGGGGCCCCGGCCGCCTCCCGGCCCCCGGTGCACTGCGGGGACACCGTGTACCTCACCCTCCGGGTGCCGGACGGCGCCCGTGCCCGCGACTTCTACGGGGCGGTGCTCGACTGGTCCATGAGCCCCGGGCGGGTGGAGGACGGCTGGGAGGACCAGTCGGTGACCCCGGCGATCGGCGTCGCCGGCGGCGCGACCCACGACCTCGGGGCCGTGCCGATGTACGCGGTCGACGACATCGAGGTCGCCGTCGCCGCGGTGCGCACCGCCGGCGGGCAGGCCGGGGAGATCGAGCGGCAGCCCTTCGGCCTGTCCGCGTACTGCCGGGACGACCAGGGCCTGCCGTTCTGGCTCGGCCAGCTGGGCTAGCCGGTCAGCCGCCCGGGACCGACTCCGGCGGTGCGTCGCCGGGTTCGTCCCCGCGGTACAGCCGGTCCTGGTGACCGCCGGCGCCGAGCTCGTCCACCAGCAGCAGGTCGCGGCGGACGTGCCGCCGCCGGTAGGCCACCCGGCTGATCATGTGCGCGCTGACCGGCGCGGTGATCAGCTGGAACGCGGCCACCAGCAGCAGCATCCAGGTCGCCGACCAGCCCGAGAGCCGGATGGCGGCACCCACCATGACCAGCAGCACGCCGAGCACCTGGGGCTTGGTGCCGGCGTGCATCCGGGAGAGCACGTCGGGGAAGCGCAGCAGGCCCAGGCCCGCCGTCAGGCAGAGGAACGCCCCCGTCAGCAGGCAGGCCATCGCCACGACGTCGGCCAGGCCGCTCACGACTGCGCCTCCCGTTCCTCGGCCGCGACGGGCAGGCCGAGGTCGCGGGCGTCGTCGGTGCGGGCCCGGACGAGCATCCCGCCGACGTAGCGGGCGATCGACACCGTGCCGACGAACGCCAGCAGCGACACCACCACCAGCACCGGGACGACGCTGGCGTTGCGCTCCAGCGCGGCGTAGACCGCCAGCCCCGCTGAGATGATCACCAGCAGGGTGTCGGTGGCGACCACGCGGTCGAGCAGCGACGGACCGAGGGCCAGCCGCACCAGGGTCAGCGCCGCACCGGCACCGATCAGGCCGTAGAGCAGGTAGTCGACGATCACGGCGTCCTCCTCCCGGCCGGCCGGCGCTCGGGCCGGCGGGGGTCGGCGTCCAGCGCGGCGACGTCGGCAGCCGAGCCGAACGCCCGGACCATCCGGTCCTCGGTGGCCAGCACCCGCTCCTTCTCCCGCGCCACCGCGTCGAGGTCGCGCACGCCCAGCAGGTGCAGGGTGATCAGCTTCTGCTCCCGGTCGAGGTCCAGGACGATCGACCCGGGCACGAGGGACAGCGACTCCGCCACCATCGCGAGCAGCAGGTCGGAGTCGGTGCGCAGCTGGACCTGCACGATGGCCGACCGCTCCGCGCCACCGGGCCGCAGGGTCAGCCACGCGACCTGCGCGGCGGACACCACCAGGTCGACGGTGAAACCGCCCAGGAAGGCCAGCAGCGGCAGCGGCCGCAGCCGCACGCCGCCGACCACGTGCGGCAGCGGCAGGAACACGGTGACCACCAGCGCCACGACGACGCCCGAGATCACGTTGGCCCACGACCAGGTGCCCCACAGCAGGATCCAGACCAGCACGAGCCAGGCCAGCAGCGGGATCTGGTGCCGCAGCCGGGTGACCGCGGGCTCGACCGTCACGGCTGCCCCCCGTCGTCAGCGGACGCCGGGCCGAAGACCGCCGAGATGTAGGGCGTGCGGTCCAGCAGGTCGGCCGACGCCCGCTCGGCGACGCCGTACAGCGGCCCGGCCAGGCCGGTGAGCGCCACGGTGAGCGCGACCAGGGCCGCGGTCGCCGCCACCATCGTCACCGGGAGCGGCCGCAGCGCCCGGACCCCCGCCGCCGGCGGCGGCAGGTCGGGCTCGGCCGCCGTCGCCACGGCGGTGTGCCGCGCCCACGCGTCCTGCAGCGCCGTGCGCGGCGGGCCGTCCGGGCTCCCGTTCGACCGGCCCCCGTCCGAGGCGGCGCGGCCCGGCCCGCCGTCGGCGGCCGGCGCGCCGCCGTCGGGACCGGCGGCCGCGGCTGCCGCGGCCGCGGTGTCGTCGGCCGGTGCCTGCGTGGGGGACCGCCAGAACGCGCGGGTCCACACGCGGGCGATGGCGAGCAGCGTCAGCAGGCTGGTGACCACCCCGCCGGCGACCAGGGTCAGCGCGAGCCCCCCGCCCTCGGCCACGCCGGCCTGGAGCAGGCCGAGCTTGCCGATGAAGCCCGACAGCGGCGGGATGCCGGCCAAGTTCATCGCCGGCACGAAGAACAGGACCGCCAGCAGCGGCGAGCGCCGGGCCAGGCCGCCGAGCCGGTTCACCGACGTCGTCCCGCCCTGCCGCTCGACCAGCCCGGCGACGAGGAACAACGTCGTCTGGATGGCGATGTGGTGGGCCACGTAGAAGATCGCGCCGGCCAGCCCGGCCGCCGTCCCCAGGGCGATCCCGAACACCATGTAGCCGATGTGGCTGACCAGGGTGAACGACAGCAGCCGCCGCAGGTCGGTCTGCGCGACCGCGCCGAGGATGCCGATGAGCATGGTGGCCAGGGCGGCCCACATGAGCAGGTCGTCGAGCGCGCCGCCGGGGAACAGCAGGGTCTGCGTGCGGATGATCGCGTAGACGCCGACCTTGGTGAGCAGCCCGGCGAAGACCGCGGTGACCGGCGCCGGCGCGGTCGGGTAGCTGTCGGGCAGCCAGGCCGACAGGGGGAACACCGCGGCCTTGATGCAGAAGGCGATGAGCAGCATCGACTGGAGCAGCACCTGGGTGCCCTCCGGCAGCTCGCCGAGGCGCAGCGCGAGGTCGGCCATGTTGACCGTGCCGGTCGCGGCGTAGACCAGCCCGATGGCGGCCAGGAAGACCAGTGAGCTGGTCAGGCCGACGATGACGTAGGTGATGCCGCCGCGGATCCGCGGAGCGGTGCCGCCGAGGGTCAGCAGCACGTACGAGGCCATGAGCAGGATCTCGAAGCCGACGTAGAGGTTGAACAGGTCGCCGGCGAGGAAGGCGTTGCTCACGCCCGCGACCAGCACCAGGAACGTGGGGTGGAAGATCGACAGCGGCGTCTCCTCCGACCCGTCGGCGGCGCCCTGGCCGACGGCGAAGACGAGCACGCCGAGGGTGACGGTGGACGCCACGACCAGCATCAGCGCCGAGAGCCGGTCGACCACGAGCACGATGCCCAGCGGCACCGGCCAGCCCCCGACGGCGACCGAGGTGGCGCCCTCGGCGTCGGCCACGACCAGCAGGGTCACCGAGACGGCGAGCACCGCGGTGAGGACGGCGAGGCTGACCAGCCGCTGGAACCGCGGGTGCCCGGACACGAGCAGGGTGGTGGCGGCCCCGAGCAGCGGGAGCAGGACCGGCAGCGGGGCGAGGACGCCGGTCATCGCGCCCCCGCCGGCAGGTCGACGTCGTCGGCCGGGGTGCCCCGGCGCTCGTCGTGCAGGCTGTCCGCGTGCCCGGCGATGCGGTCGTCCGGGGCGAGGTCGTCGGGGTCGAGCTCGTCGGCGTCGGTGCCCGACCGCGCGGCGACCCGGCGGTCCTCCTCGTCGGTCCCCACGACCTCCTGGTGCACCAGCCGCCAGGACCGGTGGATCATCGCGAGCACGAAAGCCGAGACGCCGAAGGTGATCACGATGGCGGTGAGGATGAGCGCCTGCGGGAGCGGGTCGTTCATGTCCTCCGGCTCGGAGTAGCCCAGGATCGGCGCCAGCCCCGCCGGACCGCCCGTGGACAGCAGCAGCAGGTTGGTGGCGTTGCCGAGCAGCAGGAAGCCCAGCAGGACGCGGGTGAGGCTGCGGTCGAGCAGCAGGTACACGCCCGCGGCGTAGAGGCCGCCGATGATCACCGGCAGCACGATCGTCGGGGTCATCGGACCACCACCTCTCCGGGGTCGAGCTCGATCGGGTCGTCCTCGTCCTCCTGGCGGTCCAGCTCCGCGCCGAGGCTGCGCAGCACGTCGAGGACCAGCCCGACGACGATCAGGTAGACGCCGGTGTCGAAGAACAGCGAGGTCACGAGCTTCACGTGGCCCAGCACCGGCAGGTCGGTCTCGAGGATCGCCGTCTGCAGGACCTCGGCGCCGAGCAGCAGCCCCGCGGCGCCGGTGCCCGCGGCGAGCAGCAGGCCGCTGCCCAACAGCAGACCGGGGGCCACCGGCGCGGCCTCGCCCAGTTCGTAGCGTCCACCGGCCAGGTACCGCAGGACGAGGGCCAGCCCGGCGACCAGCCCGCCGGCGAAGCCCCCACCGGGCTCGTTGTGGCCGGAGAACAGCAGGTAGACCGAGAAGACCGTGATCGTGTGGAACAGGATCCGGGTCACGACCTCGAGCACCACCGAGCGGCGGGCCGGGTCGAGGGTGGCCGTGGCGGCCAGCCAGCGGTTGCGGGGCGCCCGGCCACCGGTCGGACGGCGCCGCGTCAGCGCGCTGCGGTCGATCCGCTCCACCCCGCCGGTGCGGCCGCGCAGGAAGACCAGGCTGGCGACGCCGGTGGCGGCGACGACCAGCAGCGAGATCTCGCCGAGGGTGTCCCAGGCGCGGATGTCGACCAGCGTCACGTTGACGACGTTCTTGCCGCCGCCGAAGTCGTAGGCCTGCTCCGGGTAGTCCGCCGAGACCGGCGTCGCGGTGCGCACGGCCAGGGCGACGCCGCCGACCACGGCCATGAACGCGCCGACGGCCACCGCGACCACCCCGCGGACGGCGCGCTCCCGCGGCCGGTGGCGCTCGCTGATGTCCTTGGGCAGCTTGCGCAGCACGAGGACGAAGACGACGAGGGTGAGCGTCTCGACGAGGAACTGGGTGAGCGCCAGGTCGGGGGCGCCCTGCAGCGCGAAGAGGACGCCGACGCCGTAGCCGGTGACCCCGACGACCAGCACCGCCGACAGCCGCTGCCGGATGCGCAGCGCCAGCACCGCGGCGGTGATGACGACGACGCCGACCAGCGCCTGCACCGGGGTGTCCCAGGCGCGCCACTCCCCCGGCCACGGCGCCCGGGTGAGCAGCAGCGTGCCGGGCAGGGCGAGCACCGCGACCAGGATCGTGCCGAGGTAGGCCGGCAGCGAGCCGCGCTGGGTGGTGCCGGTGACCAGCACCGACAGCCGGTCCAGGCCCTGGATGACGTTCCAGTAGCCCTCGTCGGCCGACGCGCCCACGGCCACCTGCCGCTGCAGCCGGGACACGCGGGCGCGGACGGCGAACAGCGCCAGGCCGCCGACGAGGGTCAGCGCGGACAGCCCGAGGGCCGGCTGCCAGCCGTGCCACAGCGCGAGGTGCTCCGCCTCGGGGCCGAGCAGCGGCAGCGTCTCGGCGTACCCCGCGACCAGCGGCTCGAGCAGCGGGCTGGCCGGCCCGGCGACCAGCCCGGTCAGCGCGAGGACCGCCGGCGCGGCGACGAACAGCGGGCCGGGCGGGTGCGCCGGCTCGGTGTCCTCGACGCCGGGCTTGCGGGCGAACGCGCCCCACAGGAAGCGGGCCGTGTAGCCGACGGTGAGCACCGAGCCGAGGACCAGCCCGGTGAGGACGACGACCGCGGCGGTCCGGTTCGGCAGGCCGACGTCCCACAGCGCGGTGAACGCCGCCTCCTTGCCGACGAACCCGAGCAGCGGCGGCAGCCCGGCCATCGACGCGCCGGCCAGCCCGCCGATCACGGCCAGCACCGGCAGCCGCCGCCCCAGCCCGGACAGCTCGCGCAGGTCTCGGGTGCCGGTGGCGTGGTCGATCACACCGACGGTGAGGAACAGCGTGGACTTGAACAGCGCGTGCGCCATGGTCATGACCAGCCCGGCGGCGGCGAGCTCGTAGCTGCCGCCGCCGACGAGCGTCATGAGGAAGCCCAGTTGGCTGACGGTGCCGAAGGCGAGCAGGAGCTTGAGGTCGTTCTGCCGCAGCGCCCGGTAGCCGCCGACGAGCATCGTGGCCACACCCAGGCCGAGCACGAGCGGCCGCCACCCCGGGACGTCGGCGAAGCCCGGCGCCAGCCGCGCGACGAGGTAGATGCCGGCCTTCACCATCGCGGCGGCGTGCAGGTAGGCGCTGACCGGCGTGGGCGCCTCCATGGCCGCGGGCAGCCAGAAGTGGAACGGCACCATCGCCGACTTGGTCACCGCGCCGGCCAGCACCAGGACCGTGCCGGCGACCATCGCCGGGCCGGTGCCGGGGTTCGCGACGACCTCCGAGAGCAGGAACGAGCCGCTGGCCTGGCCGACCATGATCAGGCCGACGAGCATCGCCAGGCCGCCGGCGGTGGTCAGGACCAGCGCCTGCGACGCCGCCCGCCGCGCGGCCAGCCGCCGTCCCGACCCGCCGATCAGCAGGAACGAGAAGACGGTGGTGAGCTCCCAGAACACGTAGAGCAGCAGCAGGTCGTCGGCGAGGACCAGGCCCAGCATCGACCCGGCGAAGGCGGCGAGGCACCCGGCGAACCGGCCGGTGCCCTCGTCGTCCGGCCCGAAGTAGCGGGCGCAGTAGAGCAGGACCAGGGCGCCGACGCCGGTGACCAGCGCGGCGAAGGCCAGCGCGAGGGCGTCCAGCCGCAGCGCTACGTCGAGGTCGAGCGCCGGGATCCAGGGCACGGTCTCGCGGACCTCGTCACCGGCGAGGACGGCGCGCAGCTGCAGCAGGGTCCAGCCGAACGCGGCGGCGGGCACCAGCGCGAGGACGAGGAAGGCCTGCCGCCCCCACCACCGCACGAGGACGGGCGCCAGCAGCGCAGCCAGCAGGTGGAGGAGCAGCAGAACGAGCATGTGTCTCCGGGAGTCGATGGGCGGCTCGGGGACACCAGTGACGTCGGTCGACGACGGCCGGCGGTGATCACCAGTCTACCCGTCAGGGCGTTTCGGTCCGGCCCGCTGCATGGGCCGCCGCGAGCGTGCGAGTGGTGGGGCAGCGGGGGCCTTCCCCTACCTGCCGGGCGTGACCAGGCCGCTCTCGTAGGCGAAGGCGACGGCCTGCACCCGGTCCCGCAGGCCCAGCTTGAGCAGTACCCGGCTCACGTGCGTCTTGACCGTGGCCTCGCCCAGGTAGAGCCGCGCGGCGATCTCCGCGTTGGACAACCCGGCCGCGACCAGGGCGAGGACGTCGGTCTCCCGCTCGGTCAGCTGCGCCAGCGCCCCCGCCCGCGCCGGGTCGGGCGCCGGTGCCGCGGCGAAGGACTCGATCACCCGCAGCGTCACGGCCGGGTCGAGCAGTCCCTGACCGGCCGCCACCGTCCGGACGGCGGCCACCAGGTCCTCCGGCGGGGCCACCTTGAGCAGGAAGCCGCTGACCCCGGCCCGCAGCGCGGCGGCCACGTACTCGTCCTCGTCGAACGTCGTGAGGACGACGACCCGCGTCGGCAGGTCCGCGGCGACGATGCGCCGCGCGGCCTCCAGCCCGTCCATCCCGGGCATCCGCACGTCGAGCAGGACGACATCCGGCCGGGCGTCGGTGACCACCTGCACCCCGGCCGCGCCGTCGGCCGCCTCGCCGACCACCTCGATGTCCGGCTCGGCGGCGAGCACCATGCGCAGCCCGGTGCGCACCATCGCCTGGTCGTCGACCAGCACCACCCGGATGGTCATGCGGGCACCTCCGCGGGCGCGGGCCGCTCGGCGGGGAGCGGGAAGGACGCGCGCACCCGGTAGCCACCACCGCGCACCGGCCCCACCTCCAGCCGGCCGCCGACGACGGAGACCCGCTCGCGCATGTGCAGCTGGCCGTGCCCGCCGGTGCCGGGCACCGGCGGGGGCGTCGCCACCCGGGCCCGCCCGTCGTCGGTGACGGTCACCGTGACCCGGTCGGCGGCGTGGTCGACGGTCACCCGAGTGGCCGCGGCCCCGGCGTGCCGGACGACGTTGGACAGCGCCTCCTGCACCACGCGCACCGCCGAGACGTCGACCAGCGGGGGCAGCTCCACCGGGTCGCCGGTGACCGCCAGCTCGATCGGCATGCCGCCGGCCCGCAGCTCGTCGAGGACCGCGTCGAGCCGGGACAGCGAGGGCAGCGGCGCCGGCTCGGCAGCTCCCTCCCCACCGGCCCCCTCGCGCAGGATGCCGACGACGCGGCGCATCTCGTCGACCGAGTCGCGGCCCAGCTTCTCCAGGCCGCGCAGCACCTCCTGCGCCTCGGGGTGGTCGGGCAGCAGCCGGCGCAGCCCGCCCATCTGGAGCACCATCACGCTCACCGCGTGGGCGACCGAGTCGTGCACCTCGCGGGCGATGCGCGCGCGCTCGGCGGTGGTGGCCGCCGCGGCGATCGTCTCCTGCTGCTCGGCCAGCCGGGCGGCGAGCACCTGCAGCTCGTGCGCGCGCCGCCGGGACTGGGCCACCAGCGCGCCGACGGACGCCGCCGCCCCCAGGACGAGGAGGTAGAAGACCGACTCCCACGGGTTGGGCGCGAACACCGACCCGAGCCCGGTCGCCAGGACGACGGCCGACCCCGCCGCCCCGACGGCCCGGCGCGCCGGGAGGACGGCCACCGCGTGGCCGACCAGCAGACCCATGCCGACCAGCTGGGAGCCGCCCGGCCCGGGAGCGCCGCCCAGGAGGTTCAGCAGGACGGTGAGGGCACCCAGCACCGGGGTGACCGCCGGCCACCGGGGGCAGACGGCGAGCAGCGCTCCGACCAGGATGCCCGGCGCAGCCAGCGCGAACTGGTTGCGGTCGAAGCCCTCGACGAACCACTCGAACACCGACAGGGCTCCCAGCAGCGCGCCCACGGCCGGCCAGAGGAGGCGGCGGAAGCGGGCGGGCGGGGACCACGGCATGGCCTGCACGCTAGGGGCCGCGCGCCGCCGCGGGGATCCCCCGCGCGGCCGAACGCGGGTGTGCCGGGGTCCGCCTCACGACGGAGACAGGTCGGCGCTCCACGACGGACGCGCAGGTCAGAGCCGGGTTCCTAGCTTTCTCGGCGACACCGCACCGAGGCGGTGCACCGACCTGACGAGGAACGATGACCACCGACGTCCGCACCACCCCCGCCCCCACGACCCCCGCCGAGACCCGCAGCGCCGGCTCGCTGCTGCTGCCCATCGCCGGCGGCGCGCTGGTCGTCGGCTCGCTGCTCTACACCGCCGGCATGGTGACCTCACCGCCGCAGGACTCCATGGCCGACGCCGACTACATCGCCGCCCTGGCCCGCGACGAGGGCCGGACAGCCCTCTCGGCGATGCTCCTCCACTACGGCAACCTGGTGATGGCCCTGGCGTGGCTGGCCGCACCCGCCCTGGTCCGCGGCGTCCGCGGCCGGATCGCCACCGTCGTCGGCGCGCTGCTGTCGGCGCTCGGCCTGGTCACCGTCGCCGGCCTGGTGCTGTCGGACTTCTGGACCGGCGGCGTCGGCCGGCTGCTCGATGCCGACACGGCGCTCGAGGTCTTCACCCACGTGTCGAGCTCGGCGGGCATGGCGGTGGTCGGCACGGTCACCCTGTTCGGCCTGCTCGGGCCGCTGGTCGTCTACGTCGGCCTGGCCCGCGCCGGGGTGACCGGCTGGTGGCTGCTCGCGCCGGCGGTCGCCAGCCTCGCCGCCTCGGCCGCGGTGCCCTTCTCGCCGCTGGCCCACGGGGCGTTCGCCGCGGTGGGCGCCGTCCCGGTGGTCGTCGTCGGCCTGCGGATGATCGCCCGCCGCCGCGCCGAGCAGTCCGCCGCCTGATCTCCGGCGCCTGCACTACGGGAGGACCTCGTGCTCTGCCAGCTGTCGGTGCGCAGAGCACGAGGTCCTCGGCGTCCCGCGCACCGGCCGGACACCTCCCTCCCGGGAGGTCGTGCTCTGCCCACCTCCGTGGGCAGAGCACGAGGATCCCTTCGTGCCCTGCCCAGCAGGGTGGGCAGAGCACGACTGTGCGGGGAGAGGGACCTGCCCGGCCGGCGGTCAGCCCTCGGCGACCTCGGCGGCCTCCAGCCAGTCGAGCTCGACCTGCTCCTTCTCGGCGAGCACCGCCCGCAGCCGCTCGTCGAGCTCCAGGACCCGCGCGTGGTCGGTCGCGGCGGCGGCGAGCTCGCCGTGCAGCCGCTCCTCCTCGGCGGTCAGCTTCTCCAGCCGCCGCTCCAGGCGGGCGGCCTCCTTGCGCGCCGCCCGCACCTCACCGGCCGAGCGGGCCGGCGCGGCGTCGGCGGCCTCGGGCGCGATCGGCGCCGTCCGGGCGCCCGCCGCGGGCAGCTGCGCCTCCCCCGCCGCCCGGCGGGCCAGGTACTCCTCGACCCCGCCGGGCAGCGCCGCCAGGGAGCCGTCGCCCATCAGGGCCACCACCGAGTCGCACACCCGGTCGACGAAGTACCGGTCGTGGCTGACCACCAGCACGGTGCCGGCGAAGCCGTCGAGCAGGTCCTCGAGCGCGGTGAGCGTGTCGATGTCGAGGTCGTTGGTGGGCTCGTCGAGCAGCAGCACGTTCGGCTCGCCCATGAGCAGCCGCAGCAGCTGCAGCCGCCGCCGCTCGCCGCCGGAGAGGTCACCCACCGGCGTCCACTGCCGGGACGCCGGGAACCCGAAGCGCTCGGCCAGCGAGGACGCGGAGATCTCCTGGTTCCCGATGCGGGCGATCCGGGCGACCTCCTGCACCGCCTCCAGCACCCGCAGCCGGCCGTCGAGCTCGGTGACGTGCTGGGAGAGGTAGGCCGGGGCGACCGTCTGGCCGCGCACGACCCGGCCGCGGTCGGGCTCGGTCTCGCCGACCAGCAGCCGCAGCAGCGAGGTCTTGCCCGCACCGTTGACGCCGACCACGCCGATCCGGTCACCCGGGCCGACGTGCCAGGTCAGGTGGTCGAACAGGGTGCGCGGACCGTCGTCGGTCGGCACCGCGTAGTCGACGTCCTCCACGTCGTAGACGGTCCTGCCGAGCCGGCGCGCGGCGAACCCCTTGAGCGCCATCGACTCGCGCGGCGGCGGGACGTCCTCGATCAGCGCCTCGGCCGCCTCGATGCGGAACCGTGGCTTGCTGGTGCGCGCCGGCGCGCCGCGCCGCAGCCAGGCCAGCTCCTTGCGCACCAGGTTCTGCCGGCGCTCCTCGGTGACCGCCGCGATCCGCGCCCGCTCGGCCCTGGCCAGCGTGTAGGCCGCGTAGCCGCCGTCGTAGGCGTGCACCTTCCCGTCGGCGACCTCCCAGGTCTGGGTGCAGACCTCGTCGAGGAACCACCGGTCGTGGGTGACGACGACCAGCGCACCGACCCGGCTCTTCACGTACTCGGCCAGCCAGGCCACGCCCTCGACGTCGAGGTGGTTGGTCGGCTCGTCGAGCACCAGCAGGTCCAGGGGCCGGATCAGCTGCGCGGCCAGCGCCACCCGCCGGCGCTCGCCGCCGGACATCGGGGCGACCGGGGAGTCCAGGCCCAGCCGGTCGAGCTCCAGCCCGGTGAGCACGCTGCGCACGGCCGGGTCGGCGGCCCACTCGTGCTCGGCGGCGAACAGGTCCGCCGGCAGGACGACGTCGCGCACGGTGGCGCCCGGCGGCAGGGTGCCGGACTGGTCGAGCACGCCGAGGGCGAGGTCGGCGCGGCGGGTGACCCGGCCCGCGTCGGGCTCCTCCCGGCCGGTGAGGACGCCGAGCAGCGTGGACTTGCCGCTGCCGTTGCGCCCCACCACGCCGATCCGCTCGCCGGCGGCGATGCCGAGGGAGACGTCGTCGAGCAGGAGGGTCGTGCCGTGGGCCTTCTGCACCCGCTCGAGGTTGACCAGGTTGACGGGTGCGCTCATGGGAGCCCCAGTATCCGCCCGCTCCGGGCGAGGTTCCCGACCGCCCCGGGACAGCGGCCCCTGGCTCCCGGGACGCCGCCGGCCGGAGGCTCGCTGCGCCCCGCTCCGGGCGGCGCAAGTCCCCCGCAAGGGCCTCGCAAGCAGCCCGTCCGAGAGTCGGGCCCCTCGATCCCGCAGCACTCCCCAGGAGGTAGACGATGACCGCGGCGGTTGTTCTCGCCGGAGGGACCGCGCACCCGGTCCGCGGTGCGCAGCAGGCGGCCCAGGCGACGCTGGTCGCCGTCCGCCGGGCGTCCCGGGACACGGCGGCCGCCCCGGCCTCGGTCTGGTGGGCCCGGTTGGCGGAGCGGGGCCTGGCCTCGACCGAGCACGCGCTGGTCGCGGTGCGCTCCGAGCGCTTTCCCGACGGGACGCCGGTGGACCTCACCGCCCTGCACTCCCGGGGACGGCGCTCGGCCGGCTGGCTGGTCGACCTGCGCCACCGGGTCGGCGACGGCGCGGTGGTGCGGGTGGAGCTGGGCGAGCCGCTCGCCGGCCTGTGCCCGCCGCTGTGGTTCGCGGAGGTCCACCACGCCCCCGGCGGGATGCCCGCGGTGTCGCTGCTGGCCTTCCGCGGGGGCGGGTTCCGCCCCGGGTCGCTGGTGGGCCCGCACCAGGTCGCCGCCCGCGCGCTGCGGATGACCGATCGGGTCGGCGAGGTGCGCTGGTGGACCCGCTCCGGTGTCGTCGACACCGTCACCGTCGCCCCCGACGTCCGCCGGCGCGGCGTCGGGCAGGCGCTGGTCACCGTCGCCGAGGCGCTGCGGGTGCTGCGCGGCTGGGCGCCGCTGCGATCCGACGGCCGGCTCACCGACGCCGGCGCGGCCTGGCTGGACGCCGCTCCCGCGCACTGGGCGCCGCGGCTGGGTCCGCGCACCGAGCGGCTGCCCGACGAGGTGGACCCCGACCGGCCCACCGGCGTGGCCCGCCTGCTGCGCTAGGCCAGGCGGGTGACCTCGACGGTGACCGTGTGCCCCTCGCTGCCCGGGCCGGAGAAGATGCCCTTGAACGGCGGGACGTCGCCGTAGTCGCGGCCCCGGCCGAGGGTCACGTGGCGGGTGCCGACCTCGGTGGCGTTGGTCGGGTCGAAGGCGCACCAGCCGCCGTCCCACCACTCCACCCAGGCGTGGCTCTCGCCGGTGACCGTGTGCCCCACCCCGGCCTCCCGCTTGGGGTGCAGGTAGCCGGAGACGTACCGCGCCGGCAGCCCGAGGGCGCGCAGCAGCCCGACGGTGACGTGGGATATGTCCTGGCAGACGCCCTTGCCGGAGTCCCACGCCTGCATGGCGTTGGTCTTCACGTTGGTCGCGCCGGACAGGTACGCCATCCGGTCGCGCGCGAGTCGGCAGACCGCGGCCCCGGTCTCGTGCGGCGGGACGTCGCCGACCGCCGCACGGACCTCGGCGACGACGTCGTCGTCCATCGCGGTGAGCGCGGTGGGCGCGAGCAGCTCGCCGAAGCGGTCGAGCACCTGGCGGTCGCGCAGCTCGGCCCAGCCGACGTGCTCGTGCTGCTCCGGCTCCGGGCCGGCCTCGACGATCGAC
Source organism: Geodermatophilus sp. SYSU D00708 (assembly GCF_054050115.1). Classification (NCBI taxonomy): domain Bacteria; kingdom Bacillati; phylum Actinomycetota; class Actinomycetes; order Geodermatophilales; family Geodermatophilaceae; genus Geodermatophilus; species Geodermatophilus sp. SYSU D00708. Next base: position 29,699 of record NZ_JBJGYS010000033.1, on the reverse strand, counting down.
GTCCCGGTGACCACCAGCTCGGTGTGCGGGGTGTGCAGGTCGAAGGCGGTGACCGTGGCGCCCCAGTAGTCGCGGTAGGCGAACGCGGTGGCGGCCGGCTCGATCTCGACCCGGGAGCGCAGCGTCGTCTGCCGGCTGCTGTTCTCCGGGGTCAGCCGCGCCTCGTTGTACGAGGAGCGGACCGGGCCGGCGTAGCGGAACCGGGTGCGGTGCACCACCTGCAGCCGCCACCGGTCGCCCGGCGGCCGGGGGCCGGACCGCTGCACCTGGGTCTGCCCGCCCTGCGACTGGACCTGCCCGCCGAGTGACTGGGTCTGCCCGGCCGGGCTCTGCGACTGGCTCACGCCACCCCCTCCGGGACCCACACCTGCGGCGCCTGCTCGGTGAAGAAGCGGTTGGTGATCGCCCCGCTCGCCAGGGAGCAGGTGCGCTGCAGCTCCTCCAGGCGGGTGGGCAGCTGGGCGAGCAGGTCGGGGGTGGCCATGAACTCGAGCATGGTCCGCGCCCGGCCGACGATCCGGTGCGCCTCGCCGGCGACGCCGATGCGGGTGGCGTCGCGCAGCGGGGATCGCTCCAGCTCGGCCAGGCAGGCCTCGGCCTGCTCCAGCGAGGCGAACACCGACCGCGGGAACAGCCGGTCGAGCAGGAGGAACTCCGAGGCGCGGCTGGAGTCCACCACGCCGCGGTAGGTGCGCAGGTAGGGCTCGTAGGCGCCGGTGGAGCGCAGCACCAGCGTCCAGGACGGCGCGGCGTCCCCGGCCAGCACCCGGGTGGAGATGATCCGCGCGGTCATGTCCACCCGCTCCAGCGACCGGCCCAGGACGAGGAACAGCCAGCTCTCGTCCCGGCTCATCGTGGAGTCGGCCAGCCCGAACACCATCGCCGAGCGCTCGCGCACGAACCGGAACAGCGAGTGCGGGCCGTACCGGCGGGCCATCGTCCGCTGCTGGGGCAGCGCGTTGTGCGTGACGTTGAGCGACTCCCAGATCTCCGCGGAGAGCACCTCGCGGGCGCCGCGGGCGTTCTCGCGGGCCGCCGACAGCGCGCCGACGATCGAGCTCGGGCTGCCCCGCTCGAAGGCGAGGGTGGCCAGCACCCGCTCGGTGTCGGCCTCCTCCTCGGGCACCGGGGAGCCCATGAGCGACAGGAGGTTGGCGCACGCGCGGCGCTCGTCGATCCACGGGTCCTCGACCAGCCGCTGGGTGTGCACGTCGAGGATGCGGGCGGTGTCGTCGGCGCGCTCCACGTAGCGGCCGATCCAGAACAGCGACTCCGCGATCCGGCTCAGCACGACGCCTCCCCGGGGGCAGAAATGGCCATTTCTGCCCCTGATTGCTGCTGTTGCTGGGACTGGTCGACGAGCAGCTCGCTCGCCGGGCCGGGGTCGGGCGCCGCGGACTCACCGGCCAGGTCGGCGGCGGTGAACTCGATGCGGGTGAGGTCCGCGGTCGGCTCCTCCTCGGGTTCGGTGGCCGGTCGGGGCGGGCTGAGCACCCAGGTGTCCTTCGACCCGCCGCCCTGGCTGGAGTTGACCACCAGCTCGCCCTCCGGCAGCGCCACCCGGGTCAGCCCGCCGGGCAGCACCCACACCCGGTCGCCGTCGTTGACCGCGAACGGCCGCAGGTCCACGTGCCGCGGCGCGATCCGCCCGCCGACCAGCGTGGGGCAGGTGGACAGCCCGATCGGCCGCTGCGCGATCCAGTCCCGCGGCCGGGCCCGCACCTTGACCGCCAGCTCCTCCAGGGTCCGCTCGTCGGCCCGCGGCCCGATCACGATCCCCTTGCCGCCCGAGCCGTCGACCGGCTTGAGCACCAGCTGGTCCAGCGAGTCGAGCACCCACTCGACGACGTCGGGCTCGTCCAGCCGGTGCGTCTCGGCGTTGGCCAGCAGCGGCTCCTCGGCCAGGTAGTAGCGGACCAGGTCGGGCACCCAGGTGTAGAGCAGCTTGTCGTCGGCGACGCCGTTGCCGACGGCGTTGGCGATGGTGACCCGGCCGGCGCGCGCGGCGTTGAGCAGGCCGGCGCAGCCGATCACCGAGTCGGGCCGGAAGTGCACCGGGTCGAGGAACTCGTCGTCGATGCGGCGGTAGATCACGTCGACGCGACGCTGGCCGTCCGTCGTCCGCATGCTGACCTGGTTGCCCGCGCAGACCAGGTCGCGGCCCTCCACCAGCTCCACCCCCATCTGGCGGGCCAGCAGCGCGTGCTCGAAGTAGGCGGAGTTGTAGACGCCGGGCGTGAGGACGACGACCGTCGGGTCGGACACGTGGGGCGGCGCGGAGGCCTTGAGGGCGGCCAGCAGGCGGGTCGGGTAGTCGGCGACCGGCTGGATGCGGTGGTCGGCGAACAGCTCGGGCAGCACCTGGCTCATCGCCGCGCGGTTGGTGATCACGTAGCTGACCCCGGACGGCGAGCGCAGGTTGTCCTCGAGCACGCGGAAGTCGCCGGCCTCGTCGCGGACCAGGTCGATGCCGGCCACGTGGATGCGCACCCCGCCCGGCGGTTCGAGCCCGTGCGCCTGGCGGTGGAAGTGGGCGCTGGTGGTGACGACGCTGCGCGGCACCACGCCGTCGGCGAAGACCTGCCCGGCGCCGTAGACGTCGGCGAGGAAGGCCTCCAGGGCCAGCACCCGCTGGGCCACGCCCCGCTCGATGAGCGACCACTCCTCGGCCCCGATCACCCGCGGCACGATGTCGAGCGGGAAGGGCTGCTCCTCGCCGGCGTGGGCGAACGTGACCCCGGCGTCCCGGTAGGTCTGGGAGAGCAGGTCGGCGCGGGCCGACAGCTCCTCGCCGGCCATCGGCTGCAGGGAGGTGTACAGGCCGGTGTAGGCCGGCCGCGGCGCGCCCACCTCGCCGAACATCTCGTCCCACTGCTCCCCGAGGGGGTAACCGTCGAAGAGGTCCGCCATGACGGGGAACCTAGTTCGGGCGTGTGTCCCGCGCGTTTCGACGCCGTGATCCGCGGACCGTGTCGTCCGCTACACCGCCTCGGCGATCCCCAGCCAGGCGCGCAGCGCGCCCTGGGACAGCAGCCGGCCGACCCGGCGGGACTGCTCCTGCGCCTCCCGCCAGCGCGGGTCGTCCCCGTGCCGGCGGGCCACCTCGGCGTCCACGGCGTCGGCCCGCTCGGACCACTCCGGAGGGCTGTCGCCGAGGTCGGCGTCCGCGGTCTCCAGCAGCCGCAGCCCGGCGGCGTCGAGTGCGTCGGCCAGCTCGCCGGGCGTCGGGAACTCGTTGCCCTCCGGCAGCGGTGGCGGCAGCGGGCGGTCGGCGACGAAGACCAGCAGCCCCACCCGCCCGCCGGGGCGCAGCACCCGGCGCAGCTCGCCCAGCGCGCCGGCCTTGTCCGACGTCGTGCACAGCACCCCCAGGCACCAGGCGGCGTCGAACGCGGCGTCCGGGAAGGGCAGCGCCTGGGCCACCGCGGCCACCGACGGCAGGCCGAACAGCCGGGAGGCCGCCCGCGCCGCCGCGGACATCGGCTCGGCGCAGACCGGGCGCACCCCGCGCTCGGCGGCCAGCCAGCCCGCGGGCCCGCCGACCCCGGCGCCGTCGTCGAGCACCCGACTGCCGTCGGCGAGCGCGAGCCGGTCGGCCAGCCAGCGCAGCGCGCCCTCGCTGCCGCTGCCGCGGCACCCGGCCGGGACGGCGTGCTCCGGGCCCAGCGCCCGCACCGCCTCCTCGGTCCAGCCGGCGACGGTGCCGAACTCCGACTCCATCGCAGCGCTCTCGAGCTCGGTCATGCGGCACTCTCCCTGATCGCGGTGGCCACCTCGGCCTTGACCCGGGCGCCGTCGTCCTCCCCGGCCGCCGAGGCCAGGCCGGAGAGGTTGACGCCGACGACGCCGGGGACGGCCAGCAGCGCCCGCGCCTCCGCCACCGCGGCGGCGATGCCGGCCGCCCGCGAGTCGGGGGCGGCGAGGACGGACTCGACCGTCGCGTCGTCGACGTGCAGGCCGGGGAAGCGCTGCAGCACCCGCGCCGAGCGCTCGTCGGTGTAGACGGCGACCGCGGCGACGAACGGCAGGGTCGCGCCGACGGCCCGGGCGGCAGCGACGAACGCCGCCACCTCCGCCGGCGTGCGGACATGGTTGAGCACGCACACCTGGGCCCCGGCCCGCTGCTTGGCGGCCACCCGTCCGGGGCGGTCGGCGACCGGCGGGGCGGCCGGGGACTCCGGCACGGCCACCGGCAGCCCGGCCGCGGCGGCCAGCGCGGCCAGCCGCGGTCCGTCGAGGTCGAAGACCTGGGTGGCGCCGGGCCGGACGCCGGGGCCGCGGGCGTCGCCGGTCACGCAGAGGACCGCGTCGACACCGACCGCGGCCAACCCGGCCAGCTCCTGCTCGAGCACCACGCGGTTGCGGTCGCGGCAGGCCAGCGTCGTCCACGGCCGGCCGCCGGCGTCCCGCACCTCCGCCGCGAGCAGGGTGGGCGGCAGGTCGGGGCGGTTGGCGTGCTCGCCGGCGAGCAGGCCGTCGGACACCGGCGCGAGGACGCCGACGACGCGGCGCAGCGCGACCGGGTCGAACGGCGGGACGGACAGGTCGGTGAGGACGACGGGGCCCCGGCGCGCCCTGTCGAGGAGGCTGCCCGGCGGGGGCGGCGCCGGTTCCGGGTGCACGGGGTCCCACGGGGGGGCCGGCTCGGCCACGAAGACGCAGCGGTGCTCGGCGACCTCGCAGCGCTCGTCGTCCCGGACGCCGCCACACGGGCCGAAGACCATCCGCTTCGGGCACCCCGGCCGGCGGGCGTCGTCGTCCACGGTCGGAGCCTGACCGCCGCCGTCGCCGTCCAAACCCGGCCCCACGGCCGACTCCGCCCCCGTTCGACCCTCGCCCCTCCCGTAGGGCCACGCAGGGCCGCGGGCGGGCGGGAAGACAATCGCCCCCTCCGGCGCTACAGTCGCCACTAGTTGAGCCCTCAACCAAGGAGGCCGGCATGCCTGCCGTGACCGTCGAGGACACCACCGCCCTGCCCCGCGTCCCCGTGCCCGCGCCCCGCACGGTGCGCCGGCGGGTCCGCTCGGTGACGACCGCGCCGTCGGGCTTCGAGGGCGAGGGCTTCCCGGTGCGCCGCGCCTTCGCCGGGGTCGACCTGCGCGACCTGGACCCGTTCCTCCACATGGACCAGATGGGCGAGGTCGAGTACGCGCCGGGCGAGCCCAAGGGCACCTCCTGGCACCCGCACCGCGGCTTCGAGACCGTCACCTACATCATCGACGGCACCTTCGAGCACGCCGACTCCCACGGGGGCGGCGGCACGATCAGCAACGGCGACACCCAGTGGATGACCGCCGGCGGCGGCGTGCTGCACATCGAGCGGCCGCCGGAGCACCTGGTGGTCAGCGGCGGGCTGTTCCACGGCCTGCAGCTGTGGGTGAACCTGCCCCGCGCGCAGAAGTGGGTCGAGCCGCGCTACCAGGACCTGCGGGCCCACGAGTCGGTGCTGCTGGCCAGCCCCGACGCCGGTGCCCTCCTGCGGGTCATCGCCGGGGACGTCGGTGGCCACCGGGGGCCCGGGTCCACGTACACGCCCATGGCGATGGTGCACGCCACCGTCTCCCCCGGCGCCACCCTCGACCTGCCCTGGCGGCCGGACTTCAACGCGCTGGTCTACGTCCTCTCCGGCGCCGGATCGGTGGGCATCGACCGGGCTCCGGTCCGCACCGGTCAGCTGGCCGTCCTCGGCCCCGGCGACACCGTCACCGTGCACGGCGCGGTCCACCAGGAGTCGCGGACCCCGGCGCTGGACGTCGTGGTCCTCGGCGGCGCGCCGATCCGCGAGCCGATCGCCATGTACGGGCCGTTCGTCATGAACACCCGTCAGGAGGTCGTCGACGCGTTCACCGACTTCCAGGCCGGCCGGCTCGGCACGATCCCCGCGCAGCGAGTCCCGCACGCGGGAGTGCGCGGGGAGACCGGCCAGTGACGACGCCCTGACCGACCGTCGGCGGCGGCTACCGCGCCGCCGCCGACGGCTGCATGCTGACCGTCACCGGTACCGCGAGGGAGGAGCCCTTCGTGTCCGTCTTCCCACCCATGCCGCTGGCCGACTGGGCCGACACCAAGGAGACCGTGCACCGGTTCCTGCAGGTCGTCGGCAAGCTCCGGCTGGCCAACGCGCCGCGGCGCAACCACTGGTGGCACATCCCGTTCCACCTCACCGGCCGGGGTCTCACCACGCGGCCGATGGGCTTCGACCCGGTCTTCGCCGTCGACCTGGACCTGGTCGACCACCGGCTGGAGGTGAGCGTCGCCGACGGACGGCGGGCGTCGTTCCCGCTGCCGGGGCTGAGCGTGGCGGCCTTCTACCGTCGGCTGCTGGACACCCTGTCGGGGCTGGGCCTGCCCGCCACCGTGGACCTCCCGGTCCCGTACGACCTGGCCGACCGCACCCCGTTCGCCGAGGACGAGCACCACGCCGCCTACGACCGCGACCTCGTGACCCGCTACTGGCTGGTGCTGGGCCAGGTGGCGCAGGTGCTGGAGGAGTTCGCCGGGCGCAGCTACGCCAAGACCAGCCCGGTGCACCACTTCTGGCACACCTTCGACATCGCGGTGACCCGGTTCTCCGACCGGCGGGTGGAGCAGCCGGCGGACGTCGACCCGGTCACCCGCGAGGCCTACTCGCACGAGGTGATCAGCGCCGGCTTCTGGTTCGGCGACGACAACGTGCCCGAGCCGGCGTTCTACTCCTACACCGCGCCCGAGCCGGCCGGGCTGGTCGAGGAGCCGCTGCGGCCGGCCGCGGCGCGGTGGATCGACAGCCGCGGCGCGCACCTGGCGCTGCTGCCCTACGAGGACGTGCGGACCGTGGCCGACCCCCGGGCCGTCGTCCTGGAGTTCCTGGAGAGCGCCTACCTCGCCGGGGCGCGGCGGGCCGGCTGGGACCTCGACGCGCTGCGCTGCCCGACCGCGCCGGAACCCTCGTGACCCCACCGATCCCACCCGCAGTCCGGAGGTCCGCGCCATGAGCAACCTCGACCGTCGTCCGCCCGCCCGTGAGCTGGGCGGGCTGGCCGACACCCCCGCCGGCCCGGTCCTGGACCTGCTGCCCGGCAAGGAGGTGCAGCTCGGGGAGAGCACCCGCGTCCGCCGGCTGCTGCCCACGCTGGGCCGGCGGCTGGTCGGGGCGTGGGCGTTCGTCGACCACTACGGCCCGGACGACGTCAGCTCCTCGCCGGGCATGCAGGTGGCGCCGCACCCGCACACCGGCCTGCAGACCGTCTCGTGGCTGCTCGAGGGCGAGGTCCACCACCGCGACTCGCTGGGCAGCGACGCCCGCATCCACCCTGGCGAGCTGGCGCTGATGACCGCCGGCCACGGCATCGCGCACTCCGAGCAGTCCCCGGCCCCGCACCCCCGGTTCCTGCACGGCGCCCAGCTGTGGGTGGCGCTGCCCGACGCCGCCCGCGAGGTGGCGCCGGCCTTCGACCACCACACCGCGCTGCCCGGGTTCACCTCCGACGGGGTCTCCGCGACCGTGCTCATGGGTTCGCTCGGCGGGGTCACCTCCCCCGGCACCGCCCACACCCCGCTGGTCGGCGCCGACCTCGACCTCACCGCCGGCGCCGACGTCGAGCTGCCGCTGGAGCCGGACTTCGAGTACGCGGTGCTGGCCAACTCCGGCTCCGTCGAGGTGGAGGGCGCACCCCTGGGGCACGGGGCGATGCTCTACCTCGGCACCGGGCGGCGCACGGTGCGGCTGCGGGCGGCCGAGGCGGCCCGGCTGCTGCTGCTCGGCGGTGAGCCGTTCGAGGAGCGCATCGTCATGTGGTGGAACTTCGTCGGCCGGAGCGGCGAGGAGATCATCGAGTACGCGCAGCGGTGGAACGACGAGGACGAGCGGTTCGGCGTGGTCGTCGGCTACGACGGCGACCGGCTGCCGGCCCCGCCGCTGCCGCCGGTGCCGCTCAAGGCGCGCGGCCGCGAGCGCTGACGGGTCCTACCGCAGCGGCGGGATGACCCGCTCGGCGGCGAGCCGGTCGAACAGCTCGAGGAAGCGGTCCTCGGTGTCGAGGCAGTCGGCGAAGCCGGCCTGGCGCAGCTTGACCGTGGAGCTGACGTTGTCGAAGCCGGACCGGAAGATGAACTCGCCGAACTCCCAGCGCACCAGGTCCTCGTAGGGCGTGGGCACGAGGTCGTGCCGGGCGGTCAGCCGCTCCCAGACCTCCCGCCGGTCGGCCATGGCGTCGGGCAGCGGGACCGGCTGCGGCTCGGCGTGGTCGATGCCGAAGTGGCGGGCGAACGCCGGGAACAGGTGCCGCCACCGCACCTGGTCGCCGTTGGTGACGTTGTAGACCTCGCCGTCGGCCCGCGGCTCGCCGCCCGCCCACACGGTCGCGCGGGCGAGCAGTTCGGCGTCGGTCACCTGGTAGAGCGCGTCGTAGGCGGCCAGGCTGCCCGGGAACCGCAGCGGCTGGCCGAGCTCCCGGGTGATCGCGACGTACACGGCGATCACCATGAGCAGGTTCATCGGGTTGCCGACGGCGTAGCCGATGACGCCCTCGGGCCGGAAGACGGTGAGCCGGAACCCGCGCTCCCCGGCGACCTGGCGGAGGAGGTCCTCCTGGTCGTAGTAGAAGTTCGGCTGGACGATCCGCGGGTCCCGCTCCTTGGCCGGGGTGTTGAAGAAGCCCATGTGGGCGCCGTAGGCCTTGCCGCCCTGGTAGAGGGTCACGTGCTCCAGCGGCGCCCCCGCGGCGGCGAGGGCGTCGAGGGTGTGGCGCAGGAGCCCGACGTTGACCTCGGAGAGCTCCCGCGCGGTGGGCCGCTCGGCGTAGGCGCCGAACACCAGGTGGGTGACGTCGCCGAGCCCGGCCAGCCCCGTGCGGGCGCTGTCCGCGTCGCCGAGGTCGACCGCGAGGTGCTCCCAGGTGGCCTGCCGCGGCGTGCGGCGGCTGACCCCCCGGACCCGCCAGCCCGGTCGCCGCGCGTACTCCGCCGCCGCGTGCGCACCGATCACGCCGCCCGCCCCGGTCACCAGCACGCTGCCGGTCCGCTGCTCGTCGCTCATGCCCCTGCACTCCCCCGCGGGCACCGGTCCCACACCGGGACACGGGCCGCCCGCCCGGGCACAACCGGCGGCGGGACGGTGTTGGTGCGGGCATGGCCGAGACCGTGGACCCCCGCCTGCTGGACTTCCTCGCCGAGCACCGGTGGGGGGTGCTGGCCACCGTCAAGCGCGACGGCCGGCCGCAGCTGTCCAACGTCGGCTACGCCTACGACCCCGAGGCCCGGCTGTTCCGGGTGTCGGTGACCGACGACCGCGCCAAGACCCGCAACCTGCGGATCGACCCGCGGGTCACCCTGCACGTGTCGTCGCAGGACTTCTGGTCGTGGGCTGCCGTGGAGGGCACCGCGGAACTGACGCCGGTCGCCGCCGATCCCGACGACGCCACGGTCGACGAGCTCGTCGCCTACTACCGCGGCGTCTCCGGCGAGCACGAGAACTGGGACGAGTACCGCGCGGCCATGGTCGCCGACCGCCGGCTGGTGGTCCGCTTCCGTCCCGAGCACACCTACGGCCAGCTGCGCGCCTGACGGCCCCGACCCGGTGGCGGGCGCGCCCTCCACGCACCCGCCACCGGCCCGTCCCGGGTCCCGTCCTGAGCCTGCGAAGGGTCGATGGCCCCGTCCAGGGCACCGCCGCGAGCTTGCGAGCTGTGGGGAGGACGGGGTCCTTCTGGGGTCCTTCGTCAGCTCTCCGACGGCACCTGCATCACCGAGAAGGGCGCACCCCAGGGGTCCTCGAGGACGGCGAAGCGGCCGAACTCGGTGTCCGTCGCGGCCATGGTGACCTTGCCCCCCGCGGCCTCGACGGCCGCGACGGCGTCATCGGTGGAGGCCACCGAGAAGCACGTCGTCCAGCCCTTGGGCGAGCCGGGCTGGTGGCTGCCCAGGCCGCCCAGCGGGTTCCCACCGGTGGCGAAGGTCGTGTAGTCCATCTCGCCGTCCATGGGGACCGCGTCGAAGGTGAACCCGAAGACGGCGGAGTAGAACCGCCGCGCCGCCTCCGGGTCGTCGACCGCCGCCTCGTTCCACACCAGGGACCCGGGCTCGTTGTAGATCCGGTAGCCGGTGTGGGTGCCGGACTGCCACAAGCCGAACGCGTTGCCCTGCGGGTCGACCGCGATGGTCATCGTGCCCATCGGCCCGACCTCCATCGGCTCGACGACCACCGTGCCGCCGGCCTCGCGGATGCGGGTGGCCGTCGCCTGGGAGTCGTCGGTGGCGAAGTACGTCGTCCAGCTCGGTGAGTCGCCGGGGTTCATCAGCGGGCCCATGCCGGCGGCCGGCTGCCCGTTCCGGTGGGCGTTCAGGTAGCCGCCGTACTCCGGGTCCCCGCCCTCGTACTCCCAGCCGAACAACCGGCCGTAGAAGTCCTTGGCGGCGTCGATGTCCGCGGCGCCGTAGTCGACCCAGCAGGGGGTGCCGGCCGGCCAGGGGGTGTTCCGAGTGGGCATGTGTCCTCCTCGTCCGTGGGGGAGGACACCGTTCCACCCGGGTCCGACAGTTCCCAGACCCCGGCGAGCGCTTCCCTCAGAATTCACCGCCGCCGAAGTCGCCGCCGAAGTCCCCACCGCCGAAGTCCCCGGCCGCCCAGTCACCGCCGCCGAGGTCGCCGCCGTCGTGGTCACCGAAGATCAGGCCGCCGAGCAGCAACCCGCCCAGCCCCGCGCCGAGCGGGCTGATGCCCCCGCCGCGCCGGTAGCCACCGCCGCCCCAGCCACCCCCGTAGCCGCCCCAGTTGCCGCCGTGTCCTCCGTAGCCGGCGTACCCGGTCTGCTGCGACCACCGCCGGACGTCGGCCTCGGCCTCGGCCAGCGCCTGCTGGGCGAGCCGGTCGGCGGTCTGCGCCGACCGCAGCGCGGACGCGGGGTCCTGGCCACCCTGCCGCTCCGCCGACGCCAGGTACCGCTCGGCCTCCGCCAGCCGGGTGCGGGCCGTGCTGCCGACCGCGCCGCGGCGGGTGCCGATGAAGTCCCCGGCCGCGGCCACCGCCGAGCGGGCGGTGAGCAGCGCCTGGTCGAGTGCCTCCGCGGCGCGGCGGGCGCGCGTGCGCTCGTCGCGGGCGGTCTGCAGCGCCTGCTCGAGGGCGATGTCGGCCTCCTCCAGCCGGCGCAGCGCGGCGAGCGGGTCGGGCAGCGCGCCGTCGGCGCGGGAGAGCGCGCCCTCGGCGGAGGCCAGCGCGGCCTCGGCGCGGGCCACCTGCGGGCGCAGGTCGCTGCGGCTGCCGGCGGCGAGCATCGCCCGGGCCTCGGCGAGGTCCTCCTCGATGTCGGCCCGCGCGGCCGGCACCCGCTGCTCGGCGGCGGCGAGGTCGCCGGCGAGGCGGGCGATCGCGTCGAGCAGCGTGCCGCTCTGCCCCACCGCGTTCTCCGCGCCGCGCAGCCGCCCCACGGAGCGACCGGCCAGTCCGGACTCCTGGTCCTGCCGGGCCAGCTCGACCTCCCGGGTGGCGGCCGCCAGCCGCACCCCCGCCTCCGCGACGTTCTCCGCCACCGACGCCACGGCCGACGCGGCGTAGCGGCCCTGCAGGTCGGCCAGTCGCTGCTCCTCCTCGGGCAGCCGCTGCTGCAGCTGCTCGATCCGGCGGCCGAGCTCCTCGGCGGCCTGCCCGGCGGTGCGCTCGCGCTCGCGGAGCTCCTCGAGCGCCGCGGCCTGCTCGCGCAGCCGCTGCCCGGCCGCGTCGGTGAGCGACAGGAGCTCGGTCAGCATGCGGCGCTGGGTCGGCTCGTCCTCGGGGATCTCGTCGTCGAGCTCCTGCCGGATGGTGAACGCCCGGGCCAGCTCGGCCCGCGAGCGGTCCAGGGCCTCGGCCAGCCCCGGCACGGCGTCCTCGCCGAAGTGCGTCCGGGCGTAGTCGAGGTCCACCTGGGCCCCGCGCACCTGCTCGTCGAGCTCCAGCAGGGCGGTGCTGCCCCGGTAGTTGAGCTGCTCGGTGGGGACGCCGGCGTGCGGGTCGCGCTGCGGCAGCCGCGTCGGCGCCGCGGCGAGCTCCCGCTGCGGAGCCCGCCGCCGACGGCGCGAGAAGAGGTACAGCCCGCCGCCGACGAGCAGCAGGCCGAGGACGACGGCCAGGGTCAGCGCCCCGGAGCCGCTCGAACCGCCTGAGGACGCCGAGGTCGAGGTTCCCCCGCCGGCCAGCCCGTCGGCGAGCGCGGTGACCGCGCCGGCCCAGTCGCCCTGGGACAGCCGCGGCTCGACGTCGTCGTCCAGCACGGCCTGCAGCTGTGAGGCGTCGATGGAGTCGCCGTAGTGCACGCCGTACCGCCGGTCGTCGACGGCCACGGCCAGCAGCACGTCGTCGGCGCCCAGCCCGGACCGCTGCGCGGTCTCGCGGGCCCACGTGGAGCGGTCGACGCCGTCGAAGCTGTCGACGAACACCGCGAACAGCCGGGTGCCGGTCTGCTGCTCCAGGTCGTCCACGGCACTCTCGACGGCTGCCGCGTCCCCGCCCAGGACGCCCGCCTCGTCGCTGACCTGCTCGGCGAGCCCGGTCGGCGGTGAGGCCAGCGCCGGCGACCCGGCGAGCAGCAGCGCGGTGAGGAGAGCCATGACGATCGTCAGGCGGCGCACGTGGGACCTCCGGTGTACTGGGACGCCCGTCAGGACGTCCGGACTCTAGGCACGGACGGCGGTTCCCCGCGGTTCCCGGACGGGGTTCAGAAGCGCCCGCCGCCCCCGCGCCGGCCGCCACCGGACCGCCGTCCCCCGCCGCTGGACCGGCGGGTGCCGCCCCCGGAGCGGCGGCCGCCTCCGCCGAAGCCGCTGCTGCGGTAGCCGCCACGCGACCCGCCGCCCCCGCCGACGCCGCCGCCGCCGCCGCCGCCGCCGCCGAAGAGGATGCCGCCGAGCACCAGGCTGCCCAGGTCCACGCCGCCCCCCACGGGACGCCCGCCCCCGAAGCCGCCCGGCGGGTACCCGCCGAAGCCCCCGCCGCCGCTCCCCCACGACGAGACGTCGCCCTGCGCCGAGGCGAGCGCCTGCTGGGCCAGCGCGCTCGCCTGTTGCGCCTCCCGGAGCGCGCCGACGGGGTCGCCCTGCCCCGAGGCGACGGCGGCGTCGAGGTGCCGCTGGGCCTCGGCCAGCCGGGTGCGCGCCTCCGGCCCGACCGCGCCGCGGCGGGTGCTGATGAAGTCGCTCGCCGCGGTGATGCCCGAGCGCGCCGCGAGCAGGGCCTGGTCGAGGGCGGCCGCGGCCCGCCGGGCCTGCGCCTGCGCGTCGCGCGCCGTCCGCAGCGCCTCCTCCAGCGCGGCGTCGGCCTCCTCCAGCCCGCGGAGGGCGGCCAGCGGGTCGGGTCGGCCGTCCGGCGGCGACAGCGCGGCCCCGACCGCCGTCAGCGCCGCCTCCGCGCGGGCGATCTGCGGCTCCAGGCCGGAGCGGTCCCCGGCGGCGACCAGCGCCCGCGCCTCGGCCAGGTCCTCCTCGGTCTCGGTCCGGGCCGCGGCCACCCGCACGGCGGCGGCGTCGAGGTCGGCGGCCAGCCGCCCGATCGCATCGAGCAGTGTCTGCGTCTGCGCGACGGCGTCCTCGGCGGCGCGGACGTCGCTCACCGCGGCGCCGGGCTGCCCGGCGGCCAGGTCCGCGCGGGCCTCCGCGACCTCGGCCTGGGCGGCGGTCAGCCGGTCCTGCGCCTGCGCCACGTTGTCCGCGACCGGGGCCAGCGCCGCCGCGGCGTACCGCTGCTGCAGGTCCCGCAGCCGCTGCTCGTCGGCCGGCAGCCGCCCGCGCAGCTCGGCGATCCGCGGCTCGAGGGCGTCGAGCACCTGCGGCGCGGTGCGCTCCAGGTCGCGCAGCTGCGCGAAGGCCGCGGCCTGGGCGTCCAGCCGGGCGTCGGCGGCCTCGACCAGGGCCAGGATCTCGGTGAGCAGCCGCCGCTTCGCCGGCTCGTCCGTGCCGGTCCCCCGCCCACCCAACTCGTCGTCCAGCTGCTGCCGCAGGGTGAACGCCCGCGCCAGCTCGGCGCGGGACTGCGCCAGCGCCTCGTCGAAGCCGGTCACCGCCTCGGGGCCGTACTGGGTGCGGGCGAAGTCCAGGTCGAGCTGCGAGGCCTGCACCTGCTCGTCGAGCTCCAGCAGCGCGGTGCTCGCGCGGAACTGCAGCTGCTCGGTGGGGACGCCGGCGTGCGGGTCCGCCGGGCCGGGGCCCGGTGCCGCCGTCCGGCGCTTCCGGCGGGAGCGGGCCACCAGCAGCGCGCCGCCCCCCACGACGACCACCCCGCCGGCGACCAGCAGCCCCGTGGGGACCCCGCCGCCGGACCCGCCCAGGCCGTCGGCGAGCGCGACGACCGCGCCGGCCCAGTCCCCGTCGGAGAGCGCCGGCTCGACGTCGGTGGCCAGCAGGTCGTCGAGCTCGTCGTCCGACAGCCGGAAGCCCTCGTCCACCGACAGGCCGTACGCGCGGTCGTCCACGGCGACGGCGAACAGCACGTCGGTCGTGCCCAGCTGGGACGCGACCGCGGCGTCGTCGGCCCACTGCTGCCCGGAGGCGCCGTCGAAGGAGTCGACGAAGGCGACCCACAGCTGGGTGCCGTCCTCGGCCCGCAGCCGGTCCAGCGCGTCCTCGACCCGCGAGGAGTCCCCGTCGAGCGCGCCGACCTGGTCGACGACCGGCTGGTCGAGCCGGAACGGGGGGACGGCGAGCGCCGGGCCGCCCGCGAGCAGCAGCAGCGTCAGCACCCCCAGGACGACGACGAGCCGCCGCACGGGCACCTCCTGGGGACGACGGAGCGAGAGCCCCGCGACCCTATCGACGCGGCAGGGGTCCGGGGGCGCCCGACGGGGTAGCAGCAGGTCCCCCGAGACCGTGGAGGACCGATGAGCACCGAGCCCGACCGCATCCCCGCCGCCGACCTACCGCCGGGGTCCGTGCGCCGGGTGGGCGACTGGGCGGTGGGCAACCGCGGCGGGGACTACTTCGCCGTGTCGCGCCGCTGCCGGCACCAGCTCGCCGACCTGTCCCAGGGGTCCCTGGACGCCGACGGGTGCCTGGTCTGCCCCTGGCACCAGAGCCGCTACGACGTCCGCACCGGGGAGATGGTGGCCGGCCCGCGCGGCTTCCTCGGCTACCACGGGCCCACGCCGGGCTACACGCAGTTCGTCCGGGCCTACGGGCGCGTGCTGCGGCTGCGCGTGCGCAAGGCGCTGCGCCGCGGCGAGGACGTCGTCGTCGAGTGAGCGGAGTGGGAGGGCGCGGAGAACGCGCCCCTCCCACTCCGCTCGTCCGCTCAGCCCAGCTGCTCCCAGAGCGCCCGGCGGCGGGCCTGCTCCTCGGGGTCGGGCACCGGCAGCGAGGCCAGCAGCCGCTGGGTGTAGGCGTGCTGCGGCGCGCCGAGCACCTCCGCGCCCGTGCCCTCCTCGACCAGCCGGCCGCGGTAGAGCACCGCGATCCGGTCGGCGAGCAGGTCCACGACGGCGAGGTCGTGGCTGATGAACAGGCAGGCGAAGCCCAGCTCCCGCTGGAGCTCGGCGAACAGCTCCAGCACCCGCGCCTGCACCGAGACGTCCAGCGCCGAGGTCGGCTCGTCGGCGATGAGCAGCTCGGGGTCGAGGGCGAGCGCCCGGGCCAGGCTGGCCCGCTGCCGCTGCCCGCCGGAGAGCTCGTGCGGGAAGCGGTCGCCGAAGCTCTTCGGCAGCTGCACCGCCTCCAGCAGCTCGTCGACCCGGCCGCGGGCGGCGCGCGGGTCGACGGCCCGGCCGTTGACCACCAGCGGCTCGGCGACCGCCTCGGCGATGGTGAGCAGCGGGTTGAAGCTGGAGGCGGGGTCCTGGAAGACGAACCCGATCCGCCGGCGCACCGGCCGGAACGCCTTCTCCTTCACGCCGCGCATCTCGGTGCCCAGCACCTGCAGCGAGCCGTCGGTGACCTTGGTGAGCCCGGCGATGGCCCGCCCGATCGTCGTCTTGCCGCTGCCGCTCTCCCCCACCAGACCGAGCACCTCGCCGGGGCGGATGGCGAAGCTGACGCCGTCCACCGCGACGAAGTCCGGCTTGCGCAGCCGCCCGGGGTAGACGATCCGCAGGTCGCGGGCCTCCACCACCGGCGTCGCGGCGGCCCAGCCGGCCGGCCGTCCGGCCGCCCGCTCCTCGGCCCGCGCCCGGCCCTCCCCGAGGCGGGGCACCGAGCCCAGCAGCTGCCGGGTGTAGGGCTCCCGGGGCGCGGTGAACAGCGTGCGGACGTCGGCCTGCTCGACGATCCGGCCCTGGTACATGACCGCGACCCGGTCGGCCAGGTCGGCGACGACGCCCATGTTGTGCGTGATCAGCACGATCGCGGCACCGAACTCGTCGCGGCAGCGGCGCAGCAGGTCGAGGATCTCCGCCTGCACGGTCACGTCCAGGGCGGTCGTCGGCTCGTCGGCGATGATCACGCCCGGGTCGAGCACGAGCGCCTGGGCGATGACGATGCGCTGCTTCTGGCCGCCGGAGAACTGGTGCGGGTAGTGGTCCACCCGCTCCTCGGGGTCGGGGATGCCGACCCGCCGGAGCACCTCGATCGCCTTCTGGCGGGCCTCCTTGCGGCTGTAGCGTGCGTGCGCCCGCAGCCCCTCGGCGATCTGCCAGCCCACCGGGTACACCGGGTTGAGCGCGGTCGAGGGCTCCTGGAACACCATCGCGGCGTCCCGTCCTCGCACGTCGCCCAGCTGCCGGGGCGACAGCGTGACGACGTCGCGCTGCTCGGCGCCGTCCTTGCTGCGCAGCAGGACCGCCCCGCGGGTCCGCGCGGTCTCGGGCAGCAGGCCCAGGATGCTGCGCGCGGTCACGGTCTTGCCGCTCCCGCTCTCGCCGACGACGGCCAGCACCTCACCGGCGGCCACCGACAGGCTGACGTCGTGGACGGCGGTGATCGGGCCGGCGTCGGTGGCGAAGGAGACCGACAGGTTCTCGATGCCGACGACGTCCTCGCGGACGCTGGTCACAGCGGGTTCCCTCCCATCGTCTCGAGCCCGGACAGGCCGGCGGGCCCGGCGCCCAGCGGACCGCCGGGCACGACCGGGGTCTCGGCCGCGTCGCCGGCCTCGACCGCCCGCCGGCTGCGCAGCCGCGGGTCGGCCAGGTCGTTGAGGCTCTCGCCGACCAGCGTCAGGCCGAGGACGACGAGCACGATCCCCAGGCCGGGGAAGATCGACGTCCACCAGATGCCGCTGGTCACGTCGGACAGCGACTTGTTCAGGTCGAAGCCCCACTCCGCCGCGGCGGTGGGCTCGATGCCGAAGCCCAGGAAGCCCAGACCGGCGAGGGTCAGGATCGCCTCGGAGGCGTTGAGCGTGAGGATCAGCGGCAGCGTGCGGGTGGCGTTGCGCAGCACGTGCCGGGTCATGATCCGCCAGTGGCCGGCGCCGACCACCCGGGCGGACTCGACGAAGGCCTCGCCCTTGATCCGCACCGTCTCGGCGCGCACCACCCGGAAGTACTGCGGGATGAACACCACCGTGATCGAGATCGCCGCGGCCAGGATGCCGCCGAGCAGGCTGGACTGACCGCCGCTGATGACGATGGCCATGATGATCGCCAGCAGCAGCGACGGGAACGCGTAGATGGCGTCGCAGACGACGACCAGCACGCGGTCCAGCCAGCCGCCGAAGTAGCCGGAGACCAGGCCCAGCAGCACGCCGGCGAACAGCGAGAGCACGATCGCGACGACGATCACCATCAGCGCGGTCCGCGACCCGTAGACGACGCGGGAGAGGACGTCGTAGCCGCCGACGGTGGTGCCCAGCCAGTGCTCGGCGGACGGCGGCTGCTGCGCACCGAACGCGCCGTCGGCGTCGCGCAGCTGGTTGTAGCCGTACGGCGCGAGCAGCGGCGCGAACACCGCGGTCAGCAGGAACACGCCCATGAGGACCAGCCCGGCGACGAGCATGCCGCGCTGCAGCCCGACGCTCTGCCGCAGCTGGTGGACGACCGGCAGCCGGCGCCAGCCGCGGCGGGCGGGGTCGGTGCCGGGGGTCTCCTCGACGGGAGCGACGGCGGTGGCCATCAGTACCTCACCCGGGGGTCGATGAGCGCGGCGATCACGTCGACGATGAAGTTGGTGACGGCGACGATCACGGCGAGCAGCGCGACGATGCCCTGCACCGCCACGAAGTCGCGGGCCTGCAGGTACTCGGCGAGCTGGAAGCCCAGGCCCTTCCACTCGAAGGTGGTCTCGGTGAGCACGGCGCCGCCGAGGAGGAGGGCGATCTGCAGGCCGATGACGGTGATGATCGGGATGAGCGCCGGCCGGTAGGCGTGCTTGCGCAGCAGCCGCCGCTCGGCCACGCCGCGGGAGCGGGCCGCCTCGACGTAGCCGGAGCCGAACGTGCCGATCACGTTGGTGCGCACCAGCCGGAGGAACACCCCGGCGGTCAGCAGGCCGAGCGCGATGGCGGGCAGCACCGCGTGCTCGAGCACGTCGAGCACCACGTCGGGGTCGCCGGTCCGGATCGCGTCGATCAGGTAGATCCCGGTCGGGTCGTCGAGGAACTGCAGCTGGATCTCCGCGCCGGTCGAGGCCCGGCCGGCGACGGGCAGCCAGCCCAGGCCGCTGGCGAAGACCAGCTTGAGGACCAGGCCGGCGAAGAAGACCGGCGTGGCGTAGCAGAGGATCGCGAAGACCCGCAGGACGGCGTCGGGCCACCTGTCCCGGGAGTAGGCGGCCAGCCGGCCGAACGGGATGCCGACCACGAAGGCGACGAGCAGCGCGTAGCAGGCCAGCTCGAGGGTCGCCGTCCCGAAGGTGGTGAGCACCTCGACGACGGGGCGCCGGTCGGACAGCGTCGTCCCGAAGTCGCCGGTGAAGACGTTGCCCAGGTACTCCAGGTACTGGACCAGGAGGGGGCGGTCGTAACCGGCCTCGTGCACGCGCTGGGCGAGCTCGGCGGCGGTGAGCCGGCCGCCGAGGGCCGCGGTGATCGGGTCACCGGTGGACCGCATGAGGAAGAAGACCGTCGTCACCAGGATGAAGACGGTGGGGAAGATCAGCAGGAAGCGGACCAGCAGGTAGCTGCCCAGGCCGCCTCCGCCGCGTCGGCGTCGTCGCTCCGCGGGCGCGTCCTCCCGGACCGGGTCGCCGGCCGCCAGCTCCGTCGCTGCTGTGGTCATGGATGTCACTTCCGTCGGTGCGGCTCCCCCGCACACGGGAGGCCCCGGGCGACCGCGCCGTGTGGCGGGGTCACCCGGGGCCGGTGTCGCCAGTGTCCCTCTGGTCGGATCAGCCCTTGCTCAGGGCCCCGTAGCGGAACTTGAAGGACGCGTCGAGCGTGTCCGCCGCGCCGGCCACACCGGTACGGACGACGGCCACCTGGGCACCCTGCAGGTAGGGCACCGTCGAGAGGTCCTGCGCCTCGAGCTGCTGGATCTGCTCGATGAGGCCGGTGCGCTGCGCCGGGTCCGGCGTCGTCACCTGCTGCAGGATCAGGTCGTTGACCTGCTGGTTCTCGTAGTGGTTGCCCAGGAAGTTCTCCGTGAGGAAGAACGGCGTGAGGTAGTTGTCGGCGTCGGAGTAGTCCGGGAACCAGCCGAGCTGGTACGCCGGGTAGACGTCGGCCACGCGGTCCTCGGAGTACTGCACCCACTCGGTGGTCTGCAGGTCGACCTGGAACAGGCCGGTGGACTCCAGCTGGTCCTTGATCAGCGCGTACTCGTCACCCGAGGACGGGCCGTAGTGGTCGTTGGAGTACTGCAGGGACAGCTGCACGGGGGTCTGCACGCCGGCGGCCTGCAGCACCTGGGCGGCCTTGTCGGGGTCGGCCGCGCCGTTGCCGTCGCCGTAGAGGTCCTTCAGCGGCGTGGTGGCGCCGGTCAGGCCCTCGGGGACGAAGGAGTACAGCGGGGTGTAGGTGCCCTTGTAGACCTGGTCGGCGATCTCCTGCCGGTCGAGCAGGTGGGCCACCGCCTGGCGGACGGCGAGCGCCTTGGCCGGGTCGGCGTCGGGCTGGGTGGCGCCGAAGGGCTGGGTGTTGAAGTTGAAGACGATGTAGCGGATCTCGCCACCGGGGCCGTCGACGACCTCGACCTCGTCGTTGCCGCGCAGGTCGTCGATGTCGGTCGCCGACAGGCTGCGGAAGGCGACGTCGATGTTGCCCTCCTCGATGTCCAGCTTCAGGTTCGAGGAGTCGGCGTAGTACTTGACGTTGACCTGCGAGGTCTTCGGCGCCCCGAGGAGGCCCTGGTACTCGGGGTTGGCCTCGTAGGAGATCAGGTTGTTCTGGTCGTAGTTGGTGATCACATACGGGCCCGCGAAGGCGTTGCCGTCGACGATCTCCTGGTCCGGGGTCAGCGCGGTCGCCGAGAAGACGTCCTCGTCGACGATCGGGCCGGCCGGGCTCGACAGGATCTGCGGGAACGTCTGGTCGTTGCCGTTCTTCAGGTTGAACACGACCGTCGTGTCGTCGGGGGCGTCGACGCCGGCGAGGTTGGCCAGCAGCGCGGCCGGGCCGTTCGGGTCGTTGATGGCGACCATCCGGTCGAAGGTGAACTTCACGTCCGACGAGGTGAGGTCGTTGCCGTTGGCCCACTTCAGACCGGGCTTGAGGGTCACCGTGTACTGCGTGGGCGAGGTGAAGTCGGCGGACTCGGCGATGTCGGGCTCGACGTCCGGGCTGCCGTAGTTGGTGTTCATGAGGAACGGGAACACCTGGTTCATGACGGCGAAGGAGCCGTTGTCGTACGAACCCGCGGGGTCGATCGTGGTGATCTTGTCGCTGGTGCCGATCGTCAGCGCCTCGCCGCCACCGCCGCTGGAGCCGCCGCCGTCGCCGTCACCGCCGCCGCACGCCGTCAGGGCCAGCGCGGTCACCGCGAGGCCTGCCGTGGCGGCGCGCACACGCCGCCGGCCGGTCAGAACGGAACTCATCCGCCTACCTTCGTTCTTCCTGGGAACCCTCGCGGACGCCGGAGATGTTCCAGGTCACAGCGGGGTACGGGTGTTGGTTACTCATGCGTAGCACAGCGCCCGCCCAGCCCGAAGGCCCGGCCGGCACTGTTATCCGCTCGTGACTGCGACCGCTCCGAGGAGGCTCAGGCGTCGATGCGGCGGCGGCCTTCGAACGCCCGGCCCAGCGTGACCTCGTCGGCGTACTCCAGGTCCCCACCCACGGGCAGGCCGCTGGCCAGCCGGGAGACCGCCAGTCCCATCGGGGCGACCAGCCGCGCCAGGTAGGCGGCGGTCGCCTCGCCCTCGAGGTTGGGGTCGGTGGCGATGATCAGCTCGGTCACCGTGCCGTTCATCAGCCGCGTCATCAGCTCCTTGACCCGCAGGTCGTCGGGGCCGACCCCCTCGATCGGGCTGATCGCGCCGCCGAGCACGTGGTAACGCCCACGGAACTCGCGGGTGCGCTCGATCGCGACGACGTCCTTGGGCTCCTCGACCACGCAGATGACGTCGTCACTGCGCCGCGGGTCGCGGCAGATGCGGCACTGCTCGCCCTCGGCGACGTTGTAGCAGGTCACGCAGAAGCGGACCTCCGCCTGCACCCGCTGCAGCGCGGCCACCAGCCGGCCGACGTCGGCGGACTCGGCGGCCAGCAGGTGGAACGCGATGCGCTGCGCGCTCTTGGGCCCGACGCCGGGCAGCCGGCCGAGCTCGTCGATGAGGTCCTGGACGGCCCCCTCGTACACGGTGTTCCTCTCGTCGGGTCAGGGCGGCGCGGCTCAGAGGCCGGGCAGCCCCAGGCCGCCGCCCAGGCCGCCGGCGAGCGGACCCATGCGGCTGGCGGTGAGTTCGTTGGCCTGGCGCGAGGCGTCGCGGACGGCGGCGACGACGAGGTCCTGCAGGGTCTCGATGTCGTCGGGGTCGACCGCCTCGGGGGCGATGGTGACCGCGCTGAGCTCACCCTGGCCGGTCATGGTCGCGGTGACCAGGCCGCCACCGGCCGAGCCGGTCACCGTCTCCTGGGCCAGTTGCTCCTGCGCGGCAGCCAACTGCTGCTGCATCTGCTGCGCCTGCTCGAGCAGGCGTGCCATGTCGGGCTGGCCTCCGGGGAACATGACCCGAGCGTAGGCCGCGGGTACGACACCCGCCGGGACGACGGGCCGACCACCTTCCTCAACCAAGAGGTTGACAACGCGGGCGGACCGGGCCACTCTCTTCGTCAACCGAACGGTTGACGAAGAGAGGAGGAACCGACGTGGCCGCCGATCCGCTCTCCCGAGTCTTCGCGGCCCTGGCCGACCCCACCCGGCGCGACATGGTCGCCCGTCTCGCGGTGGCCGACGCGACCGTCGGTGAGCTCGCCGAGCCCTACGACGTGAGCGTGCAGGCGGTCTCCAAGCACCTGCGGGTGCTGGAGGACGCCGGCCTGGTCAGCCGCAGCAGGGACGCCCAGCGCCGCCCGGTCCACCTGGAAGCCGAGGTCTTCGACCTCATGACGAAGTGGCTCGAGCGCTACCGGCGCCAGGCCGAGGAGCGCTACCGCCGTCTGGACGACGTCCTCCGGAACATGCCCGACGAGCCGTCGTCGCCCACCACCCGCACTGCACCACCCGAGGGAGGAACCCCGTCATGACCACCACCACGCACGAGACCCAGATCGCCCTCGACCCCGAGGTGCCCCTGGTCCGGATCACCCGGGAGTTCGACGCCCCGCCGGCCAAGGTGTTCCGCGCGCACACCGACCCCGACCTGCTGGTGCAGTGGCTCGGTCCGCGCGGCCTGGAGATGTCGATCGACCACTACGACTGCCGCACCGGCGGCTCCTGGCGCTACGTGCACCGGCAGGACGGCGAGGAGTACGCCTTCCACGGCAGCTTCCACGAGGTGCGGCCGGACGAGCTGATCGTGCAGACGTTCACCTTCGAGGGCATGCCGGACGGCGTGGCGCTGGAGAAGCTGGTCCTCGAGGACCTCGGCGACGGCCGCACCCGGCTGACCACGACCTCGCTGGTCGACTCCTTCGCCGACCGCGACGCGTTCGTGGCCAGCGGCATGGAGGTCGGCGTCGTCGAGGGCTACGAGCGCCTCGACGAGGTCCTCGCCCGGAGCTGAGGGTGGAGCCCCACCCCCGCCGCCGATCTGGGGGTCGGCGGGGGCGGGGGGGGGTCCTCAGTCGATGGGGCGCGCGCCGAGCTGGGCGCGCAGCAGGGCCAGGGCCGCCTGCTCGGGGTCGACCGCCGGCGCGGGCTCCCGGTCGCCGGAGCCCTCGGCCGCCCGCTCGGCCATCAGCTCGCGGGCCTCGGCGGCCTCCGCGGCGCGCGCCGCCTCACGAGCCACCTCCGGCGAGGCCGCCGGCCCGGCGCTGCGGACCGCTCCCTCGACGACGACCTGCACCTTCCAGCGCACCCCGAGCAGCTCCTGCAGCGCCTGCCGGACGACGTCCTTGTTGAGGTCGTCGCCCAGCATCTTGGCCAGCGCCGGCGAGGTCGCCGCCAGGGTCAGCACGCCGCCGGCGAGGTCCTGCACCTGCGCGCTCTTGAGCAGGGCCTCGGTGGTGCGCTTGTGGCCGCGCACCACCTTGAGCAGCTCCGGCCACACCCGGCGGACGTCGCTGGTGGTCAGCTCGCCGTCACCGGCGGCCGAGGCCGGGGCCGGGTCGGCCGAGACCACCGGCGTCGGCTCGGCCCCGCGCGGCGCGGGCGAGGAGCTGGCGGCAGCCCGGGGCGCCGCGGGCGCGGCCGGGCGCGGCTGCTCGGTGGGCACCACCGCGGCGGGCGCCGCGGGACGGGCCGGGCCGGCCCACCCGTCCTCGTCGTCGGTCGGCTCCGGGGGCAGCGGGATGTCGGGGTCGCCCGCGGCGACCCGCGGCCGGCGGGGCTCCCCCGCGGGCGCCGGCTGCGCGGCGGGCGCCGGCGGGGTCGCGGGCGCCGGACGGGACGGCGCGCCGCACCCGGGCGGGGTGGTCGCCGGCCAGTCGTCGGTGGCCGGAGCCGGGCGGGAGGACGGCGCGCCGGACCCGGGCGGGGTGGTCGCGGGCCAGTCGTCGGCAGCCGGTGTCCGGGCCGGCTCGGCGCGGGGCGGCTCCGGGACGGCGGCGGGTGCGGGAGTGGTCGGCGCCGGAGCGGCGGGCGCAGGAGCGGCGGTGTCCGGGCCTGCGGCGGCGGCCGGCGCCGGGGGTCGAGCGGCGGCCGGCGCCGGAGCGGCCGGAGCGGGTGCGGCCGCCTGGGACCTGCGCACGAACTCCCGGCGGGGACCGGCCGGCTGCTCGGGCGCCACGGGAGCGGGTTCCGCCGGTTCCCGACGGGCCTCGCGCACCGGCGCGTCGGCGACCGGCCGCCCGGCGTGCTCGCCGGCGATCGACAGCCGCCGCTCGAGGCGCTCCAGCCGCTGGAGGGTGGCCGCCGCTGAGTCGTCGGTGCCGGGCAGCAGCATCCGGGCGCACACCAGCTCGAGCAGCAGCCGCGGCGCCGTCGTCCCGCGCATCTCGGTCAGGCCCTCGTGCACGGTGTCGGCCATCCGCGACAGGGTCGCCGCGCCCAGGGCCTGCGCCTGCGAGCTCATCAGGTCCAGCCGGTCGGGCGGGCAGTCGAGCAGGCCGTTGCCCCCGGCGTCCGGGACGGCATCGAGCACGATCAGGTCGCGCAGCCGGTCGAGCAGGTCGGTGGCGAACCGGCGGGGGTCGTGCCCGGCCTCGACCACCCGGTCGACGGCGCGGAACACGGCGGGCGCGTCGTGGGCGGCCAGCGCGTCGATCGTCTCGTCGAGCAGCGCGTCGTCGGTGACCCCGAGCAGGCCGACCGCGCTCTTGTAGGTGACCCCCTCCGACCCGGCGCCGGCCAGCAGCTGGTCGAGGATGGACAGCGAGTCGCGGACCGAGCCGCCGCCGGCCCGCACCACCAGCGGGAACACCGTTGCCTCGACCTGGACGCCCTCGGCGGCGCAGGTCCGCTCCAGCAAGCCGCGCAGCGTCGTCGGCGGCACCAGCCGGAACGGGTAGTGGTGGGTGCGCGAGCGGATGGTGGGCAGCACCTTGTCCGGCTCGGTGGTCGCGAAGACGAAGACGAGGAACTCCGGCGGCTCCTCGACGACCTTGAGCAGGGCGTTGAAGCCCTGCGTGGTCACCATGTGCGCCTCGTCGACGATGTAGACCTTGTAGCGGCTGCTGACCGGGGCGAAGAAGGCGCGCTCGCGGAGGTCGCGGGCGTCGTCCACACCGCCGTGGCTGGCCGCGTCGATCTCGATGACGTCCAGCGAGCCCGGCCCGTCCGGCGCCAGGGCCACGCACGAGGCGCACACCCCGCACGGCGTGGACGTCGGCCCCTGCTCGCAGTTCAGCGAGCGGGCGAGGATCCGCGCCGAGGAGGTCTTGCCGCACCCGCGCGGCCCGCTGAAGAGGTACGCGTGGTTGATCCGCCCGCCGTCGACGGCGTTGACGAGCGGGGCCGTCACGTGCTCCTGGCCGACCACCTCGGCGAAGGTCGCCGGGCGGTACTTCCGGTAGAGCGCCAGAGCCACGCGACGAGGTTACGTGGCAGGTCGGACGACACCGTGGACCTCCGCCGCGCCCTGCGTCACGCCCGGCCCCGGGAACGCGAGGACCCCCCGCGCACCCGCCAGAGCCTGCTTATCCTTGCTGCCTTCCGGCCCTGGGGAGGTTCACAGGATGACGCCACGCGGGGGGTCGGCCTCCACTGTAGAGGAAACCGGTCGGCCGATCGTGGGTGCCCTCGCTACGCTCCCAGCCATGCCGCAGACGCTCGTCCTGCCCCCGCCGCGCTCCTGACCCGGAGCACCGCGGGCTGCTGACCGCCCGGCGCGACCGCGCCCGGCCCCTGCGCCGTGCTCCGGACCGACTCCCCGATCCGGATCCGACCAGGAGCGTCATGCCCACCCCCACTCCCCGCGCGTCCGCCGCGCGCGGTTTCCCCCTCGTCGTGGCCGCCGCCCTCTGCTGGGGCACCTCGGGCGTCAGCGGCCGCATCGTCGCCGACCGCACCGACCTCGGCCCGCTGGACATCGCCTGGCACCGCATGGCCGTCGGCGCCGCCGTCCTGCTCGTCGCCCACCTGCTCACCCGCCGGCGTCGCCCGGTCGCCGTCCCGCTGACCGGGCCGGTCGCCCTGCGGCTGGCGCTGGTCGCGGCGGGGCTGGCCGCCTACCAGCTGGCCTACTTCGCCGCCGTCGCGTCGGCGGGGGTGAGCATCGCCACGCTGGTCGCGCTCGGCCTGGCCCCGCTGCTCATCACCGTCGGCGCGGCGCTGCTCGGCCACGGCCGGCCCGACCGCGCCACGATGCTCGCGCTGACCGCCGCGCTGACCGGGCTGGGCCTGCTGGTCGGCCTGACCGCCGGGGCCTCGACCGGGACGGCGGTGCTGCTGGGCGCCCTGCTGGCAGTCGGGTCGGCGCTGGGCTACGCGGTGGTCACCCTCGCCAGCGGGGGCCTGCCGGCCGGCGTCCCGGTGACCCTGGCCGGGTTCGTCGGCGGGGCGCTGCTGCTCACGCCGGTGGCGCTGGCCGGGGGACTGCACCTCACGGCGGAGCCGGTGGCCCTGGCCACGCTGATCTACCTGGGCGCGGTACCGAGCGCGGCGGCCTACGCGCTGTTCTTCCGCGGGCTGCGGACCGTGCCCGGGGCGGTCGCGGCGATCGTCACCCTGCTCGAGCCGGTCACCGCGACGGTGCTGGCCACCGCGTTCCTGGGCGAACGGCTGCCGCTCGGCGCGCTCGCCGGCGGCGTGCTGGTCCTCGGCGCGGTCGCGGGCCTCTACCTGCGACGGCTCGGGGTCCGCACCCGGCCGGACGTCGTCCCCGAGCCGGCCTGAGATCAGGACCTGCCTGCCCCCACCGCTCGCGAGCTCGCGGCGGCACCCTGCAGGCAGGCCTTCCCGGTGGCGGAGGATGGGAGATTCGAACTCCCGAGGGGTTGCCCCCAACCCGCTTTCCAAGCGAGCGCCATAGGCCACTAGGCGAATCCTCCAACTGCGCGCCCCAGGATACCGGGCGGCCGGGAGGAGGTGCGCCGCGGCACCCGAGCGGCGCGGGACGGGCGGGGGTGTTTCCCGTCGGCAGGGTAGGGAAGGCTGGTCGGAACCAGCCGCTCCCCCGGCACGCAGCACCACGAGGAGGCACCACCCATGACCGAGCCCGACCAGCCCCGGCCCGAGGTCGTGGACGCCATCGTCGCGGTGCTCAAGGGCGCCGACCCCTCGGGGCTGCCGCCGTCGGCCACCAAGGCCGAGAAGGACACCGCCAAGGACCGCTACCTGTCGGAGTTCGCCGCCGAGCGGAGCAAGCGGGACCGGCAGACCCGCGCCTGGGAGCTACTGCTCACCCGCAGCTACGACGAGCCACCCACCTGGGAGCGGTTGTTCGACGACCTCTCCCCCGACGCCGCCCGCGAGCTCGGGGAGCTGTACGACGCACTGCCCGCGGGCGCCCAGGAGGAGTACGCCCGGCGCTACGGCGTCCCCTCCGGGGTCTGACCGGCGCCAGCCACCCCGCGGGACGGGGACCGGAGATGACCGCACCCGACGACCTCGTCGCCGGCCGCTACCGCCTGGTGTCACGGATCGGCGGCGGCGGCATGGGCGCGGTCTGGCTGGCCCACGACGACCGGCTCGGGCGGCACGTCGCGCTCAAGCAGGTCCTGCCACCCAGCGGGGCCGACGACGCCGCGGTGGAGCAACAGCACCAGCGCGCGCTGCGCGAGGGCCGCATCGCCGCCCGGCTGACCCACCCCCACGCCATCCGTGTCTTCGACGTCGCGGAGGTGGACGGGTCGCCGTGGCTGGTCATGGAGTACCTGCCCTCGCGCAGCCTCGCGGAGGTGCTGCACGAGGACGGCGTCCTGCCGGTGGACGTGGTCGCCCAGATCGGTGCCCAGATCGCCGACGCGCTGGCCGCCACGCACGCGGCCGGGGTCGTCCACCGCGACGTGAAGCCGGCCAACGTCCTCATCGGCTCGGGCCCGGACGTCGACGGCCTGGTGAAGATCACCGACTTCGGCATCTCGCACGCCCGCGGCGACGTCACGCTGACCCAGACCGGTCAGATCACCGGCACGCCGGCGTTCCTCGCCCCCGAGGTCGCGCAGGGTGCGGAGATGACGCCGGCCTCGGACGTCTTCTCCCTCGGCGCGACGCTCTTCACCTGCCTGGAGGGCCAGCCCCCGTTCGGGATGGACGACAACGCCCTGCGGCTGCTGCACCGCGTCGCGGCCGGCCGGCCGGAGTCCCCGCGGCGGGCCGGTTGGATGACCGGGCCGCTCCTGCGGATGCTCGCGACCGACCCGGCGCAGCGCCCGACGATGGAGCAGGTGCGTGACGAGCTCGCCCAGCTCGCCGTCGGGCCGGACGGCGACCCGACGACCGTCCTGCTGGCCCGCACGAAGCTGCGCTCGTCCACCAACCGGGCCCGGACCGCCGAACTCCCTCCGGCAGCCGCCGCGGCCACACCTCGCCGGCCGCCACCTCCACGCCGTGCGCCGACGTCCGCGCCCGCCCGGCACCCGCAGCCGCCACCGGCTCCACCGCCCGCCGCTCCGCCGCCCGCCGCGCCGCCGTCGTACCACAGCCCGGCGCGCCGGCGGAGAGCCCCGCTGGTCGCCGTCCTGCTGGTCGCCGTCCTGCTCGCCGGGGGCGCCACCCTCTGGCTCACCACGCGCAACGACCCCGGCGGGACCGGCGCGCAGCCCGCTCCGGCGTCGTCCTCCCCGGCCGGTGGGGACGGTGCCGCGGCACCGGACACGGCCGGCCCCGCGGAGGACGGCGCGCCGGTGGACGAGGACGCGACCGCGGTCGTCGAGGAGACCCTGGACGAGTACTACGGCCACCTCCCCGACGACCCGGAGGCGGCGTACGCCATGACCGGGCCGACGCTGCGCGCCGCGGCCGACCGCGCCTACTACGAGGACTTCTGGGCGCCGTGGTCGGAGGTGGAGCTCGAGGACGTGCGCGCCGCCGAGCCCGGGGACGACGGCACGGTCACGGCGACCACCGAGGTGCGCTTCACCCGCACCGACGGGCGCGAGGAGGTCGAGCGGCACGAGGTCCGGCTGGTGCCGGCCGACGACGGCGGGTGGCTGGTCGACCTCGACCGGTACGTCGACACCGTCGGTTGAGGGCCCGGGAACGACGAAGCCGCCTCCGGATCCCGGAGGCGGCTTCGCACTGGGCGGTGGCGGTGGGATTTGAACCCACGGAGGCTTGCACCTCACACGCTTTCGAGGCGTGCTCCTTCGGCCGCTCGGACACGCCACCGCCGAAGAGACTACAGGTCCCGTTTCCGGCGGAAGAACGCGCGTAGCAGCGCGGCGGACTCCTCGGCACGGACACCGCCGGTGACCTGCGGGCGGTGGTTGAGCCGGCGGTCGCGGACGACGTCCCACAGCGACCCGACCGCGCCGGCCTTCGGGTCGTCGGCGCCGTAGACGACCCGGTCCACCCGGGCCAGCACGCTGGCGCCGGCGCACATGGTGCAGGGCTCGAGGGTGACGACGAGGGTCGTCCCGGTCAGCCGCCAGCCGTCGCCGTGCGCCTGCGCGGCCGCGCGGAGGGCGAGCACCTCGGCGTGCGCGGTGGGGTCGCCGCGCTTCTCCCGCTCGTTGGCCGCCTCGGCGAGGACGGCGCCGTCCGGGCCGAGGACGACGGCGCCGATCGGCGTGTCGCCCCACTCCACCGCGGCGGCGGCGAGCTCGAGCGCGCGCCCCATGGCGGCGTCCACGTCGGGGGTCACCGGGTCGTCTCCGGGAAGGTCGTGGGCGGGCCCCCCCCCCGGGGCCCCCCCCCACGCCCCGCCCCCCCCCCGCGCCCCCCGCGCCCCGGGCGGCGGCGCCCCCGGGG
>NZ_JBJGYS010000032.1:0-48992 GCF_054050115.1 Geodermatophilus sp. SYSU D00708 | reverse complement strand
GCCGGTGACCGCGAGCGGTCACCGGCCCCCCGGACGTGGATCGAGGGTGAGCCCTCGGGAGCGGAGGGCGTGGGATTCGAACCCACGATGGGTTTGACCCCATAGCGGTTTTCAAGACCGCCGCCATCGGCCACTAGGCGAGCCCTCCTGGCGCCGTCGAGGCTAACCCGACGCGCTCACCGGTTCTCGTCGATGTACCGCTCGGGGTCCTTGTCGCGGATCGGGATGCCGGCGTAGTGCTGCGCCTCGAAGGTGAGGAACTGCACCGCGATGTCGTGGCGGGTCTGCAGGTCGGCGTGCCGCCGGAAGTCGAGCAGGTCCTCCCGCTCCTCCTCGCCCATGTGGTCGTCGTTGGCCTTGCGGGCCTCCCAGACCGCCGTCCACCACTCCTCGGTGCCCACCTCGTGCTCGCCGGCCTTGCGGACGGCGTCGCGGATCTCGTTGTGGTCCTTGATCGCGTCCTCGACCTCGTCGTCGACGTCGCCGTCGGGGTTGCCCTTCCCGAGCCGGAGCAGCCGCGGGTAGAAGAACCGCTCCTCCGCCTCGGCGTGCACCTCCAGCAGCACCCCGAGCCGGGCCCACACCGCGCCGAGTGCCGCGGAGTCGCCGCGGGGCATCTCGTCGAGCAGCGCGAACGCCCGCCGCTGCTCGTGGTGCTGCTCCAGGATCACCTCGGTGATGTCCATGCGCCGACCCTCCCCGGCTCGGCCGACCGGGGCAATGCCCGCCGACCCCGGCGGTCAGCGCTCCGGGGAGCTCCAGCCTTCGCGCTGCAGCCGTTCGGCGCCGTCCAGCAAACACGGCGTCGCTCAAGTGTCGGGCCGCTGCTCCGCCCTATCGTCGCCGCTGTGGGCGGTCAACAGGCGACCCTGGGCACTCTGGGAACTTGGGCCGTCGTCTTAGGCGCAGTTCTCACTTCGTCCGTCATCTCCGCGGTACTCACCAAGGTGATGGACCGGACCGGCGCGCACGTCGATCGCGTGAGGGAGGGCTACGCAGAGGCGTCCAAGGCGCTTGTCGCATGGTCGTTGTTTCCCGACCGCATCCAGCGCAGAGTCGACGACGAGCCTGACACGCGCGCCGCGCTCGCTAAGACAGGGACAGACATCACGGAGCGTCTCGCGTACTACTCCGGCTGGGTGCACACGGAGAGCCCTGTACTCGGCGAGCTGTACATGAGCCTCGCAGAAACTCTTCGTCGAGAAACCGCCCCGCGTGCTCAATCCGCGTGGAAGCTGCCACCTCGACGGAGCGGCGACAAGATGAACCTCGGCACAGGCGTGGTCGATGCCTCTCCCGCGGGCTGGCGACACGTGCGCGCCTTTGCGGCTGGCTTTCAATACCGATTCGGATGGCGACGCTATCTCGTTCCTCCTGCCCTGCTGAGACGCCGACTGATTGCAAAGGGGCTACTTCATGAAAGCTCAATGACCACAGCCGCGGAAGACGTACCTGAGACACCAGCGCACACGGGCGTGGCTACTGAGGGATGATGGGCACTCACTAGAAGACCGGGACACTTGCAATGCGCAAGAAAAGGTACTGGATGAATGGCCTGCACATCCCCCGCTACAGCCCTATGTGACAGAGCGCAGCATTCGTCGCACGTTGGGCCCCTCTTCTCGCCGACGAGGCGATCAATCAGCCCTTCGAGGAAGCCCAGGCCGCGCGGTGCAGCCGTTCGGCGCCGTCCAGCAGCAGGTCGAGGGCGAACTCGAACTCGAACTGCTCGTCGCAGCCCCCGCCGACGGCGGACAGGTGCCCTCCGGTCGCGGCCGTGGCTATCGCCAGGATGTGCGGGAAGCGCCGCGCTATCGCCGCCTGCACCTCGGGGCCGGGGGGCGGCGCGTCCGGGTCCTGCGGCTCCTCGAACAGCTCGGGACTGAAGCCCCAGATGCGGTTGCCCAGGGCGTGCATCACGTGGTGGGTCAGGTCCGCCGAGAGGCCGCCGGCGAGGAACTCCCCCGCCACGGCGTCCATGTGACCCAGCACGACCGGCGTCCGGCGGGTGCGCGACTCGATCGCCTGCCGCGCCCACGGGTGCCGCAGCACCGTGCGGCGCGCGGCGAGGACCCGCTGCCGGACGGCGGCCTTCCAGTCCAGCGCCGGGTCCGGCTGCGCGATCTCCCCGAGGACGACGTCGACCATGCCGTCGAGCAGTTCCTCCTTGTCCGCGACGTGCTTGTAGAGCGCCATCGGGACGACGCCGAGCTGCTGGGCCAGCCGGCGCATGCTCACCGCCGCGATGCCCACCTCGTCGGCCAGGGCGACCGCGGCGCGCAGCACGCGGTCCCGGCTGAGGGGTTCCCGGCGGCGCGCCTCGGGCGGCATCGACGTCCTCCACGGGTCTTGACGTGTGTACACCGTACACCTATGGTCCTCGCCAATGGGTGTACGCCGTACACCGGAGACGAAGGGACCCGCCATGAGCTCCTCCCGACAGTGGCTGACCCCCGCGGGGCTGCTCCTGCTCAGCGCCGTCCCGGTGCTGGCCGGCGCCGCCCGGGTCGGCGAGATCACCGGTGGGGCCGAGGCGACGGCGGACAACGCCCGGTTCCTCGCCTCGCCGGCCCCTCTGCTCGTGCACGTCCTCGGCGCGACCATCTACTGCCTGCTCGGCGCGCTGCAGTTCGCCCCCGCCCTCCGCCGGCGCCGGCCGCGGTGGCACCGCGTCGCCGGGCGGGTGCTGGTCCCGTGCGGGCTGGCGGCGGCGCTGTCCGGCGTGTGGATGGCGCTGTTCTACGAGCGCCCGCCGGCCGACGACGTGCTGCTCACGCCGATGCGGCTGTTCTTCGGGCTCGCTATGACCGGCTGCCTCGTCCTAGGCGTCGCCGCGATCCGCCGTCGCGACCTCGCCGGCCACCGCGCCTGGATGGCCCGCGGCTACGCGATCGGCCTCGGGGCGGGCACCCAGGTGCTCACCCACCTGCCGTGGACGCTGCTGGTCGGCCCGCCGAGCGGGACCCCTCGGGTGCTGATGATGCTGGCGGGCTGGTTGCTCAACCTCGCCGTGGTCGAGTGGGCGCTGCGCCGGTCGCGCGTCCGGCCGACGCGGGTGGCCGGACCCGCGGCCACCGCCGTCCCCGTCGCCTGACCCCGACCCCGGCTCCGGCCCCGTCCCACGCCCGATCCGCGCTCCGACCCCGATCCGCGTTGATCATGGGCTCGCTGCCGGGGGACACGCCGCCGCCCGGCGTGTCGGCCTGCAACAACGCCATGATCAACACGGAGAGGCGCGGACGGACCGCCAGGAGGGGCGGGCAGGGAAGTCTGTGTCAGACGGCCACCGCGGTGACGAACGTGCAGACGCCGTCCCCGCGCGTGGCCCGCGCCCGCAGACCGAACAGCCGGAGCACCGCCATCTCGACCCGGTACGCCAGGCGGGTCAGTCCGCTGTAGAAGGTGTCGCCGGCGTTGGTGACCTCGATCCGGTCGAACCCGGCGAGACGGACGTGCTCGGTCAGCATCCAGTCCGGGAGGATCGTGATGTGCCCGGGCGAGTGGTAGAACTCCGGCCCGAAGATGTACGGCGAGCCCACCAGGAAGTTCTTCAGCCGCGAGTGCGGGTGGGTGATGTTCGGCGTGCTGACCAGCAGCCGGTCGCCGGCCCGCAGCAGTGACCGGATCTGACGCAGCACCTGGCGCGGGTTCTCCACGTGCTCGAGCGTCTCGACGCAGAGCACCATGTCGAACGGGCCGCGGGTCTCGTCGGTCCACTCGGGGGCGTCCAGGTCGAGCCGGGCGATCCAGTCGTGCGGTGGGTCCAGGTCGGTCGGGACGACGTCGAAGCCCGCGTCGCGCAGCCGCAGCGCCAGCGCGCCGCACCCGGAGCCGACCTCGAGGATCCGCCCGCCGTCCGGCAGCGCCTGCCGCACCAACTCCACGGCGTACTCGTGCACCCCCGGGGCGGCGTGCACCCCGTGCCCCTTGTAGGACCGGACGGCCTCGGTGCGCCCGCCACTCCTCTGCTCCGCGACTGCCATCGCGCCAGCCTGGCACACCTCCCCGCCGCCCACCCGCGAGCACGCGCCGGGGCCGGCGGACCCTCTCCCCGTCGGGTGAGGCAGCCGGACGGGGAGAGCCCGCTCAGAGGGCCACCTCGGCGAGCAGGTCGACCTGCGCCGGGTCGGGCACGGTCGGGTCGAGGATCAGCTCGTCGATCCCGACCTCGGCGAACGCGGTGACGACGTCCTTGATCGCCTGCGGCGACCGGTGCGCGCTCCCGGCGATGAACGCGGCGGTCTCCCCGCCCATCGGCTGGTAGTAGTCCAGGAGGTAGGCGCGGGACTGCTCCTCGGTGTCGCCGAGGGAGAAGTAGTTGAGCGCCACGATCCGGGGGGAACCTTCCCGGCCGGCGTCCCGCCACGCCGCGCGCACCTTCTCGACGAACGGTGCGGTCGCCTCCGGCGGCAGCCCGCCCGCCGTCCAGCCGATGCCGTGCCGGACCGCCCGACGGACCGCGGCGTCGGTGTTGCCGCCGATGAGCAGCGGCACCCCGGCGTGCCCGGTCTCCGGGGTCGCCGACCGGGTGCCCTCCGCGATCGGCTCCCCCGCCCACGCCCGGCGCAGGTCGGCCAACTGCTGGTCGAACAGGCGTCCGCGCCCGGCGAAGTCGCGGCCGGTGAGCGTGTAGTCGGCCTCCCGCCAGCCCACCCCCAGGCCCAGGGTCAGCCGTCCTCCCGTGAGCTCCTGCACGGTGGCCGCCTGCTTGGCCAGCTCCGCGGTGCTGCGCGCCGGCGCGATGAGCACGTTGGGGAGGAACCGGATCCGCTCGGTCACCGCCCCCACGGCGGCGAACACGGTCAGCTCCTCGTAGCTGGGATAGGAGACCGCACCGATCGAGGCCAGCGTGGAGAACCCCGCCGCCTCGGCTCGCCTCCCCCACTCGAGGAGCTGGGTGCCCGTGGTGCCGCGGACGCTGTTCGGGATGCCGATGCCGATCTCCACGCTGGACTCCTCCTGTCAGGACGTGCCCGACCAGCCACTCCACCGCTGGACGGTGACGACGAGGAGCGGCCCGGCCGGGGGCTCCTCGCGGTACTGCGGGTGCCGGTCGACCAGCGCGGCCAGCCCGGGGTGGGCGGCGGCAGGCTCGTCGACGACCTCGGCCGTACCGTCCGCCCGGACCCACCACAGCCGCGACCAGTCGTCCTCGTAGTGGTCGACCAGCAGGGCGCAGCGCGGCTCGGCCCGCACGTTGGCCAGGCGCTGCAGCCGCGGCGAGCGCTTCGGCTTGGCGTCGACGGCCGAGTAGACGACCCCGTCGACCAGGGCGAACACGACGGGGACCAGGTGCGGGGCGCCGTCCGGCCGCACGGTGGCCAGGCGGGCCACCGGGCTGGAGGCGAACCGGTTGCGCAGTTCCGCCGGCTGCACGCGGCAGTCCTACCAGGGACGCTGCCGGACGACCACCGCTCACTCCGCCGCGGCCGCGACCTCCTCGCGCTCGACCGGCGTCCCGACGACGCCGTGCAGGTGGCAGGCCGCCCGCTGCCCGGGCGCGCCGACCGGCTGGAGCGCGGGGTCGACGTCCGGGCACGGCTCGAACGCGTACGGGCAGCGGGTGCGGAACCGGCAGCCGCTGGGGACGTTCGCCGGCGAGGGGACGTCGCCGCCGAGCACGATCCGCTTCCGGGAGCGCTCCAGCGCGGGGTGCGGCACCGGGACGGCGGACAGCAGCGCCTGCGTGTAGGGCATCTGCGGATCGGCACCGACCGCCGACGCCGGCCCCACCTCGACGATGCGGCCCAGGTACATCACCGCGATCCGGTCGGAGACGTGCCGGACGGCGGACAGGTCGTGCGAGATGAACAGCACGGTCAGCCCGAGCTGCCGCTGCAGCCGGCGCAGCAGGTTGAGCACCTGCGCCTGCACGCTGACGTCGAGGGAGGCGATCGCCTCGTCGCACACGAGGAAGTCCGGCTCCCCGGCCAGGGCGCGGGCGATGCCGACGCGCTGCCGCTGCCCGCCGGAGAACTCGTGCGGGTAGCGGCCGGCGACGGCGGGGTCCAGGCCCACCAGCTCCAGCAGCTCGGCGACCCGCTGCGCCCGCTCCCGCCGGCCGCCGTGCAGGCCGTGCACCTCCAGCGGCTCGGCCACCGTCTGCGCCACCGTTCGGCGGGGGTCGAGCGAGGCGAACGGGTCCTGGAACACCATCCCGGCCCGGCGGCGCAGGTCGCGCAGCCCGCGCTTGCCCAGCGCGGTCACGTCCGTGCCGTCGAAGGTGACCGTCCCCCCGGTGGGCGGCACCAGCCGGAGCAGCGCGTTGCCGAGGGTGGACTTCCCGCAGCCGGACTCCCCCACCAGCCCCAGGGTCTCGCCGCGGTACACGTCGAGGTCCACCCCGTCGACCGCCCGCAGCACCCCGGTGGGACGCCGCAGCGCGCCGCCGGAGCGGATCGGGAAGTGCACCTCCAGCCCCCGCGCGGAGACCAGCACGTCAGACAACGGGACCCTCCTCGCACCACGTCGCCGCCCGGTGCGGCAGTCCCCCCGACACGGACCGCTGGCTCTGAGTGGGGCGGAAATGGCCATTTCTGCCCCCACCGACGAGGGTGAGGGGTGGCTGCTCGGTCTCGCACCGCGGGTCCGCGCGCACCGGGCAGCGCGGCCAGAACACGCAGCCGGGCGGCAGGTCGGTCGGCGCGGGCGGCACCCCGGGCACGGTGGCCAGCTCGCCGCCGTCCGCCGTCGTGAGGTCGGGCAGCGCGCCGAGCAGGCCGCGGGTGTAGGGGTGGGCGGGGCGCTCGAGGACGTCGTCCACCGTGCCGTCCTCCACGCAGCGGCCGCCGTACATGACGAGCACCCGGTCGGCGATCCCCGCGACGACGCCGAGGTCGTGGGTGATCCAGACGACGCCGGTGCCGTGCTCGGCCTGCAGCTTCTCGACCAGGTCGAGGATCTGCGCCTGCACGGTGACGTCGAGGGCGGTGGTGGCCTCGTCGGCGATGAGCAGCGACGGGTTGTTCGACAGCGCGATCGCGATGACCACCCGCTGCCGCATGCCGCCGGAGAGCTCGTGCGGATAGCGGTCCAGCGCGCCGCGCGGGTCGGGGAGCCCGACCTCGACCAGCAGCTCCGCGGCCCGGTCGCGGGCCGCGACCTTGGACACCTCGCCGTGGGCGCGGATCCCCTCCACCAGCTGCCGGCCGACGGTCAGCACGGGGTTGAGCGAGGTCATCGGGTCCTGGAACACCATGCCCACGCCCGGGCCGCGCACCTCGCGCAGCCGCTCGGGGCGCATGGTCAGCAGGTCCTCCCCGTGCAGCCGCGCCCGCCCGGTGACCGTGGCGACCCGCGGCGGCAGCAGCCCGAGCAGCGCCAGCACCGAGACGCTCTTGCCGCTGCCCGACTCCCCCACCACGGCGACGGTCTCGCCCGCCCCGACGGCGTAGCTGAGCCCGTTGACCACGTGCGCCGTCCCGCGCGGCGTCCGCAGCTCCACGCGGAGGTCCTCGACCTCCAGCACCGGCGCGGTCACCGGCCACCTCCTGCCATGAGGGTGCGCTGCCGCGGGTCCAGGACGTCGCGCAGCCCGTCGCCGAGCAGGTTGAAGCACAGCACCGTCACGAAGATGGCCATGCCCGGGAAGAAGGCCAGCCACCACGCGATGTCGATGAAGCCGCGCCCCTCGGCCAGCATCAGCCCCCAGGAGGGGTTGGGCGGCTGGGTGCCCAGACCCAGGAAGGACAGCGCCGCCTCGGCCAGGACGGCGAAGGCCAGGCTGATCGAGGTCTGCACGATGATCGGCGGCGCGGCGTTGGGAAGCACGTGCCGGGTGAGCAGCCGGAAGTCCGACGCGCCCACCGACCGCGAGGCCCGCACGTACACCTCTTCCCGGACGCCGAGCACGCTGGCGCGGGTGACCCGGGCGAAGATCGGCACGTAGACGATGCCGATGGCCAGCGCCGTGTTCCCCGACCCCGGGCCGCGGACGGCGAGCACCGCGATCGCCAGGAGCACCGCGGGGAACGCGAAGAGCACGTCCATGAACCGCATCAGGACGTCGTCCACCCACCGGCCGTAGAAGCCGGCCAGCAGCCCGATGACGCTGCCGACCAGCAGCGCGATCGCCACCGCGAGGAACCCGACCCGCAGGGACACCGCGGCCCCCAGGATGACCCGGCTGAGGATGTCCCGGCCCAGGTCGTCGGTGCCGAACGGGTGCTCGAGGCTGGGCGGCTGGAGGCGGTCGGCGACGTCGATCTCGTTGGCCCCGCTGGGCGCCAGGGTCTCGTCGAAGACCGCCATGAGCACGATGAGCAGCAGCACGGTCGCCGCGATCGCCGCGGTCGGGTTGCGGGCGAGCAGGCCCAGCGTCTCCCGCCACCGCGGCCGGGCGGGACGCAGGGCGACGGGGGCCGATTGCGTGGTCATCGGCGGATCCGGGGGTCGATCGCGGTGTAGAGCAGGTCCACCACCAGGTTGATCACGAGGAACACCAGCGCGAACAGCAGGATCGCGCCCTGCAGCACCGGGTAGTCGCGGGCCTGCACCGCCTGCAGCGCCAGCTGCCCCAGGCCCGGCCAGGAGAAGACGATCTCCACCACGACCACGCCGGAGAGCAGGTAGGCCAGCTGTACGCCGGTGACGGTGACCAGCGGGAGCAGCGCGTTGCGCAGCACGTGCCAACCGAAGACCTGCCGGGTGGGCAGCCCCTTGGCCTGCGCCGTCCGGACGTGGTCGGCGCCCAGGGCCTCCAGCACGCTGGAGCGCACGAAGCGGGTGATCACCGAGCCGGAGACCACGCCCACGACCAGCGCCGGCATCACCAGCCGCTCCAGCCAGCCCAGCGGGTCCTCGCTCAGCGGGACGTAGCCGCCCGAGGGCAGCCAGCCCAGCGTCCCGGCGAAGACCAGGATGAGCACGATCGCCATCCAGAAGTCCGGCACCGAGATGCCGATCTGGCTGAGCACCGTGGCGATCCGGTCGACGACCGACCGGGGGTGCAGCGCCGACAGCGTCCCCAGCGGGACGGCGATCAGCAGCGCGACCAGGATCGAGGCGAACGCCAGGGTCAGCGTCGCCGGCAGCCGCTCGGCGATCAGCGAGGTCACCGTGTCCCCGCTGCGGAAGCTCACCCCGAGGTCACCGGTGAGCGCGCGGCCGGACCAGCCGACGAACTGCTCGACCAGCGGCTGGTCCAGGCCGGCGCGGGCGCGCAGCGCGTCGTAGGTGTCCTGGTCGAACCGGGTGCCCAGCGCGAGCCGGACCGGGTCGCCCGGGACCAGGTGGACCAGGGCGAACACGATCACGCTCACCCCCGCCAGCACCACCACCGACTGGCCGGTGCGGCGGAGCAGGTAGCCGGTCAGGGCAGCTCCACGGTCTCGAAGTTGATCGCCTTGTCCGCCCGGATCTGGTACCCGGCCAGGCCCGGCGCCCAGGCCTGCACCACGTCGGGGTTGTAGAGGTACAGGTAGGAGACGTCGTCGACGATGAGCTGGGCGGCCTGGTCGTAGGCCTGCTTGCGCGCCGCGTCGTCGGTGGCCGTGGCCCCCTGCTGCAGCAGCTGGTCGACCTGCGGGTTGCTGTAGCCCTGGTAGTTGTTCGACCCGCCGGTGACGTGCTGCTCCTGGTAGTACGCGGCCGGGTCGAGGTTGCCGAGCCAGCCGAGCAGGAAGGCGTCGAAGTCGCCCTGGCCCTGCCGGTCGAGCCAGGTGGCGAAGTCCAGCGTCTCGATCTCGACGGTGATGCCGACCTCCTCCAGCTGGCTGGCGATCACCTGCGCCGCGGTCACGGTCTCGGGGAACTCGTCGGTGACCATCAGGCCCATCGTCAGCGGGGTCTGCACGCCCGCCTGCGCCAGCAGCTGCCGGGCCTGGTCGGGGTCGCGCTGGAACGGGGCGTAGTCGTAGTAGAAGAAGCTGTCCTGCGGGATGGCGGTCTGGTTGGGCTGCGCCGCGCCGAACCACGCCGCCTCCGCGACCGCCTCCCGGTCGATCGCGAAGGAGATCGCGCGCCGGACGTCACGGTTGTCGAACGGCGGGCGGTCGTAGTTCATGGACACGTACCAGTAGTCCACGCTCGGCGTCGTCTGCAGCTCGATCGAGTCGTCGCCCTCCAGGGACTCGATCTGCTGCGGCGGGATGTTGTCGGTCCACTGCACCTCGCCGTTCTGCAGCGCGGTGAGCGCGGCGGCCGGCTCGGTGATGTAGCGGAACTCGACGCCGCCGACGCTCGGCGCGCCGCCCCAGTAGTCCTCGTAGGCGGTGAGCACGGTGCTGCTCGCGTCGGAGCTCTCCAGCCGGAACGGCCCCGTCCCGACCGCCTCGGTGGTCAGGTCGGCCTGGTCGGCCGCGCCCTCCGGCAGGATCGCCATCCCCTTGAACGAGCCGATCCGCTCCAGCAGGTTCGGCGTCGGCTGGCTGAGCCGGATGACGACGGTCTGCGGGTCGGGCGCCTCGACGGCGGTGACGTTGGCGAACCGGTAGGCGTTGCTCAGCTCCTCGTCGATGATCCGCCGGTAGGAGTAGACGACGTCGGCGGAGTCGAACTCGCTGCCGTCGTGGAAGGTGACCCCGTCGCGCAGGGTGAACGTCCAGGTCAGCCCGTCCTCGCTGGTCTCCCACTCCGTCGCCAGGCTCGGCTCCATCGTGAGGTCCTCGGGGTCGGGGACGACGAGGGTGTCGTAGACGTTCTCCAGCACCTGGAAGCTGGGGTAGGCCGTGGTGACGTGCGGGTCGAACTGGTCGGGCTGGGCCGCCACCGCCGCCACGAGGACGTCGTCGCCGCCGCCTCCTCCGCCTCCCCCGGTGTCCACGCTCTCGCCGCCACCGCAGGCGCTGAGCACGAGCGCGCCGGCGGCGAGCAGGGGCAGGAGTCGGTTGCTGCGCACGGGGACCTCCGGGCGGGGTCGGGAGCGACGGCCTCCCCCGACCCTGGACCCGCCCGCCCGACCTCGCAGGTCGGAACGCCGATCGTCACCCCTCCGTGACTGACGCGGCCGCCGTCCCACACTGCAGACGACGACCGTCGCCGTTGTCGATCATGGGCTCGTCGCCGTGCAACACGCCGGCACCGGCGTGTCCGCCGGCAACGAGCCCACGATCAACGGGAGAGGAGGGTCAGAGCGCCACGTAGACCGACTTGGTCTGCAGGTACTCGTCGAGGGCCTCGGGGCCGTTCTCCCGGCCGTAGCCCGACGCCTTGTAGCCGCCGAAGGGCAGGCTCACGTCGAGGACGCCGTAGGTGTTGACCCAGATCAGGCCGGCCTCCAGCCGTGCGGCGACCCGGTGGGCGCGCCCGACGTCCTTCGTGTGGAGGCCGGCGGCCAGGCCGTAAGGCGTGCCGTTGGCCAGCACGACCGCCTCCTCCTCGGTGTCGAACACCTGCACGGTGAGGACCGGTCCGAAGATCTCCTCCTGCACCAGCCGCGAGTCCGGCGCGACCTCGGTGACGACGGTCGGGGCCATGTAGAACCCGGGGCGGTCCAGCCGCTCGCCACCGGCCACCACCTTGCCGTTCGGGCCGCCGTCGGCCAGCGCCACGTAGCGCTCGACGTTCTGCAGGTGCCGCTCGCCGGCCATCGGGCCGACGACGGTGCCCTCCTCCAGCGGGTCGCCGACCGGCACGTGCGTCGCGCCGGCGACCACGCCGGCCAGCACCTGGTCGTACACCGAGCGCTGCACGAGCAGCCGGGTGCCGCCCATGCAGAACTGGCCGGTGTTGAACACGAACGCGGAGACGGCGGCCTGGACGGCCTCGTCGAGGTCGGCGTCCTCGAAGACGATGTTGGCCGACTTGCCGCCGAGCTCCATCGTCACCGGGGTGACGTTCGCGGCGGCGGTGGCCGCGATCAGGCTGCCGATCTTCGTGGAGCCGGTGAAGGCGATCCGGTCGACCCCGGTGTGGCGGGCCAGCGCGTCGCCGGCGACGGCGCCGCTGCCGGTCACCACGTTGAGGACACCCTCGGGCAGCCCCGCCTCGGTGAGCAGCGCGGCGATCCGCAGCGCGGTCAGCGGGGTGTCCTCGGCCGGCTTGTGGACGACGGTGTTCCCCGCGGCCAGCGCCGGGGCGATCTTCGACGTCGACAGGATCATCGGGAAGTTGAACGGCGTGATGGCCGCGACCACACCCAGCGGCTCGCGCCGGGTGTAGGCCAGGCCCGGGCCGCGGATGCCACGGGTGGCGCCCTCGATGGCGCCGGCCAGGCCGCCGAAGTAGGAGAAGTGCTCGGCCGTCGTCCCGGCGTCGATCATGCGGGCGAAGGCGATCGGCTTGCCGGTGTCCAGGCTCTCCAGCCGGGCGAGCTCCTCGGCGTTCTCCTGGATCAGCTGCGCCGCGCGGATCAGGATCGCGCCGCGCTCGCGCGGGCTCATGGCCGGCCACGGGCCGCTCTCGAAAGCCCGGCGGGCGGCCTGCACCGCGAGGTCGACGTCCTCGACCGTGCCCTCGGGCACCGTCGTGACGACGCCGCCGGTTGCGGGGTCGACGACGTCGCGGCGCTCGGTGCCGGTGCTGTCGCGCCAGGCGCCGTCGATGTAGAGCCGCCCCGGCGGCAGGGCCACCGAGTCGGCGGCGGTCGGAGCGGCTGCGTCTGTCGTGCTCATGTTCTGCCCCTTTCCCGGACAGTCCGTTCGGACCGCCCCGAAACCGACGCTACGCCGCTGAGCAGGCAAGATGTGTTCGTTGAGCGTACAACCACCACCGGCGAGTGTGTGGTGTCGGCCACTGCACGGACGGCTGTCCGTTCAGCCCTCGCCGAGCGTCGCGCGCCGGAGGTCGTCGGGGTCGCACTTGGGCACCCGGTCCATCGTCAGCAGCCCGTTGACCTCCTGGTAGGTGTCGGTGAGCTGGGTCCAGCAGGCCCCGGCCAGCGCCTCGCTCGCGTGCACCGCCGCCCACTGCGCGCGGTAGCGGGTGAGCAGGTCCTCCGGCGAGCGGGCCTCGGCGTAGCCCCACCCCCGGTCGTCGTGGGCGTCGGTCCGCAGGGCCACCCCGCCGAACTCCGACAGGACGACGGCGCGGCCTCCCGCCCCGGCGCGGTCGAGGTCGGCCAGCCGCCCGTCGGGACGGCGGCCGCTCGCGGCGCGCTCGAGGTCCTCGCGGGTGCGGTAGCGCGCCGCGAGCACCGCCGGGTCCTGCTCGTAGTCGTGCACGCCCAGGACGTCCCCGCCGACGGTCTCCCAGCCGTCGTTGGCCGAGACCGGCCGGCTGCCGTCGAGGGCGCCCGCCGCGGCCGCCAGCGCCCCGATCAACGCCCGCTGCCGGGGGTCGGCCGACGCCTCCTGCACGCCCCAGGACTCGTTGAGCGGCACCCACGCGACGACGCTCGGGTGCCCGCGGTGCGCGGCGACGACCTCCGGCCACTCCCTCAGCAGGCGGGCCGCGGCGGTCGGCCCGGGCCGGTGCGCCGAGGGCATCTCCGCCCACACCAGCAGACCCATCCGGTCGGCGAGGGCGAGGTGGCGGGGGTCCTCGGTCTTCTGGTGCTCGCGCACCCCGGTGAAGCCCAGCGCCCGGGTCAGCTCGAGGTCGCGCCGCAGCGCCGCGACGTCCGGCGGGGTGGCGCCGGTGTCGGGCCAGTACCCCTGGTCGAGGACCAGCCGCAGCCGCGTCGGCCGGCCGTTGACCAGGAACTGCCCGTCCTCGACCCCGACCGACCGCAGCGCCGTGTAGCTCTCCACCTCGTCGAGCACCTCGCCGTCGTCGGCGACGAGCGCGACCTCGGCGTCGAGCAGCCGGCCGTTCCCGGGTTCCCACAGCAGGCCCCAGCGGTCGTCGAAGCCGCCGTCCCCGACCTGCAGGGTCCGCTCGACGACCGCGCCGTCGACCCGGACGGCGTCCTCGGCCAGCAGGCGGTCCCCGGACCGCAGCCGCAGGTGCAGCCGGGCGCCGGTCACCGGGACGGCGAGCTCCACCCGGACGTCGACGCGGAGGGTCAGCGGGTCCCCGCGCCACTGCACGTCGGCGACGTGTCGCGGCGAGACGTGCTCCAGCCACGGGGTGCGCCAGATGCCGGTGGTGCGGGGGTACCAGATGCCGTGCGGCTCGTCCCGCCAGTCCTGCTTGCCGCGCGGGGCCTCGAGGTCGGCCGGGTCGTCGTCGGCGCGGACGACGAGGTCCGCGCCGTCCCCCAGGGCGTCGGTGACGTCGACGGCGAACGGGGTGTACCCGCCCTCGTGGTGCACGACGTGCGCGCCGCCGACCCAGACGTCGCACACCCGGTCGACCGCGCCGAGGTGCAGCACGGTGCGCCGGTCCCCGCCCGGCGCCGGCAGCGGACGGCGGTACCAGACCCGGCGCAGCGGACCCTGCCAGTGCACGCCGGACGCCGGGGTCTCCGGCGCGTAGGGCGCCCGGATCGTGCGGTCGAAGGCCACGCTGCCCGGCGCCGCGGTCCGGTCGGGGTCGGCGGCGAACTGCAACTCCCCCTCCAGCGAGGTCCACGGCCGGCGCAGCAGCGGGCGGGGGTGCTCGGTCGGGTCGGTGGCGCCCATGCCCCCCAGCTCAGCGGAGTCGCCGCCCGCCCGCATCCGGTCGGCGATCATGGCGCCGGGACCACGCCGGGAGCTCCGGCTGTGGGCACGGCGCCGTGATCGGCGAGGAGAGCCCGTCAGAGCGGGCGGACGGTGCCCAGCAGGTGGTCGGAGCCGGACGTCGCGTTGCGGACGGCGAGGTCCCAGCCGCCGTCGACGGGCGCAGCGGACAGCGTCACCGTCGACGGCAGGAACAGCGGCTTCTTGAAGACGACGTCGGCCACCAGCGTCTCGGGCAGCCGGCCGGACAGCGCCGCGAGCGCCCGCCCCTGCACCCACATGCCGTGGGCGATCGCCCGCTTGAACCCGAACGCCTTGGCGGTCAGCGCCGACAGGTGGATGGGGTTCACGTCGCCGGAGACCCTGGCGTAGCGGCGCCCGGTGTCCTCGGGCACCCGCCAGCGGATGGTGCCCTCGGGCAGGGTCCCGACGGTCACGTCGACGTCGGCGTCGGCAGCGCCGTCGGGAGCGGTCGCACCGCGCGCCAGGTAGGTCGAGCGCCCGCGCCACACCTCCGCGCCGCCCAC
Organism: Geodermatophilus sp. SYSU D00708; assembly: GCF_054050115.1. Taxonomy (NCBI): domain Bacteria; kingdom Bacillati; phylum Actinomycetota; class Actinomycetes; order Geodermatophilales; family Geodermatophilaceae; genus Geodermatophilus; species Geodermatophilus sp. SYSU D00708. The sequence continues at coordinate 33,985 of NZ_JBJGYS010000032.1, read as the reverse complement.
GCGGACCGACGCGCACAGGTCGACGGTGGCGCCGCTCCGGTGCCGGGCGAACCGCTCGGCCCAGACCTCGAGGTCGAGGACCTCCCCCGGCGCGATCGGCCGGAGCACCGCGATCCGGTTGCGGACGTGCACCAGACCCGGCAGCGCCAGCGGGAACGCGCGGTCGGCCATCAGCTCGACCTGCAGCGGGAAGGTCAGCACGTGCGGGTACGTGGCGGGCAGCGCGTCGGCCAGCGGGAAGTCGCAGACCCGGCCGTAGGCGGCGACAGCGGCCGGGTCCACGGCCACGCCGGTGCGGGTCAGCCGGGTGTCGGGCAGGTCGCCGCCCCGGCCGCGCGCGCTCAGCGCGGCCCGGGCGAACAGCGCGGGCAGCCTCGGCGGCCGGGCCGGTTCGCTCATCGTCAGGCCCCCAGCAGCGACTGGCCGCACACGCGCACCACCTGGCCGTTGACCCCGGCGCTGGCCGGCTGCGCCAGCCACGCGATGGTCTCGGCGACGTCGACCGGCAGGCCGCCCTGCTGCAGCGAGTTGAGCCGCGCCCCGACCTCGCGGGTGCCGAACGGCATCCGCGCGGTCATCTCGGTGACGATGAAGCCGGGGGCGACCGCGTTGATCGTCGCCCCCCGCTCGGCGAACCCCGGCGCCCAGGCCCGCACCATGCCGATCACCCCGGCCTTGGACGCCGCGTAGTTGGTCTGCCCGCGGTTCCCGGCGATGCCGGACTGCGAGCTGACCGCGACCACCCGCGCGCCGGGCCGCAGCACCCCCTCGGCGTCCAGCATTGCCTGCGTGAGGTCGAGCTGGGCCTGGAGGTTCACCGCCAACACGGCGTTCCAGCGGTCGGCGTCCATGTTGACCAGCAGCTTGTCGCGGGTGATGCCGGCGTTGTGCACGACGACGTCGACCCCGCCGTGGCGCTCGCGCAGGTGCGCGATCAGCCGGTCCGCCGCGTCGGGCGCGGTGATGTCGAGCTGCAGCGCCGTCCCGCCGACCTCGTTGGCGACCTCGGCGAGCGCCTGCCCGGCGGCCGGGACGTCGACGGCGACCACGTGCGCGCCGTCCCGCGCCAGGACCCGCGCGATCGCCGCACCGATGCCACGGGCCGCGCCGGTGACGACCGCGACCTCGCCGGCCAGCGGCCGCTCCTCGCCGGTCCCGGCGGGGACGTCGGCGGCGCTCAGCGTGACGACCTGCCCGTCGACGTAGGCCGACCGGCCGGACAGGAAGAACCGGACCGGGCTCTCGATCGACGCCTCGGCGCCCTCGGGCACGTACAGCAGGTTCGCCGTCGCCCCGTTGCGCAGCTCCTTGGCCACCGATCGGACCAGCCCCTCCAGTGCCTGCCGCGCGGCGGCGGGAGCAGGGGCGGCCGCCGAGGCCGGCGGGTCGCCCAGCACCAGCACCCGTCCGGACGGGCCCAGCCGCTTGACCGCGGGGGCGAGGACGGCGTACGCGGCGGCGAGGTCGGCCGGACCGGCGAGGCCGGTCGCGTCGAGCAGCACCGCGCCGAGCCGCCGGTCGTCGGCCTCCTGGAGCACGGGGACGCCGGCGTCCTCGAGCAGCCGGGTCAGGGCCTTCTCCAGCCGGCCGGCCCCGGCCGAGCCGACCACCGCGGGCCCGGGCAGCAGCGGGGCGCCGGGCTCGTACCGGCGCAGCACGGCCGGACGGGGCAGCCCGAGCTGGCGGGTGACCGCCGTCCCGACACCGGAGTTGGCGAAGTCGCGGTACCAGTCGCTCACGGGGTGCTCCTTCAGGACTCGAGGATCGCGACGACGCCCTGGCCGCCGGCGGCGCAGATGGAGATCAGGCCGCGCCTGCCGGGACCGGCCTCGTGCAGCAGCTTGGCCAGGGTGGCGACGATGCGGCCGCCGGTCGCGGCGAAGGGGTGCCCGGCCGCGAGCGAGGAGCCGGCGACGTTGAGCTTCGACCGGTCGACCGGGCCGAGCGGGGCGTCCAGGCCGAGCTTCTCCTTGCAGAACGCCGGGTCCTCCCACGCCTTGAGCGTCGCGAGGACCGTCGACGCGAACGCCTCGTGGACCTCGTAGAAGTCGAAGTCCTGCAGGGTCAGGCCGTTGCGGGCCAGCAGCACCGGGACGGCGTAGGCCGGCGCCATCAGCAGCCCCTCGCCGCCGTGCACGTGGTCGACCGCGGCGGTCTGCGCGTCGACGAGGTGGGCGAGCACCGGCAGCCCGCGGGCGGCGGCCCACTCGTCGGAGGCCAGCAGCACCGCCGAGGCGCCGTCGGTGAGCGGGGTGGAGTTACCCGCGGTCATCGTGCCGTGCTCCCCGCCGAAGACCGGCTTCAGCGTCGCGAGCTTCTCCAGCGTGCTGTCCGGCCGCAGGTTCTGGTCCCGGGTCAGGCCGAGGTAGGGGGTGACCAGGTCGTCGAAGAAGCCGCGGTCGTAGGCGGCGGCGAGGTTGCGGTGCGAGCGGACGGCGAGCTCGTCCTGCTCCTCCCGGCCGATCTCCCACTGCGCAGCGGTGATCGCCGCGTGGTCGCCCATCGCCAGGCCGGTGCGCGGCTCGGCGTTGCGCGGGGCCTCGGGCACGAGCATCCCCGGGCGGACGCCGGCGAGGGCCTTGAGCCGCTGCTGGACCGTCTTCGCGCTGCTGAGCGCGATCAGCAGCCGGCGCATCTCGTCGTGGATGGCCAGCGGGGCGTCCGACGTGGTGTCGACGCCGCCGGCGATGCCCGACTCGACCTGCCCGAGGGCGATCTTGTTGGCGACCAGGATCGCCGCCTCCAGCCCGGTGCCGCAGGCCTGCTGGACGTCGTAGGCCGGGGTGGTGGCCGACAGCCGGGAGCCGAGCACCGACTCCCGGGTGAGGTTGAAGTCCCGCGCGTGCTTGAGGACGGCGCCGGCGACGACCTCCCCCACCCGGACGCCCTGCAGGCCGAACCGCGCGACCAGCCCGTCGAGGGTGGCGGTGAGCATGTCCTGGTTCGAGGCCTGCGCGTAGGCGGAGTTGGACCGGGCGAACGGGATGCGGTTGCCGCCGACGATCGCGGCCTTCCGGGTCTGCGGAGCCATCGGTGACCTCCGGGTCGCTGAGGAGAGGGCAGAAATGGCCATTTCTGCCCTCGCGGTGTGCGGGACCGACGGTATCAGGTACCTTCCGTACCGTGAAAACGTCCGCGCCCCGCCGCGACCGGCGCGACTCGCGCTGGGACGAGCACCGCCGGGCCCGGCGCGAGCAGCTGGTCGACGCCACCCTGGCCGCGGTCGGCCGGCACGGCGCCGGCGTCGGCATGGACGAGATCGCCGCCGAGGCGGGCACCAGCAAGACCGTCGTCTACCGGCACTTCGCCGACCGCACCGAGCTGCACGTCGCCGTCTGCGCCCGCGTGGCCGGCCACCTCACCGCCAAGCTGCGGGAGGCGATCACCGGCACCGACGACCCGCGGCAGATGGTCGCCGCCGCCGTCGAGACCTATCTGGCCTTCCTGGAGGCCGATCCCGAGGTCTACCGGTTCGTCGTCTCGCACCCGCTGGTCGACCGGCCGGTCGACGACCCGATCAGCACCCTCTCCCACCTGGTGGGCGACCAGGCCGCGGCGCTGATGGCGCTCGCCCTGGAGCGCGCCGGCCGCGACCCGTCGGCGGCCCCGCCCTGGGGTCACGGCCTGGTGGGCCTGGTCCGCTCCGCCGCCGACTGGTGGCTGCAGGCCGACCGGCCCATGCCCCGCGCCGACCTCGCCGCCCACCTCACCGACCTCGCCTGGGCCGGACTCTCCGGCGTGGTGACCCGCAAGGAGGAACCGTGACGACCGCTCTGCCGACCAGCGTCGACCCGAGGGCGCTCACCGAGGCGCTCGACGGCCGCTGGGCGCACGTGCGCCGCGACGCCCGCGAGCACCTGCACGACCCCGACTTCCTGCCGCGCTACGGCGAGGACGTGCGCGCCGCCCGGGAGCGGGTCACCCGGGCGGCCCGCACGCTGGCCGCCTCCGGCCGGGTCAGCCGGGGCTTCCCCAAGGAGTACGGCGGCGAGGACGACGCCGGCGGCTCGGTGGTCTCGGTCGAGATGCTGGCCTTCCTCGACCTGTCGCTCATGGTGAAGGCCGGCGTCCAGTGGGGGCTGTTCGGCGGCGCCGTCCAGCTGCTCGGCACGCAGCGGCACCACGACGCCCACCTGCGCGACATCCTGGCCTTCGACCTGCCCGGCTGCTTCGCGATGACCGAGACCGGGCACGGCTCCGACGTCCAGCAGCTGCGGACGACGTGCACCTACGACCCCGCCACGCAGACCTTCGACCTGCACACCCCGCACCCGGCCGCCCGCAAGGACTACATCGGCAACGCGGCGCAGGACGGCCGGATGGCGGTCGTCTTCGCGCAGCTGGTCACCCAGGGCCGGCGGCACGGCGTGCACGCCTGGCTGGTGCCGATCCGCGACGAGCAGGGCAACCCGATGCCCGGGGTCACCATCTCCGACGCCGGCCCCAAGGCGGGCCTCAACGGCGTGGACAACGGCCGGCTGGCCTTCGACCACGTGACCGTGCCCCGGGAGATGCTGCTCGACCGCTACGGCCAGGTCGCCGAGGACGGTACCTACACCAGCTCGATCGAGAACGAGACCCGCCGCTTCTTCACCATGCTGGGCACGCTGGTGCGCGGCCGGGTCAGCGTCGGCGGCTCGGCGTCCTCGGCGACCCGGCTGGCCCTTGACATCGCCGTCCGGTACGGCGACGTGCGCCGGCAGTTCTCCGCGCCGGGCGCCGACCGCGAGGTGGTCGTCAACGACTACCTCGTGCACCAGCGCAAGCTGCTGCCGGCCCTGGCCGCCACCTACGCGTACGCCTTCGCGCAGGAGGAGCTGCTGGGCACGATGCACGACGTCCAGGCCGCGGACGAGGTCGACGAGCGGGCGCAACGGGAGCTGGAGTCGCGCGCGGCGGGCCTCAAGGCGGCGCAGACCTGGCACGCCACCCGCACCATCCAGCTCTGCCGGGAGGCCTGCGGCGGGGCGGGCTACCTGCAGGAGAACCGGCTGCCGCACCTCAAGGCCGACACCGACGTCTTCACCACGTTCGAGGGCGACAACACCGTCCTGATGCAGCTGGTCGCCAAGGGCCTGCTCACCGGCTACCGCGAGGCCTTCGGCTCGCTCGACGGCTGGGGCCGGGTCGGGTTCATCGCCGACATGGTCCGCGAGACCGTGCTGGAGCGGACGGCGGCCCGCGGGCTGATCGCCCGGCTGGTCGACGCCGTCCCCGGCCGGGACGACGAGGTGCCGCTGCTGGACCGCGGCTGGCAGCTCAAGGCGTTCGAGGACCGCGAGAAGCACCTGCTGGAGAGCGCCATCCGGCGGCTGCGCAGGAACGCCGCGGCCGACGGGATGGCGCCCTTCGACGTCTTCAACGACGTCCAGGACCACGTGCTCGAGGCGGCGCGGGCGCACGTCGACCGGATCGTGCTGGAGGCCTTCGTGGCCGGCATCGAGCGGACGACGGACGACGCCGCCCGGGCCCTGCTCGACCGCCTCTGCGACCTCCACGCGCTGTCGACGATCGAGGCCGAGAAGGGCTGGTTCCTCGAGCACGGCCGGCTCACCCCGGCCCGGGCCAAGGCGCTCACCGCCACGGTGAACGCGCTGCTGGCGGACCTGCGCCCGCACATGGCGACGCTGGTCGACGGCTTCGCCATCCCGGAGGACTGGAAGGCGGCGGCGATCCTCACCGAGGAGCCGGCGCGGCAGGACGCGATGCACCGCCACGACCTGGCCACCCCCGACGGCATGCCGCGCCGGGGGACGGCGACCTCGGTCGAGGTCCCGCCCGCTCAGTAGCAGGAGGACCCCCTGCCCCCTCCCTCCGCGTTGATCATGGGGTTCTCGTCGGCCGCCGCGGCGTGTCCGGCCGTGTCGGCTGCAACAACCCCATGATCAACGCGGGAAGGGAGGGCAAGGGCGAAGGGCGCAGAACCGGTCGTCAGCGGGCCGGTGGGCGGGGGAAGCCGCCGACCAGCTGCTCGAAGGCGTGCGCCACCTTCAGGCAGGTGGTGTCCTCGAACCGGCGGCCGACCAGCATCATCCCGACCGGCAGCCCCTGCGACATCCCGGCCGGGACGCTGGTGGCCGGGTGCCCGCTGACGTCGAACGGCGCGCAGTTGACGATCATCTCCAGCGCGCGGGCGACCCGGACCTCGATCGGGTCGTCGGACTCCGGGATCTCCGGGGCGACCATCGGCACGGTGGGCATCACCAGCAGGTCGACGTCGGCCAGCGCGGCGTCGTACTGCCGGCGCACCTCGACCGCCAGGTTCTGCGCCTTCGCGTAGTGCCGGGTCTGCTCCCGCTCCAGCGACCAGCGCCCGGCCAGGGCCACCGCGGTGACCGTCGGTGACCACCGGTCGACCACCTCGCGCCGCGTGCGGCCGTAGTGGGCGATCAGCTCGGGGTCGTAGCGGCCCTCGTAGTTCCACCCGTAGCCGTTGCCCTCGATCATCTGCACCGTCGCGCCGTCGGTGGCGATGACGTTCCAGACGTGCAGGGCGTGCCGGTGCCAGGGCAGGTCGAGGTCGACCACCTCGACGCCCAGCTCGCGCAGCCGGCCGGCGGCGGCGCGCACGGTGTCGTCCACGCCGGGCTCGGAGAGCTCCTCCCAGCCGAACCCCTGGGCGACGACGCCGACGCGCAGGCCGGACACGTCCCCGCCGAGGGCGGCCGCGTACTGCTCGGGGGCCAGGTCGGCCGGCTGGCGCGGGTCCTGCCCGTCGCGGCCGGCGAGGACGTCGAGCATCAGCGCGGCGTCGGCGACGGTGCGGGTCATCGGTCCGAGGTGGTCGAGGGTCAGCTCGATCGGGAAGGCGCCGGTGTAGGGCACCAGGCCGTGGGTCGGCTTGTGGCCGACGATGCCGGAGAACGCGGCGGGCATGCGGATCGACCCGCCCTGGTCCCCGCCGAGGGCGAGGTCGACCTCCCCGGACGCGACCAGCGCGGCACTGCCGCTGGAGCTCCCACCGGTCGTGCGGGAGGGGTCCCAGGGGTTGCGCACCGGGCCGGTGACCGAGGTGTGGCTGCCGCCGGAGAAGCACAGGTCCTCGCAGACGGCCTTGCCCGCGACCGTGGCCCCGGCCTCGAGCAGGCGGGTGACGACGGTGGCGTCCTCGGCCGGCACGTAACCCTCGACGGTGTACGAGCCGTTCATCATCGGGACGCCGGCGACGGCCACGTTGTCCTTGACCGCCACGGTGCGCCCGGCCAGCGGGCCCTCGGCCGCGCCGCGGATCTCGGTGGTCACGTACCAGGCGCCGAGCGGGTTCTCGGCGTCCGCCGGCCGGGTGCTGCGCCGGTCGGTGGGTGCCCGCGGGGCGAGCTCGTCGTAGAGCTCCTCGACCGCGTCGTAGGAGCTGAGGAAGGCCGCGACGATCGGGGTGTAGGCGGCCACCTCCTCGGCGGTGGGTTTCATGCCGTAACTGGCCGCGAGGGCGGCCACCTCGTTCTCGTCCGGCGGGCGTACGGGCACGGCGACCTCCTGGCGTTGAGTGTGCTGGGCAAGCTAGTGACGCCGGGCAGCCCTGTCACCGTCGGCCCTGCCGATCGGCCCGGGGAGAATGCCGGGCCGTGGAGATCCTCGCCGCGGCGGCCGAGACGCTGCGCGTGCCGGCACCGGTCGACCTCGCCGCCATCGTCGTCGGGGCGCTGACCGGCGGGCTGCTGGCGGCGCGCGAGGGCTTCGCGGTCTCCGGTGTGCTGCTCCTGGCGGTCAGCGGCGGGCTCGGCGGCGGGCTCATCCGCGACGTCCTGCTCGGCGAGGGCCCGGTGGTGGCGCTGACCAACCCCGCGTACCTGCCGACCGTGGCCATCGCCGCGATGGTGACCTTCTACTTCTCCGGCTGGCTGTCGCGGCTGACCGGGCTGCTCGTCGTCCTGGACGCCGTCACGCTCGGCTTCTTCACGGTGATCGGCGCGCAGAAGGCGCAGCTGGCCGGCCTGCCCAGTGCGTCGGTGGTCTTCGTCGGCACGGTGACCGCGGTGGGCGGCGCGGTGATCCGCGACGTCCTGCTCGCCCAGCGGGCCGAGATCGTCCAGCCGGGGCCCTACAACGCCGTGGCCGCGCTGCTCGGCGCCGCCGTCCTCACGGTGCTGGCCGGGCCGGTGGGCCTGGGGCCCCTCCCGGTGGCGGCGGTGGTGATCACGCTGGTCACCGCGCTGCGGGTGCTGTCGGTGTGGCGGGGGTGGGAGGCGCCGGTCGCCGTCGACCTGCCGGGACGGGCCCGCAGCCGGCTGGTCCGGGCCCGCGCCGCGCGACCCCTGCGGCGCACCAAGCTGCGCCGCCGCGACCGCCGCTAGCTGTCGCGGTCGGCGCCCGCCTCCGGGTGCACCTCCGGCGCGGGCGGGATGCTCTCGGGCACCACCTGCGGGCCGGCCTCGGGCGGGCGCGGCTCCGCCTGCGGGTGCAGCCGGACGGCGAGCAGCGCGACGTCGTCCTCGGCGTCGGGGAGGAACAGCCGCTCCAGCACCCGGTCGCACAGCTCGGCGAGCGGCAGCCCGGGGGACTCGCGCAGCACGGCCACCAGCGCGGCCGTCCCGGTGTCGAGGTCGCGGTCGCGGCGCTCGACCAGCCCGTCGGTGTAGAGCAGCAGCGTGCTGCCGGCGGGCAGGTCGGCCACGCGGTCGGCACGCGGCGCCGAGGGCTTGACCCCCAGCAGCAGGTCGGCCGGCGCGCCGCCGAGCACGCGCACCCCGCCGTCGGGGTGGATCACCACCGGCGGCGGGTGCCCCGCGCTCGACCAGCGCAGCCGGGTGCGGTCGGCCCGCAGGTCGGCGCGGTCCTGCTCCAGCCGGGCGACCAGGGCGGTGGCCATCGTGTCCAGCGCCAGCCCGCGGATGGCGGCGTCCAGCTGGGTCAGCACCTGCGCCGGCGGGGCGCCGCTGGCGTAGCTGATGCCGCGCAGCAGGCCGCGCAGCTGGCCCATCTCGGCGGCGGCGCGGCTGTCGTGGCCGACCACGTCGCCGATCGCCAGCACCGTGGCGCCACCGGCCTCGAGGAAGGCGTCGTACCAGTCGCCGCCGATCTCCGCCCCCGCGGCGGCCGGCACGTAGCGGACGACGATCTCGCAGTGGTCCGGCTCGGGCGGCGCGGTGAGCATGCTGTGCTGCAGGGCCTGGGCCAGGGCGCGCTGCTGGCCGTACAGGCGGGCGTGGTGCAGGGCGAGCCCGGCCCGGCGGCCCACCTCGACCGCGGTCTCCGCCTCGGCCGGGGAGTGCGGCCCGCGGTCGGGGCCGTTGAACAGCCCGAGCGCCCCGAGGGTCTGCCCGCGGGCGACCAGCGGCACGACAACCCCGGAGTCCAGGCCCAGCCGCACCAGCAGCTCCTGGGTCGCCGGCTCGGGGATGGCCCGCTCCACCCGCTCCCGGTCGATGTGCGGCAGGACCATCGGGCGCCCGGACCGGGTGACCACGTGCGCGGCCGCGTGCTCGGTCATCACCGCGACCATCGAGTGCACGTACAGCTCGAGCTCGGCGCGCAGCGCCGGGTCGCGGTGCGCCGAGGCCAGCTGGTGCAGCCGGCCCTGCTCGTCGGTGACCACCAGCCAGCACCAGTCCGCCAGCGTGGGGACGACGAGGTCGGCCAGCTGCTCGACCTGCTGGGTGATGTCCAGGCTGCCCGACAGCACCCGGCCCGCGTCGGCCAGCAGCTGCAGCCGGGCGGTGGCCTCGGTCATCGCGGCGACGGCGTCGGCCCGGACCGCGTCGGCCTGCAGCCGGGAGGCGGTCAGCGCGATCTGCGCGGTCAGCCCCTCCAGCAGCTCCAGGTCGGGCTCGGTGAAGACGTGGTCGGTGGTCCAGACGACGATGAAGCTGCCGAGCAGCCGCCCCTCCACCCGCAGCGGCAGCGCGGCCAGGGCCCGGGTGCCCAGCACCGCGTTGACCGCGGCCATCCGCGGGAAGCGCGCCTCGGCCGTGGCGGCGTCGGTGAACAGCAGCCGCTCGCCGTGCCGCGCCACGTACTGGGTGGGCAGCTCGTCGTCCAGGGGCGTCTCCACGCCGCCGGCGGGCAGCTCGACGTCGGCCTCGCTGGCGACCGTGTCGACGATCCGGCGGGTCAGGTGCAGGTAGAGCTTGTCGTCCTGGGGGTCGAACACGGCCAGTCCGATGGACTCCGCGCCGAGCACCCCGGCACCCCGCAGCGCGATCTCGGCCAGCTGGGTGATCCGGGTGGCGTTGGCCAGCTCCGCGGCGACCTCGGCGATCGCCGCCGCGCGCTGCACCGCGGCGATCCGGCGCTCGGACTGCTCGCGCGCCGCGGTGACGTCGACCGCCGTCCCGAGCACGCGCACCGGCCGGCCCACCGGGTCGGTCAGGACCCGGCCGCGCGACACCGTCCACCGCACGCTGCCGTCGACCCGGACCACCCGGGCCTCCACCAGGTACTCCCCCGTGCCGGCCAGCGCGTCGCGCATGGCCTGGACGACCGTCTCGCGGTCGTCGGGGTGGATCCGCTCGGTCATCATGTCCTCGACCGAGTCCAGCTCGACGGCCCCCTCCAGGCCGAAGATCGCCGCGCAGCGTTCGTCCCAGTGCACGAGACCGGTGCGCATGTCGCGTTCCCAGATGCCGATGGAGGCCGCCTCCAGGACGACGTCCAGCCGGGCCGCGGAGGCGCCGGCGGCCGACCGGACGGCCGACAGCTCCAGCTCGGCCACCACCGACGCGGCCAGCTGCTGCAGCAGCGCGGCGTCGTCCTCCGACCACACCCGCGGCACCGGGTCGTACACCGCCAGGACGCCGACGACGTGGCCCGAGGCGGCGAGCAGCGGCGCCCCGAGGTAGGCACCGACCTGGCCGGTGGTGACCGCGGGCAGCTCGGCGACCTGCGGGCACGCCCGGGCGTCGGGGACCACCAGCGGCGTCCCCTGGCGGATGGCCAGCGCGGACAGCGCCCCGGTGAGCAGGGCGGGCCCGCCGACGACCCCCGCGGGCAGGCCGTGGCCCCCGATGACGGTGTCCTGATCGGTGAAGAGGGTGACCTTGGCGTGCCCGGTGTCCAGCAGTCGCGCCGCGAGACCGGAGAGCCGGTCGAAGGCGGCCGGGCCCGAGACCTCGACGGCCAGCCGGCGGGCGGCGGCGATGCGGTGCGGGTCGGCGAGCGCGTCGGGCACCGGACCCGGGGATGCGGCGTCCATCGCGACGAGGACCCCCGTTCCCTCCTGCAGTGGACTCACCGGCGAGCCGCAACGCACCATGCTGACACGACCGCCCGCCGTGGAGCGGCACGGTCCCTCGTTCGCGTGCCACGCGCGTTGCTCCCTCCGCAGGGGTAGACCCGCGCCCCACCGGTCAAGCGGCCGGTCAGGCGGACCGATGGGACGGCATGTCGGTCACCCGCACGAGCGCCCTGCCGGACTGCCGGCCGCTGCTCGCCGACCCCGACGACCTGACGATGGCGTTCCAGCCGATCGTCGACATCGCGGCCGCACGGATCGCCGGCTACGAGGCCCTCTCCCGCTTCCCCGGCACCGCCGGCCCCGACGTGTGGTTCGCGGCCGCCGCCGAGTGCGGGCTGGCCGCCGAGCTCGAGGCGCTGGCCATCACCAAGGCGCTGGACGCCGTCCCGCTGCTGCCCGACGACACGTTCCTGACCGTCAACGTCAGCCCGCACCTGCTCGGCGCGGCGCCGGTGCGGGACGCGCTCGCCGGCTGCCACGACCTGCGGCGGGTGGTCGTCGAGCTCACCGAGCACACGCCGGTCCACGACCTGGCCGCGCTGCGCCACCAGGCCGAGGAGCTCCGCGCCCGCGGCGCCCTGATCGCCCTGGACGACGCCGGGTCGGGCTACTCGGGCCTGCAGCAGATGGCCGTGGTGCGGCCGCAGTTGGTGAAGCTCGACCGCGCCCTGGTCACCGACGTCGACACCGACCCGGTCCGGGCCGCGCTGACCGAGATGGTGGGGGAGTTCGCCGGCCGGATCGACGCCTGGCTGCTGGCCGAGGGCGTCGAGACCGCCGGGGAGCTGGCCGCGCTGGCCCGGCTCGGCGTCCCGCTGGCCCAGGGCTGGCTGCTGGGCCGCCCGGCGCCGACGTTCGCCCCGCTGGCCCCCGAGGTGGTCCGCCTGGTGCGGGCGCAGGTGGCCCGGGCGCGGGTGACCGAGAGCGTGAGCAGCCTGCTGCGGCCGGTGCGCCAGTGCGAGGTCGGGACGACGCACCCCGGCGTCCCGCCGGCGGTGCTCGTCGGCGAGCTCGGCGAGCCGGTGGGCCTGCTGCTGGCCGACCCGCGCACCACGGAGGTCCACACCGCCCCGGTGTCGCTGCGCGTGCACCCCACGGCCGACGTCACCCAGACCCTGCAGCGCGCGCTCACCCGGCCGCCGGCGCACCGCTTCGACCCGGTCCTGTGCACCGACCCGGCCGGCACCGTCCTCGGCCTGCTGCGGGTCGAGGACCTCGCCTCGGCTGCCGCCGCCCGCTGAGAAAGGACCCCCCTGCCCCCACCGTGGAAGGACCCCGTCCTCCTCACCCCTCGCACGCTCGGGGTGAGCCTCGGGACGGGGCCGCGGCGGGTCCCTCACGGGGACTGCCGGACGGCCCGCCCGGGCGGCCCGGCCCCAACGACGAACCAGGAGACCACGATGAAGACCTTCGCCTGCGGCGACGTCATCCCCGGGTGCAGCGCGCGCTTCACCGCTGCCGACGAGGGCGGCATCCTCGCCCAGGTCGCTGGCCACGCGGCCCACGACCACGGCGTCACCGACGTCACGCCGGAGCTGGTCGCCGCCGTCCGCCAGCACATCCACAGCATCTGAGCTGTTGGAGTGGATCCGTGCGGGTCACCCGCACGGATCCACTCCGTCACGCCGAGGCGTCGGTGAGCAGCCGGTGCTCCTCGTCGGTGAGCCGCAGGTCCTGCATCGGCAGCAGGTCGGCCAGCTGGTCCACCGAGCGGCCGCTGGCGATCGGCGAGACGACGGTGGGCTGGTCGGCCAGCCAGCGCAGCGCCACCGCGGCGCCGGTCACCCCGTGGGCGTCGGCCACCTGCTGCAGGGCGGCCAGCACCCGGTCGCCCCGCTCCCCCACGTAGGCCGCCGCGCCCTTCGCCCGCGGCGAGTCCACCTGCTCCCCCGGCCGGTACTTGCCGGTGAGGAAGCCCTTGGCCAGCGCGAAGTACGGCAGCACGCCGATCCCGTGCGCGGCGACGACGTCGCGCAGCTCGTTCTCGTAGGCGGGCCGCTCCATCAGGTTGTAGTGCGGCTGCAGGGCGGCGTAGCGGGTCAGGCCCAGCCGCTCGGAGGTCTCCAGCGCCTCGGTCAGCCGCTTCGCCGAGTAGTTCGACGCCGCCGCGTACCGGACCTTGCCCGCCTGCACCAGCTCGTCGAACGCCTGCAGGGTCTCCTCCAGCGGCGTCGACTCGTCGTCGTAGTGGGCGTAGTAGAGGTCGATGCGGTCGGTCTGCAGCCGCCGCAGCGACCGCTCGGCGGCCGTCCGGACCTCCTTCGCCGACAGCGGGTGCTCCTTCTCCAGCGGCGAGGCCTTGGTGGCCACGACCACGCGGTCGCGCATCCCGCGCTCGGCCATCCAGCCGCCCAGGATCTCCTCGGAGCGCCCCTTGCCGTAGGACTCCGCGGTGTCGACGAACGGCGCCTGGGTGCTAGGGGTGGCGTCGGCGAACCGGTCCAGCAGCGCGAAGGACGTCGGCTCGTCCGCCGTCCAGCCGAACACGTTGCCGCCGAGGCAGAGGTCGCTGACGGTCAGGTCGGTCCCCGGGATCCGTGGCATGGCCTCACGCTAGGTCGGCCGTCGCAGTGCCGCCGTCCGGCGGATCGGCCCAGAGGGACCGGTGGGACGTGAGGGACCCGTTCGACCCCCCTCGGTGGCGGTTCGTCGGTACGGCATGGCAGCGTGCCCCCGGTCCGACCTCGGCAGATCCGCCGAGGCGGCCAGCTGTAGTCACCGACACGGAAGGACCCTCGTGAACAAGGCCGAACTCGTCTCCGCCATCGCCAAGCGCGCCGACGTGCCCGCCTCGACCGTCGACTCGGTGCTCGCCGGGCTCCAGGACGAGCTCGTCGACGCCATCACCCGCGGCGAGAAGGTCGCCGTCTCCGGCCTGCTGACCGTCGAGCGCACCCAGCGCTCCGCGCGCACCGGCCGCAACCCGCAGACCGGCGAGTCCATCGACATCCCCGCCGCCAACACCGTCAAGGTGACCGCCGGCTCGAACCTGAAGAAGGCCGCCAGCAACGTGCCGGTCTGATCGGCGACGCGCCGGTCCGATCGGGCCGGCGGCTGCCCCGTGTGGCCTGGCTCACGACGCGGTGGGCCAGGATGCGGGGGCAGCCGCCGCCCGACGGCGGGCGGGGCCGGGAACGGAGGACACGTGACGACGGCGCTCCAGGTGGACACCGACCCCGCCGAGGTCGGCTTCGACCCCGGCCGGATGGCCCGCATCGACCGGCGGCTGGCCCGCTGGGTGGACGACGGCCAGCTCCCCGGCTTCCTCGTGACGGTGGCGCGGCACGGCCGGCTGGTGCACGTCGGCCGCTACGGCCACCGGGACGTGGAGGCGGGGCTGCCGGTCGAGACCGACACCCGCTGGCGCATCTACTCGATGACCAAGCCGATCACCTCGGTCGCGGCGATGATGCTCTACGAGGAGGGCGCCTTCGAGCTCTCCGACCCGATCGCCCGGTGGCTGCCCGAGTTCGCCGAGACCCGCGTGTACGTGGCCGGGTCGGCGCAGAAGCCGGTGACCGCGCCGCAGACCGAGCCGATCCGGGTGTGGCACCTGCTCACCCACACCTCCGGGCTGACCTACGGCTTCCACCACGCCCACCCGGTCGACGCGATGTACCGGGCCGCCGGGCACGAGTGGGGCACCCCGGCGGGGGCGGACTCCGCGGAGGTCTGCCGGCAGTGGGCGGCGATCCCGCTGGCGTTCCAGCCCGGCTCCGAGTGGAACTACGGCGTCTCCACCGACGTCCTCGGCCGGCTGGTCGAGGTGCTCTCCGGCCAGCCGCTCGACGAGTTCTTCGAGCAGCGCATCTTCACCCCGCTCGGCATGCGCGACACCTCCTTCGGGCTGCGGGAGGGCGACGACCCCGAGGCGCTGGCCCGGCTCTACACCGCCGTCCCGGGGCAGCCCGGCGGCGCGCCCACCGGCTACGCCCCGCTGGACACGATGGGCGCGGCGGCGCTGCGCAAGCCCGCGTTCCTCTCCGGCGGCGGCGGGCTGGTCTCCACCGCCGCGGACTACCTGCGCTTCACCGAACTGCTGCGCCGCGGCGGCGCGCACGACGGCGGGCGGCTGCTGGGCCCCCGCACGATCGCGCACATGACCCGCAACCACCTGCCGGGCAACACCGACCTGGAGACCTTCGGCCGGCCGCTGTTCGCCGAGACGCCGCTGCGCGGGGTGGGCTTCGGCCTGGGCTTCTCGATGGTCATCGACCCGGTCCGCTACGGCGTGGTGGCCAGCGCCGGCGACTACAGCTGGGGCGGGGCGGCGTCCACCGCGTTCTACGTGGACCCGGTGGAGGACGTCACGGTCGGGTTCTACACGCAGCTGCTGCCCTCGAGCACGCTACCGATCCGCAACCACCTGCGCGCACTGGTCAACCAGGCCCTCGTCGACTGACCGGCGGGCGCCGGCCGGCGGCGTGGTTGGGTGACGGCGTGCTGCGCCTGGGAGCCCTCGACGTGCCGGCCGGCCGGTTCGTCGTCATGGCGATCGTCAACCGCACCCCGGACTCCTTCTACGACCGCGGCGCCACCTACGAGCTGGCCGCCGCGGTCGAGCGGGTGGACCAGGTCGTGGTCGAGGGCGCGGACATGGTGGACGTCGGCGGCGTGAAGGCCGCCCCGGGCGACGAGGTCGACGCCGCGGAGGAGATCCGCCGCACCGTCGACCTCGTCGCCGCCATCCGCGCCGCCCACCCGGCCCTGCCGATCTCGATCGACACCTGGCGGGCCGAGGTGGCGCGGGAGGCGCTGGCGGCCGGCGCCGACGTCGTCAACGACGCGTGGGGCGGGGTCGACCCGGAGCTGGCCGGCGTGGCCGCGGAGGCCGGGGCGGGCATCGTGTGCACACACGCCGGCGGGCTGCCGCCGCGCACCCGGCCGCACCGGGTCGCCTACGACGACGTCGTCGGTGACGTGGTCGCCCGGACGACGGCGCTGGCCGAGGCGGCGGTCGCGGCCGGGGTGGCCCGCGACCGGGTGCTGGTCGACCCCGGCCACGACTTCGGCAAGAACACCCGGCACTCGCTGGAGGCCACCCGGCGGCTGGACGAGCTGGTGGCCACCGGGTGGCCGGTGCTGGTGGCGCTGTCCAACAAGGACTTCGTCGGCGAGACCCTCGACGTCCCGCTGGAGGAGCGGCTGACCGGGACGCTCGCCGCGACCGCGGTCAGCGCGTGGCTGGGCGCGACCGTGTTCCGCGCGCACGACGTCGCCGCGACCCGGCAGACGCTGGACATGGTCGCCTCGATCCGGGGCGACCGCCCGCCCGCGCGGACGACCCGCGGACTGGCCTGAAGGCCCTGGTCACCGCGGCCCGAGCGGCCTAGCCTGCGCGCCACATCGGGCACAGGAGGTGGCGCGAGATGAGCGGCAGGGTCGTGCACTTCGAGATCCCCTTCGACGACGGGGACCGTGCGCGCAGCTTCTACAAGGAGGCCTTCGGCTGGCAGGTCCAGGAGATGCCGGAGATGTCCTACACGCTGGTGACCACCGGACCCAGCGGCGCCCAGGGGCCGGCCGAGCCGGGGTTCGTCAACGGCGGGATGCTCGCCCGCACCGACAGCGCCGCCCCCGGGCCGGTCGTCGTCGTCGACGTGGAGAGCATCGAGGTCGCGCTGGAGCGGATCGAGGAGCTCGGCGGGATCACCGTGAGCCCCAGGACGCCCGTCGGCGCGATGGGCTTCGCCGCCTACGTCCGGGATCCCGAGGGCAACGTCATCGGCCTGTGGGAGACCGCCGGGGACGCCTGACCGGGGGTGGCGGCCCGGCGGGCTCGATAGGTTCGCGCGCATGGCCGCCACCGGGTTTCACACCGCCGACGAGCTCAACGCCCTGCTCCCGGGCACCCTCCCCGGCCTCCTGGGGCTGACCATCACCGCCCACGAGCCGGGCCGGCTGGAGGCCGCCCTCGACGTGCGGCCGGACCTGCTGGCGCCCAACGGCTACCTGCACGCGGCCACCGTCGTCGGCCTGGCCGACACCTCCTGCGGGCTGGCCACGCGCGCGCTGCTGCCCGAGGGCTCGGCCGGCTTCACCACGATCGAGCTGAAGAGCAACTTCCTCGGCACCGTGCGCGAGGGCCGGATCACCACGGTGGCCACCAACGCCCACGCCGGGCGGACGACGCAGGTGTGGGACGCCGTGGTGACCGACGCCGGGTCGGGGAAGACGATCGCGCTGTTCCGCTGCACCCAGTCGGTGCTCTGGCCGAGGTGACCCGGCCCGCCACCAGCGGGTGACCCCCTGTGGCGGAGGCCACCCCGGATGTGAGACTGGCGCCACACCTGACCGTGAAGGAGCTCCTCCGTGGCGCTGGCCAGCCTCTATCCCGACGTCGAGATCCCCGACCTCTCGGTTCCCGCCCACGTCCTCTCGGCCGGCCGCGCCCGGCCCGACGCCCCGGCGCTGGTCGACGGGCTCAAGGGCGACACCATCACCCACGGCCAGCTCGCCGCCTACGTGGACCGCGTCGCCGCGGCGCTGCACGCCCGCGGGCTGCGCAAGGGTGACGTCGTCGCCGTCTTCTGCCCGAACACGCCCTGGTACCCGGTCGTCTTCCACGGCATCGCCGCGGCGGGCTGCGTGATGAGCCCGATCAACTCCCTGTACACGCCGGAGGAGATCGCCTTCCAGCTTCGCGACTCGGGCGCCAAGGTCGTCGTCACCGTCTCGCCGTTCCTCGAGCGGGTGCAGGCCGCGGTGGCGAAGGCCCCGGTCGACGAGATCGTGGTCATGGACGGCGCGGAGGGGCACGCCTCGCTGCTCGACCTGCTCAGCAGCGACGCGCCCTCGGTGCAGGTCGACATCGACCCCGCCACCGACCTGGTCACGCTCCCCTACTCCAGCGGCACCACCGGGCTGCCGAAGGGCGTCATGCTGACCCACCGCAACCTGGTGGCCAACGTGGCCCAGATGCGGCCGATCATGGACGTCCACGAGGGCGACGAGCGGATCATCGCCGTCCTGCCGTTCTTCCACATCTACGGCCTGACCGTGCTGATGAACCAGGGCCTGGCCATCGGCGGCACCGTGGTCACGCTGCCCCGCTTCGACCTCGAGGACTTCCTGCGCACCCTGCAGGACCAGAAGATCACCCGGGCGTTCGTGGCGCCCCCGATCGTCCTGGCGCTGGCCAAGCACCCGCTGGTCGACCAGTACGACCTCTCCTCGCTGCGCACCATCACCTCCGGCGCCGCGCCGCTCGACGAGCAGCTGGCGCTGGCCGCCCAGACCCGGCTGCGCAGGGGCGCCGACACCGGCGTCACCGTCGCCCAGGGCTACGGCATGACCGAGCTGTCGCCGGTGTCCCACAGCACCCCCGACGCAGGGATGGAGCCGCCGGGCGGCGCCACCCCGGTGCCGAAGGGGTCGGTCGGTTACGCGCTGCCCAACACCGAGTGCCGGCTGGTCGACCCGGCCACCGGCGAGGACGCGCCCACAGGGGAGCGCGGCGAGCTGTGGGTCCGCGGCCCGCAGGTGATGAAGGGCTACCTCAACAACCCGCAGGCGACCGCCGACACCATCGACCCCGAGGGCTGGCTGCACACCGGGGACGTCGCGATCGTCGACGCGTCCGGCCACTACACCGTGGTCGACCGGGTGAAGGAGCTGATCAAGTACAAGGGCTACCAGGTCGCCCCCGCCGAGCTGGAGGCGGTGCTGCTCACCCACCCGGAGATCACCGACGTCGCGGTCATCGGCGTCCCGGACAGGGAGAGCGGCGAGGAGCTGCCGAAGGCGTTCGTCGTCCGGGCGCCGGGCTCGTCGCTCACGCCGGACGCGGTCATGGAGTTCATGGCCGGCCGGGTGGCGCCGCACAAGAAGATCCGCTTCGTGGAGTTCATCGAGGCGGTGCCGAAGTCCGCCGCGGGCAAGATCCTGCGCAAGGAGCTCAAGGCCGCGAAGTGAGCTCGCGGCGGGGGACGTCGGTGACCGGCGTCCCCCGCCGTCGTGCCGTGACCGCCGGTGGCACACCGACCACCCGCTTGTAGGCGCGGGAGAAGGCGGCCTCGGACTCGTAGCCGAACCGGCGGGCGAGCTCGCCGGCGCCCGCACCGCCCTCGAGCGCGACGGTCGCCAGGTGCATCCGCCACCGGGTCACGTAGTGCATCGCCGGCTCCCCGGCCAGCTCGGTGAACCGCGCCGCGAACGCCGACCGGGACATCCGTGCCTCGCGGGCCAGCCGGTCGAGCGTCCACGGGTCCCCCGGCGAGCGGTGCACGCGGGCCACCGCGCGCCCCACCTGCGGGTCGCGCAGGGCGCGCAACCAGCCCGGGCCGGTGCCGCCGGCGTCGATCCACGCCCGGATCGCCTGGATGACCACCACGTCGGCCAGCCGGGTGACGACGGCCTCGGCACCCGGCCGCTCGTGACGGACCTCGTCGGCCAGCAGGCCGAGCAGGACCGGCAGCCAGCCGGGCCGCCCGGTGTCCTCCGCCCCGAGGTGCAGGACCGGCGGCAGCAGCTCGACCAGGTGCGCCGCGCCGGGCCGGTCGGCCTCCACCACGCCGCACACCAGCCCGGCGCGCGCTCCGCCGCCACCGAGCCGCATCACGGAGTAGTGCTCGCCGACCATCTCCTGGGGCAGCAGGTCCGCCCGTCCGGCCACCCGCGCCGACGCGCTGCTGCGCAGCACGTGCCCGCGGCCGTGCGGCACCAGGGCCAGGTCACCGCTGCGCAGCAGCACCTGCCTGCCGTCGACCTCGAGCAGGCAGCTGCCCTCGGTGACGACGTGGAAGCTCATGCACCCGTCGAAGGCCGGCATCTCCAGGCCCCACGGCTCCGTGAGCTCCACCCGGCAGTAGAAGGTGCCGCGGATCCGCAGGTCGAACAGGACCCTGCCGAGCGGGTCGACCGGGGTCCACGGAGGAGCGGCTCCACCGTCGTCGGTCACGGCGCCACCCTCGCCGCCCCCGGAGCCGTCGTCCAGGGTCGCTGGACGAACTGTCGTGGACCGTGGACGGCCGGGCATGGGCCGACCCCGGGTGCGTCCCGACCATGGAGGACGCCGGTCACCGAGGACCGGTCTTTCCGAGAGGAGCGGGCCATGCGGGTGCTGGTCGTCGGGGCCACGGGCGGATCGGGCAGGGCGGCGGTCGACGCGCTCACCGCCCGAGGACACGAGGTGACCGCGTTCGCCCGTCGGGCGAGCGCGGTGTACGGGCAGCGGGCGGGGGTCCGGGCCGTCGACGGCGACGTCACGATCGCCGCGGACGTCGAGCCTGCGGTCCGGGGGCAGGAGGCCGTCGTGGTCGCGCTGGGCATCAGCGAGTCCGCGCTGCGGGTGCGGCTGCTGGGCAGTCGCGGCACGCCGCTGGACGTCCGCTCGCGCGGGACGCGGACCGTCGTCGCGGCGATGCGCTCGGCCGGGGTGCGCCGCCTGGTCGTGCAGTCCTCCTACGGCGTCGGGGAGACGCGGACGCGGCTGCCGCTCTCCAGCCGGGTGGTGCTCGCCCTGCTGCTGCGCCCGCAGATCGCCGACCACGAGCGCCAGGAGCGGCTGGTCCGCGCCAGCGGGCTGGACTGGACGCTGGTCCAGCCGGTGTACCTGACCGACGGCGACGAGCCGGCCACCGTCTCGGCCGACGGGGACGTCGAGGAGTGGCACGTCTCGCGCGCGGCGGTCGGGAGCGTCCTCGCCGACGCCGTGGACGGCGCATTCCCGCGGGGGCGCAGCCTGGCCGTCTCCGGGTCCGCGCGGCGCTCCTCGCCGGTCGGGTGAGGACCCCTCCAGGCGCGCGAGGGGTGGGGAGGACGGGGTCCCGCCCCGGCCGTCCGCCCCGTCCCGGGTCCCGCCCCGAGCGGGCGAGGGGTGGGGAGGACGGGGTCCCGCCCCGGCCGTCGGCCCCGTCCCGGGTCCCGCCCCGAGCGGGCGAGGGGTGGGGAGGACGGGGTCCCGCCTCGGCCGTCGGCCCCGTCCCGGGTCCCGCCCCGAGCGGGCGAGGGGTGGGGAGGACGGGGTCCTTCTAGGGTGCGGGCATGCGCGCGGTGACTGTACGCGGACCGGGTGGGCCCGAGGTGCTGGAGTGGGGCGAGGTCCCCGATCCCGAGCCGGGGCCCGGCGAGGTGCTCGTCGACGTCGTCGCCACCGCGGTCAACCGCGCGGACCTGCTGCAGCGCGCCGGCAACTACCCGCCGCCGTCCGGGGCCAGCGAGATCCTCGGCCTGGAGTGCAGCGGCGTGATCAGCGAGGTCGGTGAGGGCGTCACCGGTTGGAAGATCGGCGACGAGGTCTGCGCGCTGCTGTCCGGTGGCGGCTACGCCGAGCGGGTCGCCGTCCCGGCCGGGCAGCTGCTGCCCCGCCCGGCCGGCGTGGAGCTGGCCACCGCCGCCGCGCTGCCCGAGGTGGTCTGCACGGTGTGGTCCAACGTGTTCATGCTGGCCGGGCTCACGCGGGGCGACGACTTCCTGGTGCACGGCGGGTCCAGCGGCATCGGGACCATGGCCATCCAGCTGGCCGCCCGCGCCGGCGCCCGGGTGTTCACCACCGCCGGCACCGCGGCCAAGCTCGACGTCTGCCGGGAGCTCGGCGCCGACGTGCTGATCAACTACCGCGACGAGGACTTCGTCGAGTGCGTGCGCGAGGAGACCGACGGGGCGGGCGTCGACATCGTCCTGGACAACATGGGAGCCAAGTACCTGGCCCGCAACGTCGACGCTCTGGCCACCGGCGGGCGGCTGGTCTGCATCGGCATGCAGGGCGGGACGAAGGCCGAGCTCGACCTCGGCAAGCTGATGCGCAAGCGCGCCGCGATCCACGCCACCACGCTGCGGGCCCGCCCGGCGACCGGTCCCGGCGGGAAGGCCGAGATCGTCGCCGCCGTCCGGCACGACGTGTGGCCGGACGTCGAGCGCGGGGTGGTCCGCCCGATCGTCGACCGCCGGCTGCCGATGTCGCGCGCGGCGGAGGCGCACCGCGTGGTCGACGCGAGCGAGCACGTCGGCAAGGTGCTGCTGCTCACCGGGGACTGAGGCCGGGGGCGGTCAGCGCGGGCGCAGCGCCGCGACCGAGTCGATGAGGTAGCCGACCTCCTCGGCGGTGTTGTAGTGCATGAGGCCGAGCTGCACCGCCCCGCCCTCCTCGTTGGCGCCGAGGGCGTCGAAGAGCTCGCGGGCGTAGAAGTCGCCGTCCCAGGCGCAGATGCCGCGGCGGGCCAGCTCGTGGGCGACCTGCCGCGGCCGCATGCCGGCCACGGTGAAGGCCAGGGTCGGCGTGTTGCGCGCCGCCGCACCGAGGACCTGCACGTGGCGCATCGCGCGCAGCGCCTGCTCGAGCCACTCGTACAGCGCGCCCTCGTAGGCGGCGACGGCCGCCATGGACATGCGCAGCCGGTGCCGGCGGCTGCCGAGGGCACCCTCGCTGAGCCCCGCGAGGTGCTCGACGGCCGCGGTCACCCCGGCGAGCAGCTCGAAGGGGTGCCCGCCGCTCTCGAAGCGGTCGGGCACCCGGTCGGGGACGGGGACCAGCTTGTCCGGCTGCAGCTCCCCCAGCAGCGCCGGGTCGGCGACCACCGCGCCCACCCGCGGTCCGCACCACTTGTCCGCCGCCACCGCGAGGAAGTCCGCTCCGAGCTCGCCGACATCGAGCAGGTGGTGCGCGGCCGCGTGCACCCCGTCGACGTAGACCAGCGCGCCGACCGCGTGCGCCCGCCGGGCGATGGCCGCGACGTCCGGCCGGGTGCCGATGGCGTTGCTCGCCGCGGTGAGGGTGACCAGGCGGGTGCGCGGCGTGAGCAGCTCGTCGTACTGCCAGTCGGGCAGCTCGCCGGTCTCGATGTCCACCTCGGCCCACCGGACCTGCACGCCGGCGGCCTCGGCCAGGTGCAGCCAGGGCCGGATGTTGGCGTCGTGGTCGAGCCGGCTGACCACGATCTCGTCCCCCCGGCGCCAGGTGCGGGCCAGCGCGCGGGCCACCGTGTAGGTCAGCGCGGTCGCGTTGGCGCCGAGCACCACGCCGGCGGGGACCCCGCCGACGAGGTCGGCCACGGCGGCGCGGGCGCTGGCCACCAGGCCCTCGGCGCGGGCCGAGGCGGGGAAGACCCCTCCCCGCGCGGACACCGGGGTGCGCATCGCCTGCGCGACGGCCAGCACGACGCTCTCGGGCAGCAGCGAGCCGGCCGAGCCCTCGGCGTGCACCAGCCCGTCGGAGAGCCCCGGGAACAGGCCACGGACGCGCGCGACGTCCAGGCGTCCCTCCCCCGGTCCCATGGGTTTCGACCCTAGACGCTGGGCCCGCGCGCCGAGCACGTGTGCACGGGGGCCCGGCGGGCGCCGTCCTCCTCGGGGGAGGATGGAGGCATGACCGCACCGGGAAACGGCAGTGAACGTCCTCAGCAGGTCGTCGTCGTCGGCCCCGACGGCCGGCCGGTCGGCACGATGCCCGTGCCGCAGGGGCCTGACGGGGACACCGGCGCCCCGGACGGCGCGGCGGGCCTCACCGACATGGTCGAGCAGCCGGCGAAGGTGATGCGGATCGGCACGATGATCAAGCAGCTGCTCGAGGAGGTCCGTGCCGCGCCCCTCGACGAGGCCAGCCGTCAGCGGCTGCGCGACATCCACGCCTCCTCGATCCGCGAGCTGGAGCAGGGCCTGGCCCCGGAGCTGCGCGACGAGCTGGAGCGGATCACCCTGCCGTTCAGCGAGGACCAGACGCCGTCGGACGCCGAGCTGCGGATCGCGCAGGCGCAGCTGGTCGGCTGGCTGGAGGGCGTCTTCCACGGCATCCAGACGGCGCTGTTCGCCCAGCAGATGGCCGCGCGGGCGCAGCTGGAGGAGATGCGCCGCCGCGCGCTGCCCGGAGGCCCCTCGGCCGCACCGCAGCAGCCCGACTTCCGCCCGGGCGGCGGCCAGTACCTGTGAGGGGTGACCGCCGTCACCCGTCCGGGTGACGGCGGTCGACCGGGTGCTTGACCGCCGTCCGCGCCGGTCACCCTCCGTGTCCCCGGCCGGGTCCCCGGCCCGTACGAGCGGAGGAACGGTGAGCACGCAACCGCACACGACGACACGCAGCGGGACGCAGAACGGCCTGGCGGTCGCCGCCCTGGTGACCGGGATCGTGGGCGCGGTCTTCGCCTGGCTGTTCGCCATCGTCGGCCTCGCCCTCGGCGTGGTGGCCGTCGCGCTCGGCGCCGTGGCCCGGCGCAACGGCACGGCGACCGGTCAGGCCACCGCGGGCCTGTGGCTGGGTATCGCGGCGATCGTCATGGCCATCGTGAACATGGTGATCGCCTACAACCTCCTCACCTGAGCCCGGACGCACGACGGCGCCGCCCTCCCACACGGGAGGACGGCGCCGTCGGCCTCTGGACGGGGTCCTTCTAGACGGTGAAACGCCGGATCGCGCCCTGCAGCTCCCCGCTCATCCGGGCCAGCTCGGCCGCGGCGCGCTGGGCGTCGGCGACCCGCGCGTTGGTCTCCTCCGTCCCGGCGGCGAGCCCGGTGATCGCGGAGGCGATGTCCCGTGAGCCACCGGCCGCCTCGGCCACGTTGCGGTTCATCTCGTTCGTGGTGGCGGTCTGCTCCTCGACGGCCGCCGCGATGGTGGCCTGGAAGTCGTTGATCTCGCCGATCACCGAGCTGATCTGACCGATCGCCTCGACCGCACCGGCGGTGTCGGCCTGGATGGCCTCGACCCGCCGGGAGATGTCCTCCGTGGCCCGCGCCGTCTCCTGGGCCAGCTCCTTGACCTCGCTGGCCACCACGGCGAAGCCCTTGCCGGCCTCGCCCGCCCGCGCCGCCTCGATGGTCGCGTTGAGCGCGAGCAGGTTGGTCTGCTCGGCGATGCCGTTGATCAGCTTCACCACGGTGGCGATCTCCTGCGAGGAGTCGCCCAGTTTGCCGACGGTGCGGGTGGTGTCCTCGGCGACGGTGACGGCCTGTCCGGCGACCCGCGCCGCCGCCGTCGCGTTCTGGGCGATCTCGCGGATCGCGGTCTCCATCTGCGTCGACCCGGTGGCCACCGTGTCGACGCTGGCGGCGACCTCACCGGCCGAGGTCACGACCACACCGGCCTGACCGGCCGCCGTCCGGGCGTTGTCGGCGATGGCGTCGGCCGCGGTGTTCAGCTTCTGCGACGCGTCCTCCAGGCGGCTCGCCGAGGCGCCGACGAGGGTGAGGACGTCGCCGATGGCGTCGAGCGTGTGGTCCAGCGAGCGGGCGACCTCACCGATCTCCGCGCCGCCGGTCTCGCCGACCCGGACGCTGAGGTCGCCGCCGGCGACCTCGTCGAGCACCTCGCGCACCCGCTGCACCGGCCGGGTCACCGTCCGGGCCAGGACCAGGGCCAGCGCGACGCCGATCGCCAGGCCGAGGAGCACGATGCCCACGGTGATCGCCCGGGCCGTGCGGTAGGCGGCCTGCGCGTCGGCGGCGACCTGCTGGGCGACCTCCGCCTCGGCCGCGGTGGCCGCCTGCAGCGCCTCGACCGCGACGGCCTCGGCCTCCTCCAGCCGCCCGATCGCCGGTACGGCGGTGGCCCAGTCGTTGGCCCGGATCGCGGTGTTCACCGTGGTCAGCGTGTCGAGGTAGGTGTCCTGGGCCGCGGTGAAGCCGTCGACCTGCTCCACCACCGCTGCGGGGAGCGGCTGACCGGCCACGACGTCGCCCTGCGCGAGCAGCGCCTCCCGCTGCTCGTCGGCCTTGCGCCGGTTCATCTCGATGACCTCGGGGGCGACGGTCGTGATGTTGGCGCGCGCGGCCATCGTCTGGAACCGCCACCAGGCGACCTCCAGCTCCTCCAGCTCGCGCAGCGGCACCGTCCCCTCGGTGTACACGCGTTGCGCGCCGTCGCTGAGGACTCCCATCCGCTGGACGCCCACGATGCCGGCGGTCAGGGTGGTGAGGGCGACCGCGAGGATCGCGGCCAGCAGCCGGCCGCGCAGGCCCACGCGGCTCAGCAGTCCGGACCGACGGTCGTCGGGCGTGGTCGGGGGCGGTACCTGCGCGCGGGCGGCGTCCATGCCGGGTCTCCTGGGTCCGAGGGACGGACCGCCGGGTGCGGCGGTCCCGCGTGCACTGTCGGCGGACAGGTGTCCGTGTTGAGCCGAGACGTGTCCGCGGTCACCACCGGCGCGGGCCGGCGGACACACCCGCCCCGCCCCCCCCGCCGCGGAGGGGGCGCCGGCGCCGCGCCGGCGGCCCCGTCCCCGGTGACCGACCGATCCGCGGGGTCGCCGTCGGGGGCGGCGGCGCCCCCGACGGCGGACCGTCAGAAGCGGAAGCCGCCGACGAGGTCCCGCAGCCGGCCGGACACCGACGCCAGCTCCTCGGCCGCCTCGTGCGAGGCCCCGACGTGCTCGGTGGTGGACCGGGCCACCGCGGCCACGCTGTCGATGCCGGTGGCGATCTGCCCCGACCCGGTGGCGGCCTCGGCGACGCTGCGGTTCATCTCGGTGGTGGTCGCGGTCTGCTCCTCGACCGCCGAGGCGATCGTCGCCTGGTAGTCGTTGATCCGGTTGATGACCTCGGCGACCTCGGCGATGGCGGTCACGGCGCTGCCGGTGTCGGCCTGGATCGCCTCGACCCGCCGGGCGATGTCCTCGGTGGCCTTGGCCGTCTCCTGCGAGAGCTCCTTGACCTCGTTGGCGACGACGGCGAACCCCTTGCCGGCGTCACCCGCGCGGGCCGCCTCGATCGTGGCGTTGAGGGCCAGCAGGTTGGTCTGCTCGGCGATCGAGGAGATGACCTTCACGACGTCGCCGATGGTGCGGCTGGACTCCCCGAGCCGGGACACCGTCTCGGTCGTCGTCCCGACGGCGGCGACGGCCCGCTCGGCGACCGAGGCCGCCTCGGTGGCGTTGTGCGCGATCTCCCGGATGGAGGCGCCCATCTGCTCCGACCCGGCGGCCACCGTCTGCACGCTGGAGGAGACCTCCCCGGCCGCCGCGGCGACGACGGCCGCCTGCGCCGAGGACTCCTCCGCCCCGGAGGAGATCTGCCGCGACAGGTCCCCCACCCGGGTGCTGGCGGTGGTCAGCGCGGCGATCGCCTCGGAGAAGGTCCCCATGAGCCGCCCCAGCGACTCCAGGGCGGCGTTGGTCGAGCGGGCCATCCGGCCGATCTCGTCCTCGCCGCGGACCTCGAGCCGCTGGGTGAGGTCGCCCTCGGCGACGGCGGCGAAGGCCTCCTCGGCCTCGGCCAGCGGCCGGGTGATCCCCCGCGTGGTCCGCCAGGCGATGACCACGGCGAGCACCGCCGCGGCGGCGCAGACGAGGACCATCGTGAGCAGGAAGCCCGAGGCGATGCCGCGCGCCTCGTCGCTGAGGTCGGCGTTCATCGCCTCCTCCATGTCGATGAGGACGTTGATCGCGCCGAGCCACTCGATGAACAGGGGCTTGGCCTGCTGGGTGAGCACCTCGAGCGCGGCGGCCTGCTGACCGGTCCGCTCCAGCTGGACGACCTGCTCGATGAGCGGCAGGGTCTCCGCCTCGATCCGCTTGATCTCCGCCAGCGCGGCGACCTCGTCGGCGTTGACGTTGCCCTCGACGGCGAAGAGGTCGTCCATCGGGCCGGCGGACGCCGTGTACTTGGCGGCCAGCTCCTCGATGAGGTCGACCTCCTGCTGCACCTGGGCCGGCGTGGTGCTCAGGACGACGTCCCGCAGCGCGATCGCCCGGTCGTGGACGCTGCCGCGGAAGTTGATGGCGTACCGCTGCTTCACCGCGTTGAGGTCGTTGATCGTCGTCAGGGAGTCGTTGATCGACTCGACCCGCAGCACGCCGATGCCGGTGAGGCCGACCATGCTCAGGACGACGACGAGGAAGCCGAGGGTCAGTCGGCGGCTGATCGACAAGCTCTTTCCCATGGCGCTCTCCGGCTGCCGGTGTCAGGGGGAGCGATCACTCCCTCGACAGCAGGTGTCGGCCCCCGCGCGGGTGTGTTGAGCCGAACAGTGGAGTCACTACACCGAGTCAGAAAGGTCGTGCACGACCCATCTGACCTGCGGCTACAACGCGGCGAGGAACGCGGCGACCCCGTCGTCGTCGTTGCTGCCGGTGACGTCGGTGGCCGCGGCGAGCAGGTCGGGGTGGGCGTGGGCCATCGCCACCGCCCGGCCCCCGGCCTCGCGGACCCAGTCGAACGCGGCGATGTCGTTGGGCATGTCCCCGAAGACGACGACGTCCTCGGGGCCGACGCCGTGGCGGGCGGCGACCTTGGCCAGCCCGGTGGCCTTGGTGACCCCGAGCGCGGAGATCTCGGCCAGCGCGTCGCTGGAGGAGGTGGTGACCGTCGCGCGGTCGCCCACCACGGCCTCGACCAGGGCGACGAACTCGTCGCGCGGCAGCGACTCGTGGCGGGCCAGCAGCTTGGCCACGGGCGCGGACACCATCTCCTCCAGGGAGGCGACGGCCACGCCGGGGGCGTCGACGTCCCACCGCGGCTGGTAGACCGGCTCGTGGCGGAACTCCAGGCCGTACTCGACGGCGAACCAGGTGTCGGGCTGGCGCCGGCGCAGCTCGGCGGTGACCTCCTGCAGCACGGCCGGCTCCAGGGTGTCCTCGTCGAGGATCTCGAAGCCGGCCAGGTCCAGCAGCACCGCCCCGTTGCAGCAGACCGCCGTGCCGTGCCGCAGCACCTCGCGGATGCGGGTCATCCAGCGCGGCGGCCGCCCGGTGGCCAGGACGACCGGCACGCCCTCGGCCCGCCAGCGCTCGAGCTCGGCGACGGTCGCCTCGCTCACCGTGTCGTCCCAGCGCAGCAGGGTGCCGTCCATGTCGCTGGCGATCAGCTTCGGCTTCCAGTCAGACATCGCGCGACCGGTCAGACACCGAGGACCGCCTCGAGGTACCGGGCGACGCCGTCGGCGTCGTGCCCGCTGGTGCGCAGGGAGGTCGCGGCGAGGACGTCGGGGTGCGCGTTGGCGACGGCGACCGACCGCCCGCCGGCGACCCGCACCGCCTCCAGCATCGGCAGGTCGTTGGGCATGTCGCCGAAGACGAGGACGTCGCCGAACCCGACGCCGTAGCGCTCCAGGGCGATGGCCAGCCCGGACGCCTTGGTGACGCCGACCGGCAGGACCTCGATGAAGCCGAGACCGGCGTGGGTCAGCTCGGCCTCCGCCGGGTCGACGACCCGCCTGGCGCGGGCCAGCAGCTCGTCCTGCCCGAGCGAGGGCGACCGGAGGAACACCTTGAGCACCGCGCCCTGCGGCAGCACCTGGGCACGCGGCAGGAGGTGCGCCGGCTCCGGGTAGGGCCAGTCGAAGCCGTGCTGGACGCGCAGCGCGCTGTGCACCTCGGCCTGCTCGGCGGCGTCCTCGACGGCGACGACGAGCTCGCCGGCCACCGCCTCGATCCGCTCGATGACCGCCACCGCCTGGTCGCGGGGCAGCCCCACGGTGCGCAGCACCTCGTCGCGCTCCAGGTCGACGACGAAGCCGCCCTGGGCCAGGACGGCGATGCCGCGGCCGTCCATCGCCCCGCGGACGCTGTCGAGCAGGCGCGGGCCGCGGCCGGTCACGCCCACGACCGGGATCCCGGCGTCCCAGCAGGCATCCAGCGCCGCCCGCGTGCGGGCGCTGACCTCGCCGTCGGAGCGCAGCAGGGTGCCGTCGAGGTCGCTGGCCACCAGCTTGGGGCGCCAGCTGCCCAGGTCGGCGAGCTCGACCACGCGGTCGGAGTGCGGGGAGGGCACGTGGCCGGAGAGCACGGCCCGGGGCGCGGGATCGCTCATGCGACGGGCACCGGCGCCGCCAGCGTCATGCCGGGGATGAGGGACTCGACGCCGCCCAGCCAGGGGCGCAGCGCAGCGGGCACGTGCACCGACCCGTCGGCGCGCTGGTGGACCTCCAGCAGGCAGGCGATGGTCCGGGCGATCGCGCACAGCGTGCCGTTGAGCGTGGCCGCCGTCTGGTTCTTCCCGTCGGCGTCGCGGTAGCGGGTGTTGAGCCGCCGGGCCTGGAAGGTCGTGCAGTCCGAGGTGCTGGTCAGCTCGCGGTAGGTGCCCTGGCTGGGGAACCAGGCCTCGATGTCGTACTTGCGGGCGGCGCTGGTGCCCAGGTCGCCGGCGGCGATGTCGACCACCCGGTAGGGCAGCTCCAGCGCCTGGAGGAACTCCTCCTCCCAGGCCAGCAGCCGCAGGTGCTCCTCGGCGGCCTCCTCGGGCCGGCAGAAGCTGAACATCTCGACCTTGTCGAACCAGTGGACGCGGATGATGCCGCGGGTGTCCTTGCCGTAGGACCCGGCCTCGCGGCGGAAGCAGGACGACCAGCCCGCGTACCGCAGCGGCCCGGCCGACAGGTCGAGCACCTCGTCGCTGCGCATCCCGGCCAGCGCGACCTCGGAGGTGCCGACGAGGTAGAGGTCGTCGCGCTCGACCCGGTAGACCTCCTCGTCGTGCTCGCCGAGGAAACCGGTCCCCTCCATGGCGGTGGGCTTGACCAGCGCCGGGGCGACCACCGGGGTGAACCCGGCGGCGACGGCCCGGCTGATCGCCAGCTGGGCGAGCGCGAACTCCAGCAGTGCGCCCGGGCCGGTGAGGAAGTAGAAACGGGCGCCGGAGACCTTCGCGCCGCGCTCCATGTCGATCGCGCCGAGCGCCTCGCCGATCTCCAGGTGGTCGCGCACCGGGAAGTCGTAGGCGGGGACCTCGCCGACGGTGCGCAGGGTCACCGCGTCGTCCTCACCGCCGGGTGGCACCCCGTCGTGGACGACGTTGGGGATGCGAAGGTGCGCCTCGCGCAGCGCGGCGTCCGCGGTGCGCAGCGCCTCCTCGGCCTCCTTGACCTGCGCGGCCAGTGCCTTGGCCCGCTCCAGGACGGCGGGCCGCTCCTCGGGGGTCGCCTTCTTGACCGCCTGCGAGGCGGCCTTCTGCTCGGCGCGCAGGTCGTCGGCCCGCTTGACCGCCTCGCGGCGGGTGGCGTCGGCGGCGAGCAGGTCGTCGACCCGGGACTCGTCGGCTCCGCGGGCACGCTGACTGGCCTTCACGCGGTCGGGGTGCTCACGCACGAGTCGCAGGTCGATCACACACCGATCGTAGGTGGCCGCGCGGTGCGCGCCCGGGCCGCGGCCGGGGATGCCGCCCCTCCGGGCGAGATCGCGCCATCTGGGCCGGGGGTGGGCCTGCTGCCCGCGCCGGGGCGCCCCCGTGCATCCGGCAGGCCGGGTCGGGGCGAAGGTGGGGGAGGACACCGCTGACGGAGGCCGCCGTGACCGACACCCACGGACGCCGGGGACGCTGGCTCCTGCTCGCCACCGCCGTGGCCCAGGTCGTCGGCCCACCGGTCGCCGGCTTCGACCAGGGCTCGGACACCGACCCGGTGGTCGTGCCACCCGGGCCCTTCTTCGCCATCTGGGGTGCGATCGTCCTCGGCTGCCTCGCCGCCGCGGTGTGGGGACTGCCTCTGCAGCGGGCGAGCAGCGAGCCGTGGCGAGGTGTCCAGCTGCCCCTGTCGCTGGCGCAGACCGGCTTCCTCGCGTGGCTCGTGGCCGCTGCCACGCTCCCCGTCCTCACTCTGCCCGTCTTCGCGGGCATGGTCGTCGCCCTGGTCGTCTGCCTCCGCCGAGTCGTGGCGACGCGGACCGACCGCGTCACCCGGGTCCTGCTCGGTGGCAGCGTCGGGCTCTACACGGGGTGGGCCAGTGCCGCCGTGTGGGTGAACGCCGCGACGCTGCTGCCGGCAGGAGCCGCCTCGGCCACCGCCCCGCTGGCCGTCCTGCTCACCGGTGCCGCGCTCACCGCGGCCGTCCTGACGCGGCTGGTTCACGGCCAGATCGCCTACGTGCTGGCGGCCGGCTGGGCTCTGCTCGGCGTGCTGGTCTCCACCGCCGGTCACGGGACCGAGCTGCTGTCCGCCGTTGCCGCGGCCGGGCTCGCCGCCGTGGCACTGACCGGGGCGACCGCGACGCCACACCGCCCCGGCTGACCGGCCGTCGGTCGCGGTTGCCGTGGTCGTCGGCGTCCTGCGGGACAATGGGCTTCATGCGCTTCCTTGGCGGCACCCGCCCGGCGACCGACCTGACCTATGCCGACGTCTTCATGGTGCCCAACCACTCCACCGTGGGCTCGCGGCTCGAGGTCGACCTCACCACGCCGGACGGCGTCGGCACGACCATCCCGGTGGTCGTCGCCAACATGACGGCGATCTCCGGACGGCGGATGGCCGAGACCGTCGCCCGCCGCGGGGGCCTGGCCGTGCTGCCGCAGGACATCCCGGTCGACGTCGTCACCGAGGTGGTGTCCTGGGTCAAGCAGCGGCACCCGGTCTACGACACCCCGATCACGCTCACGCCGACCTCCACGGTGGCCGAGGCGCTGTCGCTGATGCACAAGCGCGCCCACGGCGTGGTGGTCGTCGTCGACGAGGCCCAGCGCCCGGTCGGCATCGTCACCGACGGCGCCTGCCAGGACGTCGACCGGTTCAGCCAGCTCGCCCAGGTGATGACCGAACCGCTGACCGTCCCGGCCGGCACCGACCTGCCCAAGATCTTCGACGTCCTCTCCGAGGAGCGGGTGAACGCCGCACCGGTGGTGGAGGGCGAGCGGCTGGTCGGGATCATCACCCGCAAGGGCGCGCTGCGCTCGGCGCTCTACCTGCCGGCGGTGAACGACGACGGGCACCTGCTCACCTCCGCCGCCGTCGGCATCAACGGGGACGTCGCCGGCAAGGCCGGGGCGCTGCTGGCCGCGGGCGTCGACGTGCTGGTCGTCGACACCGCGCACGGGCACCAGGAGAAGGCCGTCGAGGCGGTGCGGGCCGTGCGGTCGGTGGCGGGGTCGGCGCCGGTGGTGGCCGGCAACGTGGTCACCGCCGAGGGCACCCGGGACCTGATCGAGGCCGGCGCGGACGTCGTCAAGGTCGGCGTCGGGCCGGGCGCGATGTGCACCACGCGGATGATGACCGGGGTGGGGCGGCCGCAGTTCTCCGCCGTCGAGGAGTGCGCCGCGGCCGCCCGCGAGCTGGGCCGGCACGTGTGGGCCGACGGCGGCGTGCGCCACCCGCGCGACGTCGCGCTGGCCCTGGCCGCCGGCGCGGCCAACGTGATGGTCGGCTCCTGGTTCGCCGGGACCTACGAGAGCGCCGGTGACATCCACGACGACGGCTCCGGCCGGCTGTACAAGGAGTCCTTCGGCATGGCCTCGGCGCGGGCGGTCAAGGCCCGGACGGCGACGCAGAGCGGCTTCGAGCGGGCCCGCGCCGGCCTGTTCGAGGAGGGCATCAGCTCCTCGCGCATGTACCTCGACCCCGCCCGCCCCGGCGTGGAGGACCTGGTCGACCAGATCGTCGCCGGGGTGCGCTCGTCGTGCACCTACGCCGGCGCCCGCACCGTCGACGAGCTGCACGAGCGCGCGGTGCTCGGGGTGCAGAGCGCGGCCGGCTACGAGGAGGGCCGGCCGCTGCCGACCTCCTGGTGAGGCCGCTGCCGCTCCCGGTCTTCGAGGAGCTGGTCGCCGACGCCCTCGACGCGGTGCCGGCCGAGCTCATGGCGCTGCTGGACAACGTCGTCGTCCTGGTCGAGGACCGCAACGAGGACGAGCCGGACCTCCTCGGCCTCTACGAGGGGTACGCGCTGACCGAGCGCGGCTGGCAGTACGGCGGCGCGCTGCCCGACCGGATCATGATCTACCGCGAGGCCATCTGCGAGATGTGCTCGACCGCCGAGGAGGTGGTCGAGGAGGTGACGATCACCGTCGTCCACGAGATCGCCCACCACTTCGGCATCGACGACGAGCGCCTGCACGAGCTCGGCTGGGGTTGACGGTGCCCCGTGCGTCGGTTTCCGCGGCCCGAGGGCTCGACAGGATTCCTCGACCTACGGCTCATGCTCAACAGCGGCACCCGGGTCACCTCGGTCGACCAGGCCCTCCGGG
>NZ_JBJGYS010000031.1:0-53855 GCF_054050115.1 Geodermatophilus sp. SYSU D00708 | reverse complement strand
TTTGCATCCGGGCGAGAACCGAGAGTTGGCACTCTCGATATCCATCAACCCAAAGAAACCCACAAAGGGGTTGTTACTTGGCACTGACTTTCGGCACGCTGTTGAGTTCTCAAGGAGCGGACGCGCTGGACACCCGGCCTTCCGGCCCTCGTTCCAGGCGGCTTTTCCACGTTACGCCGCTCGCCGTGACTGTCAAGCCGCGGGTCTGTGACCCTGGCCGTCCCGCCGCGGGCGGCGAAGCCCTGTGCAGTCGGAGACCCTCGGGACCCAGTCCCGCGGACCGCCCGTCTGCTGAGCGATCAGCACCCGGTTCAACCGGCGGTCCGCGGGGTCTGTTCCCGCCTCCCGCTTCCGGTCTCGCCGGGCGCAGAAAGAAAGTTACGTGCGTGGGATGCGGGTGTCAAACCGATACGAGGTGACGCCTGACACCCGGCCGAGACCTGCGCGTCACACGCCGTTCACATGCAGGTCAGGCCCTGGTCCCGCGGTACACGCCGGCCACCGAGCGCTTGCCCCGGCGCAGCACGAGCCACCCCCCGGGCAGCCAGCTCTCCTCCCCCGGCACGGCGTCGGCGTCGGTCACCCGCTCGTTGTTCAGGTAGGCCCCGCCCTCCTTCACCGTGCGCCGGGCCTCGGAGAGGCTGCCGACCAGGCCGGTCTGCTGCAGGAGGTGGGCGATCGTCGGGGTCTCGCCGTCCACGGTGACCGAGCCCGCCTCGCGCAGGGCCGCGCCCAGCGTCTCGGGCCCGAGGGCGGCGAGGTCCTCGCGGCCGAACAGCGCCCGGCCGGCGGCCTCGGCCTGGCGCAGCTCGTCCGCCCCGTGCACGAGGAGGGTCAGCTCCTCGGCCAGTGCCCGCTGGGCGGTCCGGGCGGCCGGGCGCTCCACACTCTCGGCGATCAGTGCCTCGACCTCGTCGGCGGGCCGCTCGGAGTACAGCGGCAGCCAGGCGCGGGCGTCGGCGTCGTCGGCGTTGAGCCAGAACTGGAAGAAGGCGTACGGAGAGGTGAGCGTCGGGTCGAGCCAGACGGCGCCGCCCTCGGACTTGCCGAACTTCGTGCCGTCGGACTTCGTCACCAGCGGGGTCGACAGCGCGTGCACGCGCGCACCCTCGGTGCGGCGGACGAGGTCGATGCCGGCGGTGAGGTTCCCCCACTGGTCGGAGCCGCCGGTCTGCAGCGTCACCCCGTGCCGGCGGTGCAGCTCGCGGAAGTCGTTGGCCTGGAGGATCTGGTAGCTGAACTCGGTGTAGCTGATCCCCGCCTCGGAGTTGAGTCGCGCCGACACCGCCTCCTTGGCCAGCATCTGGCTGACCCGGAAGTGCTTGCCGAGGTCGCGCAGGAAGTCGATCGCCGAGACCGGCGCCGTCCACTCCAGGTTGTCGACGTAGACCGGCCCCTTGGACCCGTCGGTCTCCGCGG
This sequence comes from Geodermatophilus sp. SYSU D00708, assembly GCF_054050115.1. Taxonomy (NCBI): domain Bacteria; kingdom Bacillati; phylum Actinomycetota; class Actinomycetes; order Geodermatophilales; family Geodermatophilaceae; genus Geodermatophilus; species Geodermatophilus sp. SYSU D00708. The sequence continues at coordinate 52,436 of NZ_JBJGYS010000031.1, read as the reverse complement.
GGACCTCGAGGAAGGGCGCCACCTGCTCCCGGATGCGGCTCACCCACTCGGCGACCGTCTCCCGGTCGTTGAGCTGACGCTCGGCCGACGGGCGCGGGTCGCCGATCAGGCCGGTGGCCCCGCCCACCAGGACGACGGGCTGGTGCCCGGCGCGCTGCAGGGCCCGCAGCACCATGAACTGGAGCAGGTGCCCGACGTGCAGGCTGGGCGCGGTCGGGTCGAAGCCGGCGTAGTACGTGACCGGACCCTCGGCGAGGTGCGCGCGCAGCGCTTCCTCGTCGGTGCTCTGGGCGATCAGCCCACGCCGGTGCAGCTCGTCGATCACGTCGCTCACGACTGACCATCCTGCCTCGCGCCGCGCCGGCGGGGCCGACCCCCCGGACGGAACACGCTCACCGATCCGGCTCCGGACTCCCAGAACCGCCAGGGCAGCTCGGTCGCGACGCTGATGCCGACCCGCGGGCCCGCCGAGACCGCGGCGGGCGGCGCGGGCCGGGAGGGGGGCGGTCGGTGCAGCCGGACCGTGCTGTCCGGCGACAGCAGGTCGGCCGCCTTGTCCTCCGGCCCGATCGCGAGGGCCTGGGTGAGCCGGGCCGGGCCGCGGGCGAGGTCCCGGGCGGTCCGGGCGGCGGGACGGCGGGCGCGGGCGAGCTCCTCCCCCACGACGACGTCCCCCGCCCGGAGCAGCACCGCGGACCCGTGCCCCTCCGGGCCGACGACGACGTTGGCGCACCAGTGGACGCCGTAGCTGAAGTACACGTAGAGCCGGCCGGGCGGGCCGAACATGATCGCCGCCCGCGGCGTCGGCCCGCGGTGCGAGTGCGCCGCGGGGTCGGCGCCGTTGCCGGCGTAGGCCTCGACCTCGGTCAGCCGCAGGGCCACCCGTCCCTCGGGCCGGTCGGTGACCAGCCAGCAGCCCAGCAGCGTCGGGGCGACGACCTCCGGCGGCCCGAGGAGCTCCTCCGCGGTGAGCAGTGGCCCGGGGGACGGAGCGCTCAGAGCGCCGCCGCCACGGGTGAGGACGACGCCCACTCGGTGTGCTGCCGGGCGAGCTCGGCGAGCGAGGTCAGCTGCTCGGCGACCCGCTCGGGCGCCGTCCCGCCGCGGGCCTTCCGGGCGGCCAGCGCGCCGCGCACCGACAGCACCGACCGCACCTCGGGCGTCAGGCGCTCGTCGATGCCGGCCAGCTGGTCGTCGTCCAGCCCGTCGAGCTCCAGGCCGGCGCCCTCGCAGAACGCGACCATCTCGCCGCTGATCTCGTGCGCCGACCGGAACGGCACCCCCTGGCGGACCAGCCACTCGGCGACGTCGGTGGCCAGCGCGAAGCCCTGCGGCGCCGCCGCCTCGAGGACCTCGGGGCGCAGGGTCAGCGTGGCGACCATCCCGGTGACCGCCGGCAGGAGCAGGAGCAGCTGCTCCATGGAGTCGAAGACCGGCTCCTTGTCCTCCTGCAGGTCGCGGTCGTAGGCCAGCGGCAGCCCCTTGAGCGTGGTGAGCAGGCCGGTCAGGTTGCCGACGAACCGGCCGGACTTGCCGCGGGCCAGCTCGGCGATGTCGGGGTTCTTCTTCTGCGGCATGATCGACGACCCGGTCGCCCAGGCGTCGTCGAGCCGGGCCCAGCCGAACTCCGTCGACGTCCAGAGGACGACCTCCTCTCCCAGCCGGGAGAGGTGGACGCCGATCAGGGCCGCGGCGAAGCAGAACTCGGCGGCGAAGTCGCGGTCGCTGACACCGTCGATCGAGTTGTCCGAGGCGCGGTCGAAGCCGAGCTCGGCGGCGACGGCGTCCGGGTCCAGCGGCAGCGACGAGCCCGCCAGGGCGCCGGAGCCGTAGGGGCTGACCGCGGTGCGCCGGTCCCAGTCGCGCAGCCGGTCGACGTCGCGGGACAGCGCGTGGGCGTGGGCGAGCAGCTGGTGGGCGATGAGCACCGGCTGGGCGTGCTGGAGGTGCGTCATGCCCGGCGCCGCGACGTCGGCGTACCGCTCGGCGAGGCCGACCAGCGCGTACTCCAGCGAGGCCAGCTCGCCGACCAGCGCGCGGACGTGGTGGCGCAGGTACAGCCGCAGGTCGGTGGCGATCTGGTCGTTGCGGCTGCGGCCGGCGCGCAGCTTGCCGCCGAGCGGGCCGAGCTTGGCCGACAGCCCGCGCTCGAGCGCCTCGTGGACGTCCTCGTCGGACTCCAGGGCGACGAAGGTGCCCGCCTCGACCTCGTTGGACAGCTCGGTCAGGGCCCGCACCATCTGCGCGAGCTCGTCGTCGGTGAGCAGCCCCGCCCGGTGCAGCACCCGCGCGTGGGCCCGCGAGCCGGCCAGGTCGAACGGCGCCAGCTTCCAGTCGAAGTGGGTCGACCTGGACAGGGCCGCCATGGCCGGCGAGGGACCGCCGCCGAAGCGGCCGCCCCACAGCCGGGTGTCCGAGGGTGCCGAGCTCACGGGTGGTCTTCCTCCAGGTCCGACTGCAGTTCGGGGTAGACGGCGGGCGTGCGCTCGGCGAGCGCCTGCAGGCGTCCGGCGAGGGCCGCGCCGCCGTCGGGGTCGCGGGAGACGACGAGCAGAGTGTCGTCCCCCGCGATCGTGCCCAGGACGTCGGGGAGGCCGACCTTGTCCAGCGCGGAGGCCAGGAACTGCGCGGCGCCCGGCGGCGTGCGCAGCACGGCGAGGTTGGCGCTGCCCTCGGCGCTGGTGAGCAGGTCGGCCAGCAGCCGGGTCAGCCGCGCCGGTGCGGTCTGCGCCGGGCGCAGCGGGGCGTTCTCCGGCGGCAGCACGTAGGACGCCGGAGCGCCGTCGGAGCCGCGGAGCTTGACCGCGCCGAGCTCCTCCAGGTCGCGCGAGAGCGTGGCCTGGGTGACCTCGATGCCCGACTCGGCCAGCAGCCCGGCCAGCTGCGACTGCGACGTGACCGGCTGGGCCTCGATCAGGGCGCGGATGCGGGCCTGGCGGGCCGAGCGGGTCACGGCGCCGGTCATCGCGCCAGCAGCCAGGTGAGCAGCGCCTTCTGGGCGTGCAGCCGGTTCTCCGCCTCGTCCCACACGGCGCTGTGCGGCCCGTCGATCACCTCGGCGGCGATCTCCTTGCCGCGGTAGGCCGGCAGGCAGTGCAGCACGATCGCGTCGTCCGCGGCCCGGGCCAGCGCCGCCTCGTCCAGCGCGTAGGGCAGGAACGGCGCCACGCGGGCGTCGTACTCGTCCTCCTGCCCCATCGAGACCCAGGTGTCGGTGGTCAGGACGTCGGCGCCGTCGGCCGCGGCTGCGGCGTCGGGGGTCCAGAGCACCGAGCCGCCGGTCTGCGCCGCGACCTCCTCGGCGCGCTCGAGCACCTGCTTGGACGGCTGGAAGGACTCCGGCGATCCGATCCGCACGTGCATGCCGGCGGTGGCGCCGCCGAGCAGGTAGGAGTGCGCCATGTTGTTGGCGCCGTCGCCGAGGTAGGTCAGCGTCAGCCCGGCGAGGGAGTCCCGGCGCTCGGCGATGGTCTGCAGGTCGGCGAGGATCTGGCACGGGTGGTACTCGTCGGTGAGCGCGTTGACCACCGGGACCCGGCTGACCGAGGCCATCGCCTCGATGCGCTCCTGGCCGAAGGTGCGCCAGACGATGGCGGCGACCTGCCGGTCCAGCACGCGGGTGGTGTCCTCGACCGGCTCGCCCCGGCCCAGCTGGCTGGAGCCGGCGTCGATCACCAGCGGGTACCCGCCGAGCTCGGCGACGCCGACGGAGAACGACACCCGGGTGCGGGTGGAGGGCTTGTCGAACAGCACCGCCACGGCCCGCGGGACGCCGTTCGGCGCGGCCAGCGGGGTCGGTGCCTCGGCGGTGTGCCGGGTCCTCTTGAGCTCGGCGGCCAGCGCCAGGACCTCGGCCTGCTCGGCCGGCGTGAGGTCGTCGTCCTCGAGGAAGTGTCTGGGGCTCACTGGGGGGACTCCTGGAACGCGGTGTCGAGGGCTGCGGGAAGGGCCGCGACGAAGGCGTCGACCTCGGCGTCGGTGAGCACCAGGGACGGCGCCAGCCGGAGCACGTCGGGCGCGACGGCGTTGGCGAGGAACCCGGCGTCCCGCAGGGCGGCCTCCAGGGCCCCGGCGACCGGCGCGGTGAGGACGACGCCCAGCAGCGCGCCCCTGCCCCGCACGCCGGTGACCCCCGCGTGCCCCAGGCCCTCGATGCCGGCGGTGAACCGGTGCTCGATCTCCTTGGCCCGCTCCAGCAGCCCCTCGTCGCGGATGGTGTCCAGCACCGCGAGCGCGGCCGCGGCGGCGATCGGGTTGCCGCCGAAGGTGGAGCCGTGCGAGCCGGCGGTCATGAGGTCGGCCGCCGGCCCGAAGGCGAGCGTGGCCCCGAGCGGCAGCCCGCCGCCGAGCGCCTTGGCCAGGGTGATGACGTCCGGCTGGAGCCCGTCGGCCTGGGAGGCGAACCAGTGCCCGGTGCGGCCGGTGCCGGTCTGCACCTCGTCGACGGCGAACAGCGCACCGGCGTCCTGCGCGGTCTGCGCCGCCGCGGCCAGGTAGCCGGCGGGCGCGGGCAGCACGCCGCCCTCCCCGAGCATCGGCTCGAGCAGCACCATCGCCGTCCGCTCGGAGACGGTCGAGGCGAGGGCGTCGGCGTCCCCGTAGGGCACGTACCGGACCCCGCCGGGCAGCGGGGCGAACGCCGCGGCCTTCGACGGCTGCCCGGTCAGCGCCAGCGCGCCCATGGTCCGGCCGTGGAACGCGCCCTCGGCGGTGACCACCTCGGGCCGCCCGGTGAGCCGGCTGATCTTGAACGCGGCCTCGTTGGCCTCGGCGCCGGAGTTGCAGAAGAACACCCGGCCGGGCCGGCCGGCCAGCTCGAGCAGCCGCTCGGCGAGGGTCACGCCGGGCTCGTGCATGGCCAGGTTGGACACGTGCCCGAGGGTCTGCGCCTGCTTGGTGATCGCCTCGACCACCCTCGGGTGGGCGTGCCCGAGGATCGTCGTCGCGATGCCGCCGAGCAGGTCGGTGTACTCGCGGCCGTCGACGTCCCAGACGGTGGCCCCGGCGCCGCGCGCGAGCGCGACCGGCGGGGTCTTGTAGTTGCTCATCATCACGGCCGACCAGCGGGTGGCCAGCTCCTCCGTGCGGGTCATGCCGGCTCCTCCCGGTGCGCCGTGTCCAGAGCGGCAGCCGGGACGACCATGGTCCCGGTGCCCTCCGTCGTGAACATCTCCAGCAGCAGGGCGTGCGGCGAGCGGCCGTCGACGACGGTCGCCCGCTTCACCCCGCCGTTGACCGCCCGCAGGCAGGCGGTCATCTTCGGGACCATCCCGGCGTCCAGGCCGGGCAGGATCTCGGCCAGCTCGGCGGCGTCGATCTGCTGGACCAGCGAGTCCCGGTCGGGCCAGTCGGCGTAGAGCCCCTCGACGTCGGTGAGGACGACGAGCTTGACCGCGCCGAGCGCGACGGCCAGCGCGGCCGCGGCGGTGTCGGCGTTGACGTTGTGCACCACGCCGTCGGCGTCGGGGGCGACGGTGGCGACCACCGGGATGTGCCCGGACTCCAGCAGCGCCGTCACCGGCGTCGGGTCGACCGCGACGACGTCGCCGACCAGGCCGACGTCCACCGGCCGGCCGTCGACCAGCGCGTGCGTGCGGGCGGCGGTGAACAGCCCGCCGTCCTCCCCCGACAGGCCCACGGCCAGCGGGCCGTGCTGGTTGATCAGGCCGACGACCTCGGGGGTGACCTGGCCGGTCAGCACCATCCGGACCACGTCGATCGTCTCGGGCGTGGTCACCCGCAGGCCGCCGCGGAACTCGCTCTCGATCCCGAGCCGGCCGAGCATCTCGGTGATCTGCGGGCCGCCGCCGTGGACGACGACCGGGTGGATGCCGCAGGTCCGCAGGAAGACCATGTCCTCGGCGAAGGCCCGCCGGCACTCCTCGTCGACCATGGCGTGCCCGCCGTACTTCACGACGACGACGTTGCCGTGGAACTCCTTGAGCCACGGCAGGGCTCCGGTGAGGACGGCGATCTTCCGCCGGTCGCCCTCGGGGTCGTAGGTGCGCATGACCCGGCGGGTGCCGACCTTCCTCGGGGGCGTGAGCTCGTCCACGCGCACGTCGGGCGGGGTGGGGTCCTGGGCCTGCGGGTCGTGCACCGTCGTCACGTGCGGCTCCGGTTCGGGGGTGCTCATGTGGAGTAGGCCGAGTTCTCGTGGACGTAGGCGATGGACAGGTCGTTGGTCCAGATCGTCGCCTGCTCGGTACCCGCCCTCAGGTCGACGTCGATGGTGATCGCCCGGCCGGTGAGGTCGACCAGCTCCCGCGGGTCGCCGATCGCGCCGCCCCGGCAGACGGTGACGCCGTTGATGGTGACGTCGACCCGGTCGGGCTCGAACGCCGCGTCCGTGGTGCCGATCGCGGCGAGCACCCGGCCCCAGTTGGGGTCGTTGCCGAACAGCGCCGTCTTGAGCAGGTTGTTGCGCGCGCACGCCCGGCCCGCGGTCAGCGCGTCCTCGACGCTGGCGGCGTTGCGGACGGTGATCGCGATGTCCTTGGTCGAGCCCTCGGCGTCGGCCAGCAGCTGCATCGCCAGGTCGGTGGCCGCGGCGGTGAGCGCCTCGGCGACCTCCTCGGCGGACGGCGTGACCCCGCTGGCCCCCGACGCCATGACGATCACCGTGTCGTTGGTCGACAGGCAGCCGTCGGAGTCGACCCGCTCGAAGCTCACGCTGGTCGCCTGCTTGAGCGCCGTCTGCAGGGTGCTGGCGTCGACCACCGCGTCGGTGGTGAGGACGACGAGCATCGTGGCCAGGCTGGGCGCGAGCATGCCGGCGCCCTTGGCCATGCCGCCGACGGTCCAGCCGTCGCGGGCCTGCACCGTCGTCTTCGGGACGCTGTCGGTGGTCATGATCGCCAGCGCGGCGTCCTGGCCGCCGTCGGTGCTCAGCGCCTTCGCCGCGGCGGTGACCCCGGCGGTCAGTTCGTCCATCGGCAGCCGGACGCCGATCAGCCCGGTGGAGGCGACCGCGACGTCGATCGCGCCGATGCCGAGCTCCGCGGCGACGTGCTCGGCGGTGGCGTGGGTGTCGCCGAAGCCCTCGGCCCCGGTGCAGGCGTTGGCGCCGCCGGAGTTGAGGACGACCGCCTTCACCCGGTCGGTCGCGAGGACCTGCCGGCTCCACTGCACCGGCGCGGCCGGGAAGCGGTTGGTGGTGAACACCGCGGCGGCGGCGTCGTCCGGGCCGTCGTTGACGACCAGGGCGACGTCGTTCGCGCCGGTGCTCTTGAGACCGGCGGCGACCCCGGCGGCCCGGAACCCCTTCGGGGCAGTCGTCGTCACGGCGCGACCCCCACGATCGGCAGGCCGGTGGTCTCGGGCAGGCCGAGGGCGAGGTTGGCGCACTGGATCGCCGCTCCCCCGGTGCCCTTGGTCAGGTTGTCGACGGCGGCGACGACGACCAGCCGGCCGGCGTCGGCGTCGACCGCGATCTGCAGCGCGACGGTGTTCGCCCCGAGCACCTGCGCCGTCGTCGGCCACTGCCCCTCCGGGAGCAGGTGCACGAACGGCTCGTCGGCGTAGGCCTTCTCGTAGGCGGCCCGCGCGGCGGCGGCGTCCGTGCCCGGGGTCAGCGGCGCCGAGCAGGTGGCGAGGATGCCGCGGCTCATCGGCACCAGCGTCGGGGTGAAGCTGACGCTCACCGGGCCCCCGGCCGCCTGGGAGAGGTTCTGCACCATCTCCGGGGTGTGCCGGTGCACGCCGCCGACGCCGTAGGCGCTCACCGAACCCATGACCTCGCTGCCCAGCAGGTGCGGCTTGGCCGACTTGCCCGCGCCGGAGGTGCCGCTGGCGGCGACCACGACGACGTCGGGCTCGACGAGACCGGCGGCCAGCGCGGGCGCCACCGCGAGGGTGACCGAGGTCGGGTAGCAGCCGGGGACGGCGATCCGCCGGGCGCCCGCGAGCCGCTCCCGCTGGCCGGGCAGCTCGGGCAGGCCGTAGGGCCAGGACCCGGCGTGTTCGCCGCCGTACCACCGCGCCCACGCGGCCGGGTCGTTGAGCCGGTGGTCGGCGCCGCAGTCGATGACCAGGGTGTCCTCGGGCAATTGCGCGGCGATCGCCGCCGACTCCCCGTGCGGGAGGGCCAGGACGACGACGTCGTAGCCGGCCAGGTCGGCCGCGGCGCTGGGCTGCACCTCGAGGTCGGCGTAGGGCAGCAGGTGGGGCTGCAGCTCACCCAGGCGTCGGCCGGCGCTCGAATTGGCGTGCACCCCGGCCAACCGCAGGTCGGGGTGCCCGGCCAGCAGCCGGCACACCTCACCCCCCGCGTACCCGGTGGCGCCGGTGACCCCGACCGTCCACGTCTGCCCTGTGCTCACGATGCATGACCATACACGGCCATGCATGAACGTTCACCGGAGTTGTCGGCCGCCGTGGGCATGGGAGGCAGTGCCCACGTCTCGCTGCCTCCGGACGTAGGTGTTGCCTCCTGTGCCTACGGCCCGTCAGGCGAGCGGGCGGCGTCCATGGTGGCGGACCCCGGGGCGGGGGCCCGGGGCGGGACCGGGGTCGCGACGACGATGGACGTGGTGGTCTGCCCGTGCAGCAGGAACTGGTCCAGCACGCCCTCGAGGGCGGCGACCGACGGCACGTGCACGCGCAGGAGGAAGCAGTCCTCCCCGGACACCCGGTGGCACTCGGCGACCTCCGGGACCCGTGCGGCGAGCTCGGCGACCCGCGGCAACTGCCCCGGGCCGGGCCGGACCCTCACCCACGCCGCGACGGGGAGGCCCAGGGCGCCCGGGTCGACGTCCAGCCGGTAGCCCCGGATCACGCCGGTCTGCTCCAGGCGGGCGATCCGCTCGCGGACGGCGGGTGGCGACATCCCGACCTTGCGGGCGAGCTCGGCCGCGCTGCACCGGGGGTCCTTGTCGAGCAGCCGCAGGAGCTCCCGGTTGACGTCGTCGAGCACCGACCTCCCGTCCGGGAGGTCGAGGCGGATCCTGGGCGTGCGACCAGACGGCACACCGCCATCCTGGCCTTCGATCGCGCCTGGTGCCCGCCCGTCGTGCCTCCGAGGCTCGGTGCATGGTCCGACCGACGACCCTGCCCACCTCGACCCGCGTCCCGCCGCACGTGTGGTTCCTCGTCAGTGCGGTCTTCCACTACCTCGGTCCCGCCTGCGCCGTCCTGCTGTTCGCGCGGGTGGACGTGCTCGGCGTGGCCTGGCTGCGCATCGCGACCGCGGCCGTGGTCCTCGCCCTGTGGCGGCGACCGTGGCGCCGCCTGCGGCAGCTGGACCGCGCGACGCGCCGGCTGCTGGCCGCCTGGGGCGCGGTGCTGGCGGCCATGAACTGCTGCTTCTACCTGGCCGTCGATCGCCTGCCGCTGGGCACGGTGGCGGCCATCGAGTTCCTCCCCGTGGTGGCGCTCGCCGCACTGGGAGCCCGCACCGGGCGCAACCTCGCCGCCCTGGCCGGCGCAGTGGCCGGGGTCGCCCTGCTCACGGACGTGCGGCTCGGCGGCGCGGCCCTCGGCTTCGCGTTCGCCGCCGCCAACGCGGTGCTGTTCGCCGCGTACGTGGTCCTGGGGCACCGGGTGGCCCGCAGCGACCAGCTGGCCGGGGCGGACGGCCTGGCGCTGGCCATGCTCGTGGCGACGGCGGTCGCGGCGCCGGTGGGGATCGCAGACGCCGCGCCGGCGTTCGCCGACCCGGCAGCCCTGCTGGCCGCGCTCGGCGTCGGCGTCGCCTCCTCCGTGGTCCCCTACGTCTGCGACCAGCTGGCCATGGCCCGCCTGCCACGGGCGACCTACGCGCTGCTCGTCTCCCTGCTGCCGGCGACCGCGACCGTCATCGGCGTCGTCGTCCTGGCGCAGGTGCCCGACGCGCGGGAGGTGCTCGGGGTCGTGCTCGTCGTCGCCGGGGTGGCGCTGCACCGGCCCGGTCAGGCCAGCGGGTCGCCGTCCCCGTAGGGCTGGAGGCGCAGCTGGCGGGCGGCGTCGGCCGGGGTGGTCCCGCGGAGGACGGCGGGGTCGTCGACGCCCGCCCGCAGGAAGCGGCCCGACCACGCATCGAGCTCCCCGCCGGCGATCGCCGTCACCAGGTCGACCACCTGCTCCGGCGGCGTCCAGGCGGTGAACCCCCGCCACATCGGCATGGCGCGGGTCATCGGGGTGTCGACGACGCCCGGCGCGACGTCGAAGACGCGGACGTCGGACCCCTCCAGCGCGCCGGCCAGCGCCTCGGTCATCCGCATCAGTCCGGTCTTGGCCACCGAGTAGGCCGAGTACTCGGGGCGGGCGCGCACGCTCATGCCGCTGGCCAGGTCCACCACCCGGCCGCGGTTGCGCAGCACCATCCACGGCACCACGGCGCGGGAGAGCAGGAACGCGCCGCGGACGTGGCTCTCCACCACCGACCACCACTGGTCCGGGTCGGCCTCCCACAGCGGCTCCTCGGCGGCGTCGATGACCCCGGCGTTGTTGACCAGGAGGTCGACCGGGCCGAGCTCCTCCCGGACCCGCGCGACCGCCTCGTCCACCGCCGCCCGGTCGGTGACGTCGGCGGCCACGGCCAGCGTGCGCGCCCCGGTGGCCGCGGCGACCTCGTCCATGGCCGCGGCCAGCCGCTCGCCGCCCCGGGCCAGGCCGGCCACCGCGGCACCCCGCTCGGCCAGCCCCTGCACCAGGTGCCGCCCGATGCCGGAGGACGCCCCGGTGACCAGGGCCACCTGGCCGGCGAGGCTAGCCACGGAGCTGTGCGCCGGTCCGCTCGGCGGCGGCCGCGACCGCGGCGTCGCGCACCGCGGTCGCCTCCTCGCTGGTGAGCGTGCGGTCGGGCGCCCGCAGGGTCAGCGCGTAGGCCAGCGAGCGGGACCCGGCCGGCACCGGCGGGCCGGTGTAGACGTCGAACAGCCGCAGCGACTCCAGCAGCGCGCCGGCGCCCTCCCGCAGCGCGGCGTCCACCGCGGCGGCGGGCACCTCGTCGCGCACCACGAGGGCGACGTCGACCAGCACCGGCGGGAACGTGGAGATCCGCGGCCCGACGGGGACCTGCGCGGCAGGCAGCGCGTCGACGTCGAGCTCCATCGCCGAGGTGCGCGCCGGCAGGTCCAGCGCCGCGCACACCCGCGGGTGCAGCTCGCCGGCGTGCCCCACGACCCGGTCGCCGACCAGCAGCTCGGCGCAGCGCCCGGGGTGCCACGGCGCCCGCTCTCCCGCGCGCACGGTCAGCTCGACGCCGGCAGCGGCGGCCACCCGGCGCGCGGCCTCCACCGCGTCGGCCCAGACCGCCGGGCGGCCGGGCCCCCACCAGCCGCGCGGCTCGCGGTTGCCGGCCAGCGCCACGCCGACGTGCCACGGCTGCTCCGGCACCGCGCCCAGCAGCGCGGCGAGGGTCTCGTCGTCCGGACGCCGGTCGACGCCGGGCAGCGGCGCGGGCGTGCGGACCCCGCCGGGGAACACCGCGCCGTGCTCGAACAGCGCGACGTCGCGCTGCCCGCGGGAGAGGTTGCGGGCCAGCGCGGCCAGCAGCCCGGGCAGCAGCGTGGTGCGCAGCGCCGGCTCCTCCTCCGACAGGGGGTTGCGGACCAGCACGACCTCGCGGCGCGGGTCGTCCTCGGGCAGGCCGAGGGCGTCGAGCACGGCGGTCCCGACGAACGGGTAGGACGGCGCCTCGACGTAGCCGGCCTCGGCGAGGGTGCGGCCGATCGCGCGGCGCCGGCGCTGGGTCTCGGTGAGCCCGCGGCCGGGCGGCGCGGTGGGCAGCACCGACGGGACGTCGTCGTAGCCGGCCAGCCGCACGACCTCCTCGACCAGGTCGGCCGGGTCGGTGAGGTCGGGGCGCCAGGACGGCGGGGTGACCGCGAGCGGCCCGGCGTCCCCGTCGACGGAGCAGCCGACCTTGGCCAGCAGCTCCACGACCTGGGCCGGCGGGTAGGGCACGCCGGCGACCCGGCCGGGCAGCCCGGGGTCCAGGGTGATGGTCGGGCGCGGGCCGCGGGTGTCGACGTCGACCGGCGTGCCGACGACCTTCGCGCCGCCGTACTCGCCGAGCAGCGCCGCGGCGCGGGCCAGGGCGACCATGGTCATCTCCGGGTCGACGCCGCGCTCGAAGCGCTTGGCCGCCTCGCTGGGCAGCCGGTGCCGGCGGGCGGTGCGGGCCACGCCGGTCGGCTCCCAGTGGGCCGCCTCCAGCAGCACGTCGGTCGTGGTGTCGCCGATCTCGGTGGACGCCCCGCCCATGACCGCGGCCAGGCCGATCGGCCCGGAGTCGTCGGTGATCAGCAGGTCGTCGGGGTCCAGCGCGCGGTCGGCGCCGTCGAGGGTGGTCAGCCGCTCCCCCGCCCGCGCGCGGCGCACCACGATCGGGCCGCGCACCCGCTCCCGGTCGAACGCGTGCATCGGCTGGCCCAGCTCGAGCATCACGTAGTTGGTGACGTCGACGGCCAGCGAGATGCTGCGGACGCCGGACTGCGCCAGCCGGCGGCGCATCCACCACGGGCTCGGCGCGGTCGGGTCCAGGCCCTCGAGGGCGATCATGGAGAACCGGTCGCAGCGGTCGGCGTCCTCGACGGCGACCTGCCACGCCGGCTCGCCCGACCAGGCCGGCGGGGTGACCGCCCCCGGGTCGCGCCAGTCGACGCCCAGGCCGGTACCCATCTCGCGGGCGATGCCGCGCATCGACAGGCAGTAGCCGCGGTCGGGGGTGACGGCCAGCTCGATGACGACGTCGTCCAGCCCGACGACCGGGCCGGCCGGGGTGCCGGGCGCGGGGGCGTCGTCCCCGAGCACCAGGATCCCGGCGTGGTCCTCGCCGATGCCCAGCTCGCGGACCGAGCAGATCATCCCGTCGGAGATGCGGTCGTAGGTCGTGCGTGCGGCGATCGCGAACCCGCCGGGCAGGACGGCGCCGGGCAGCGCGACGACGACGGCGTCCCCGGCGGCGAAGTTGGTGGCGCCGCAGACGATGCCCCGCGGCTCCCCCTCGCCGGTGTCGACCCGGCAGAAGCGGATCGGCTTCTTGAAGCCGGTCAGCTCCTCGACCTCCAGCACCCGCCCGACGACCAGCGGGCCGCTGACCTCCTCGGGCCGGTGGACGGCCTCCACCTCGAGGCCGAGCCGCACGAAGGCGGTGTCGAGGTCCTCGACCGGGATCCCCCCGGGGAGGTCGACGTGCTCGGCCAGCCAGCCGATGGGGACCCTCACTGCTGCTCCGTCCTGATCTGGTCGGTCGTGCTCACTGCTCGGCCCCGAACGCCGTGGTGAACCGGATGTCGCCCTCGACCATGTCGCGCATGTCGGTGATCCCCGACCGGAACATCAGGCCGCGCTCGATGCCCAGGCCGAAGGCGAAGCCGCTGTACTCGTCCGGGTCGACGCCGCAGGCCACCAGCACCCGGGGGTTGACCATGCCGCAGCCGCCCCACTCCACCCAGCGCGGGCCGTCGCGGTGCTCGGGGAACCACACGTCGAACTCCGCCGACGGCTCGGTGAACGGGAAGTACGACGGCCGCCAGCGGGTGACCGCGTCCGCGCCGAACAGCGTGCGCGCCAGCTGGTCGAGGGTGCCGCGCAGGTGGGCCATGGTCAGCCCGCGGTCGACGGCCAGGCCCTCGATCTGGTGGAACACCGGGGTGTGCGTCGCGTCGAGCTCGTCGGTGCGGTAGACGCGGCCGGGCGCGACCACGTAGATCGGCGGGGTGCGCGAGAGCATCGTGCGGGCCTGCACCGGGCTGGTGTGCGTCCGCAGCACCAGGCCGGAGTCCTCGTCCTGGTCCCGCCCGCCCGCGATGAAGAAGGTGTCCATCATCGTGCGCGCCGGGTGGTCGCGGCCGATGTTGAGCGCGTCGAAGTTCAGCCACTCGGCCTCGACCTCGGGGCCGTCGGCGACCTCGTAGCCCATCCCGACGAAGACGTCGGCGATCCGCTCGGTGAGCGTGGTCAGCGGGTGCCGGGCGCCGCGGGGGGTGCGGTCCCAGGGCAGGGTCACGTCGACCCGCTCCTCGGCCAGCACCCGGGCGTCGCGCTCGGCCTCGAGCTCGGCGAGGCGGTCGGCGTAGGCCTCGGTCACGGCGACGCGGGCGGCGTTCACCCGCTTGCCGGCGTCCGACCGCGCCGCCGGGGGCAGCGCGCCCAGCTCGCGGCGGGCCAGCAGCACCGGCGCCCGGTCGCCGAGGTGGGCCGGCCGGACGGCGGCGAGCGCCTCCAGGTCACCGGCCTCGGCGAACGCCTTCCGGGCCTCGGCGACGGCGGTCTCGAGGGCCTCGGCGGAGAGGGCGGCGACCTGCTTGGGGTCGTAGGGGTCGTTGGCGCCAGACACGGGAGGCCATTCTGCCCGCCGGTGCCGGGGCCCCGCGCACGGGTTTGCCCGGACCGTCCCGTCCGGCGAGATCGGCGATCTCGCGCGGGAGGGCGCGCACGCGCGGGCGACATCGGTGATCTCGCCGCAGAGGTGCCAGATCCCGCAGCGTGTCTGCCGACCTGCCGGGAGGGCCGGGGGAAACCCGGACCCGGGTGCTAGAACCGGGAGGCGGGTGCGCACCGGGCGTGCCGGGGCGGAGGTCTGCTGTGGCGGTGCTGCTGGCGCTGGCCAGCGCGGTGGTCTACGGGATGGCCGACTTCTGCGGGGGTCTGGCCTCCCGGCGGGCGACCGCGTTCGCCGTCGTCGCGCTGTCGCAGGCCGCCGGGCTGACCGCGCTGCTGGTCCTGCTGCCCTGGCTCGGTGGGGACCCGACGCTGCCCGACCTGGCGTGGGGGGCGGCCGCGGGCGTGGCCGGAGCGGCCGGGCTGGTCCTGTTCTACCGGGCGCTGGCCGGCGGCGTGATGAGCGTCGTCGCCCCGGTGACGGCGGTGTCGGCGGCCGCGCTGCCGGTGATCGGCGGGCTGCTGCTCGGCGAGCGGATGCCGTGGTGGGCCGGCGTCGGCATCGGGCTGGCGCTGGTCGCCGTCGTCCTCGTGGCCGCCGAGGAGGGCCTGGGGTCGCTGCGCCGCGCCCGTCCCGCCAGCCTGGTGCCGGCGCTGGCCGCCGGCGCGGGGTTCGGCGTGTTCTTCGTGCTGCTCGACCGCACGGACGAGGCGGCCGCGCTCAGCCCGCTGGTGGCCGCCCGGGTGGTCTCGGTGGCGCTGGTCGTCGTCGTGGCGTTGCCGGCCGGCCGGTCGCTGCGCACGCCCCGGACCGCGCTGCCGATCGTGCTGCTGGCCGGCGTCGCCGACATGGCGGCCAACGCGCTGTTCCTGCTCGCCACGCAGCAGGGGCAGCTGGCCATCACCGGCGTGCTGGCCTCGCTGTACCCGGTGAGCACCGTCGTCCTGGCCCAGGTGGTGCTCCGGGAACGGCTGGCCGGCACCCAGGTCGCCGGGCTCGCGGCGGCCGGCGCCGCGGTCGTGCTCATCGCGCTGCCCGCCTGACCTCCTCCGATGGGATGAGCGACGCCGTTCCGGCTCATCATCGGGACCGCGGTGTCCGATGACGTGCGCGTGGGAACCTCCTCGACCGCACTCGACGACGTGCTGCGGCGCGGCGCCGTCCGCAGCGTCTTCCAGCCGATCGTCGACCTCGACTCCGGTCGGATCGTCGCCTACGAGGCCCTCGCCCGCGGCCCGGAGGGACCGCTGGAGCGGCCCGACGCGCTGTTCGCCGCCGCCCGCGCGGCCGGCCGGCTGGCCGAGCTCGACGCGGCCTGCCGCTCCGCGGCCCTGGAGGGCGCGCTGGCGCAGGGGCTGACCGCGCCGCTCACCCTCTTCGTCAACGTCGAGCCCGAGGTGCTCGACCGCGCGCCGATGGAGGAGCTGCTCGGCATCGCCTCGGGGGCGCCCGGCGGGCTGCGGGTGGTCCTGGAGATCACCGAGCGCGCGCTGGCTGCCCGGCCCGCGGAGCTGCTGCGCACCGTCGAGCGGGTGCGGCAGGTGGGCTGGGGCGTCGCGGTGGACGACGTGGGCGCCGAGCCGATGTCGCTGGCGTTCATGCCGCTGCTGCGCCCCGACGTGGTCAAGCTCGACCTGCGGCTGGTGCAGGAGCGGCCGAGCCCGGTGATCGCCGAGATCATGAACGCGGTCAACGCGCACGCCGAGCGCACCGGCGCGGTCGTGCTCGCCGAGGGCATCGAGGACGCCGAGCAGCTGGCGATGGCCCGGGCCCTCGGCGCCACCCTCGGCCAGGGCTGGCTGTTCGGGCGCCCCGGCCCCGGCCCGGTCCCCGGCGCGGCGACGGCGGCGCTGGCCCTGCCCTCGCAGCGGGCGGACTCCGTCACCGAGGACGCCGCCGTCTCCCCCTTCGCCTGCCTGCCCGACGACGTGCGGCTGCGGCAGGCCCCCAAGGCGCTGCTCATCGAGCTGTCCAAGCAGCTGGAGCGGGAGGCGCTGCGCCTGGGCCCCGCGTCGGTGGTGGCCGCGACCTTCCAGGAGGCCCGGCACTTCACGCCGTCGACCGCCCAGCGCTACCGCGACCTGGTCGAGCGCACCGGGTTCGTCTGCGCCCTCGGCGAGGACCTGCCCGTCGAGCCCCTGCCGGGGCTGCGCGGTGCCGCGCTCGACCCGGCCGACCCGGTCCGCGGCGAGTGGGACGTCGCCGTCCTCGGCCCGCACTTCGCCGCGGCGCTGCTCGCCCGCGACCTGGGCGACGACGGCCCCGACGAGGAGCGGCGGTTCGTCTACGCCCTCACCTACGACCGCGACACCGTCGTCCGGGCCGCCGCCGCGCTGCTGGCCCGGGTGGCGCCCCGGGCGGGAGCGGCACCGTGGCCGGCCGCGCCGGCCCCCGCGGCGCCGTCCGCCGTCCCGGTCGGCCCGGCCAGGGCCGACGCGCTGCTGCACCGGGCGCTGGAGGTGACCCCCAGCGGGATCGCGATCGTCGACGTCTCGCTGCCCGACCAGCCGCTGGTCTACGTCAACCCGGCCTTCGAGCGGCTCGCCGGTCTCCCGCGGGAGCAGGTGCTCGGCCGCAACTGCCGCTTCCTGCAGGGGCCGGACACCGACCCGGTCGCGGTCGCCGAGGTGCGCCGGGCGATCGCCGCGGGCGAGGAGTGCCGGGTGACCGTGCTCAACCACCGCGGGCCCGAACGGACGCCGTGGTGGAACGAACTGCACCTCACCCCGATCCCCGGTCCGGACGGCGGGGTCGCGCGGTACATCGGCGTCCAGGTCGACGTCACCGCCCGGGTCGAGGCGGAGCGGGCGCTGGCCCGGGAGCGCGACCGCGCCTCCGGCTACCGCGCCCGGCTCGAGGCGCTGGCCGGCACCGACCCGCTGACCGGGCTGCCCGACCGGCGGCGGCTGGCCGAGGAGGTGGAGACGGCGATCTGGAGCGCCCGCGCGGGCGAGGACGCGCTGGCCCTGCTGCTGGTCGACGTCGACGGCGTGATCGCGGCCAACCACGCGTGGGGTCACGGCACCGGCGACGACCTGCTGTGCAGCGTCGCCGAGCGGGTGCGGGCCGTGCTGCGCCGCCGCGACCTGGTCGGCCGGCTCGGCGGGCACGAGTTGGTGGTGGCGCTGCGCGAGCTGGACCCGCGGACCGCCGGCGTCGAAGCGCACCGGATCGCCGGTGAGCTGCTCGAGGCGCTGCGCGGGCCGGTCCGGCTCGACGGCACGGAGCTGCCGGCCGGGGTACGGGTCGGGGTGAGCGTCTTCCCCGAGGACGGCGCGGACTTCGCCGAGCTGCTCCGGACCGCCGCCCTGCGCCGCTACGAGCGCCCGGCAGCCCCGTCGGGAGCCGCCGAGCGGTGATCCCTCAGCGCTGGGCGAGCTGGGTCGTGTAGAGGCAGATCGCCGCGGCGGCGGCCAGGTTGAGGCTCTCGGCCCGGCCGCGCATCGGGATCCGCACCCGCGCGTCGGCCAGCGCGGCCAGCTCTCCCGGCACGCCGCGGGCCTCGTTGCCGAACAGCCACACGACCGGGCCGGCCAGGCGGCCGTCGGCGGCGACCTCGTCCAGGGCGGCCTCTCCCCCGCCGTCCGCGGCGAGCACGGTCGCCCCGGTGGCCTGCAGCCGCGGCAGCAGCTCCGGCAGCGACGCCCGCCGGACGACGTCGACGTGGAAGAGGCTGCCGGCGCTGGCGCGCACCGCCTTGCCGCCGTAGGGGTCGGCCGAGCCCGCGCCGAAGACCACCGCCCCGGCGCCGCACGCGTCGGCGGTGCGCAGCACGGTGCCGGCGTTGCCCGGGTCGGCCAGCTCGGCCAGGGCGACGGTGAGGGACGGCGGGGCGGCTCCCACGGCGTCGGCCGGCACGTCGCGCAGCGCGCAGACCGCGACCAGGCCCTGCGGGGTGACCGTCTCCGACAGCGACGCGGCGGCCTTCTCGGTCACCGGCCGCACGGGCACCGGCGTCCCGGCCAGCAGGTCGGCGTGCGCGGCCGCGGCCGCCGCGGTGGCGAACACCTCGCGCACCCCGCCCGGGTCGGCGAGGGCCTCGGCGACGGCCTGACGGCCCTCGGCCAGGAACAGGCCGGCGGCGTCCCGGCCGGCGCGCCGGGTGAGCTTGCGCGCGGCTGCGACCCGCGCGGACCGCTCGGTCAGCGGCTCGGTCATCGCCGTCCCCCTCGTCGTCCCTGCCAGATCATCGGCTCCACGCAGACCGACGCCGTCGGCGCCGGTCGCGGGGACCGGCACCGACGGCGTCGGGAGGTTGCTGGTACTGCCCTCCTGCGGGAGCAGGAGGTCCTGCTCAGGCGGCCTGACCGCCGGCCGGGGCGGCGGCCACGGCGGCGCGGGCCGTCTCCACCAGGGCGGCGAAGGCGGCGGGCTCGTTGACGGCCAGCTCGGCCAGCACGCGGCGGTCGAGCTCGATGCCGGCCAGCTTCAGGCCCTGCATGAACCGGTTGTAGGTCATGTCGTTCTGGCGGGCCGCGGCGTTGATGCGGGTGATCCACAGCTTGCGGAAGTCACCCTTGCGCACCTTGCGGTCGCGGTAGTTGTAGGTGGCCGAGTGGAGGATCTGCTCCTTGGCCTTGCGGTACAGGCGCGAACGCTGACCGCGGTAGCCGCTGGCCGCCTCGAGGGTCGTCCGGCGCTTCTTCTGGGCGTTGACCGCCCGCTTGACGCGTGCCACGGAAGGGCTCCTGTCTTCTCGTTACGGCAGGGGCTCAGATGCCCAGCAGCTTCTTCATGTTCTTGTGGTCGGCCGGGGACAGGACCTGGTCCTGGTCCAGCCGGCGCTTGCGGCGCGAGGACTTGTGCTCGAACTTGTGCTGGTTGTTGGCCTGCTCACGCATGAGCTTCCCGCTGCCCGTCACGCGAATCCGCTTCGCGGTGCCCTTGTGGGTCTTCTGCTTCGGCATGTCCTCGGTCCTCGTTCGTGTGTGTCGGCGCCGCGCGGCAGCGTGCAGCTGCCGCGACGGCGCCGGCCGTCTCGGTGGTGCGGTCCTGCGCTGCGACCGCTCAGGCCTGCGGGGTCTGCCCCTCGGCCGCCTGCTTCTCCGCCTTCGCGCTGCGGCGGGAGGCATCGGTCGCTGCCTGGTTCCGGTGCGGGGCGATCACCATGACCATGTTGCGGCCGTCCTGCTTGGGGTTGGACTCGACGACGCCGAGCTCGGCGACGTCGGCGGCCAGCCGCTGCAGCAGCCGGTAGCCCATCTCCGGACGGGACTGCTCCCGGCCGCGGAACATCACGGTGATCTTGACCTTGTCGCCGCTCCGGAGGAAGCGCTCGACGTGGCCCTTCTTGGTCTCGTAGTCGTGCGGGTCGATCTTGAGGCGCAGCCGCATCTCCTTGATGACGGTGAGCGCCTGGTTCCGCCGGGCCTCGCGGGCCTTCTGGGCGGACTCGTACTTGAACTTCCCGTAGTCCATCAGCTTGGCGACCGGCGGCCGGGCCATGGGCGCGACCTCGACGAGGTCGAGCTCGGCGTCCTGGGCCAGGCGCAGCGCCTCGCCGATCGGCACGATGCCGACCTGCTCACCCTCGGGGCCGACCAGGCGGACCTCGGGGACGCGGATACGGTCGTTGATGCGGGGCTCGGTGATGGCCTCTCCTCTGCTCTTGCCCGGTGAGGAGTCGCGCCCGCCGGATGCCGGAGAAGACGAAGGCCCCGTGAGCGTCGTGCTCACGGGGCCCACTCTCCGGGGTGCGCGAGCTCGCAGGCTCGCGCGCGCCGCGGTCGACCGGCCGGGGGCCGGTCCACCGCGATCCGGGGACCTGGGCGTCTGGGGCGACGCCAGGTGGGAGCGGGCTCCTCTTGATCAGCGGCCCGGGGCGGGGCCGCTGGTGGTTCGCGCGCCTCGGTGTAGCGGGGAGGCACGTACATGCTACAGCGTCGACCGTGTCCTGGTCATTCCCGGGGTCACTCGTCGTAGAGCAGGGGCGGCGGGGCCGGCTGCTGGGCCTTGGCGGCGGCCAGCAGCGCGCGCAGTCCCTCGACGGCGGCGGCGGCCCGCTCCCCGTCGGCCCCCTGCAGCGCCAGGACGGAGAACTCGTCGTCGTTGGTCAGCAGCACGGTCGCCCACTTGAAGCGGGTATCGAACCGGATCGCCCGGATCGCCGTCCACGGCACCGCGCGCTCCCCGAACAGGTTGCGCACCCGGATGCCTTCGGCGTCGGCGTCCACCCGCGGGCGGCCCAGCGCGAGGATCCCGGCCCCGGCGACCAGCCCCAGGCCGACGACGGCGACCTGGTCGGCGGTGCCGTAGGTGATCACCCCGGAGACCTGGGACTCGAGGGTCAGCCCGACGTAGGTCATGACGGCGACGACCACGAGCGCGACGGCGGCGCACAGCAGCCGCCAGCGGCGTGGGACGGCGGAGACAGGCGGGGGCGCGGACGGCGGCACGCCCCCATGGTCGCAGGCCGGGCCGGCGGGGCCGACGGTCCGGCGTGCGCCGGGCCGGCCACGCGCCGGCTGGCAGAGTGCCCGTCGTGGAGGACGCCGCCGCGGTGCTGGCCGGCCGGGTGCGCGCAGCGGCGCCGCGGCTGGGCGGCACCCGGCTGGTCTGCGTGGACGGGCCGGCCGGCTCGGGCAAGACGACGCTGGCCGGCCGGCTGGCGACGCTGCTGGACGCGCCCGTGGTGCACATGGACGACCTGTACGCCGGCTGGACCCTGACCGGGGCCTTCGCCCGGCTGGCCGCCGGCGTGCTGCGCCCGCTCGCCGCCGGGCGGCCGGGCGGCTACCACCGGTACGACTGGGCGACCGGCCGCTTCACCCGCTCCCCCACCCCGGTGCCGCCGGCCGACGTCCTCGTGGTCGAGGGCTGCGGCAGCTGCCCGCGTGCGGTGGACCCGTGGACCGTGCTGCGGATCTGGGTCGAGGCCCCGCCGGGGGTCCGCCTGGCGCGCGGGCTGGCCCGCGACGGCCCCGCGCTCGAGTCCGAGTGGCGACGCTGGCAGCGCATCGAGGCGGCCGCGTTCGCCGCAGAGAGGACGAGGGAGCGGGCCGACGTCCGCGTCGACGGGACCACGGGACCGGCGTCCGGCGGTTAACCTGTTCCGGTCGTCGCCGTTCCGTCCAGCACCGGCGGGCTGCGACCGAACGAACGGGGTACCCGTGTCCCAGGACCCTTCCCGGGCCCTCCCGCTCGCCGACGAGCTCTCGGGCGTCTTCGCTCGCATGTCGGGCCTCCTCCTCTCCGAGGAGACCGTGGCCACCGCGCTCGGCCTGGTCAGCTCGCTGGCCCAGGACACCGTGCCGGGCGCGGTCGGCGCCGGTGTCTCGGTCATGGACGAGCGCGGCCGGCGCAGTTCCGGTTCGACCGACGAGCTGGTCGCACGGGCCGACACCCTGCAGTACGAGCTGGGTGAGGGCCCCTGCCTGGCCGCCCACGCAGCGCGCCAGCTGGTCCGCGTGGACGACCTCGCGGCCGACCGGCGCTGGCCGCGGTGGGCCGACGCGGTGGCCCCGCTGGGGCTGCGCTCGGCGATGAGCGCGCCGATGGTGGCGGGGAGTGCCTCGCTGGGAGCGCTCAAGGTCTACGCCGACCGGCCGTGGGTGTTCGACGACCACAGCGCCCGGCGGCTGAGCATGTTCTCGGCCCAGGCGGCGATCCTGGTCGCGAACGTGCAGACCCACCAGCGGGCGCAGCGGCTGAGCGAGGGCCTGTGGAACGCCATCGGCTCGCGGGACCTCGTCAGCACGGCCAAGGGGGTGCTGATGGCCCGGCACGGCGTGACCGAGGAGGTCGCCTTCGGCATGCTGCTGGCCCGCTCCGGCGAGGAGTCCGGGACGCTGCCGGAGGTGGCCCGCACGGTCGTCGACTCCGCCGTCCGCCGACGGCGCTGATGGGCGGCCCCGAGGCGGCCTCGCCGGACGAGCGGCACCACGCGCTGCGCTCGGCCGTCGAACTGGCCGACCTGACCCTGGAGGAGCTCTGGACCCGGTACTTCGCGCTGGGCGGCACCGCCGACCTGTTCGACCTGGAGGGGCACCTCGAGGGGCTGACGACGCTGCCGGAGAACCAGTACAACGTGCTGGCGCACACGGTGAACGAGCGTCTGGACGAGCTGTTCACCCAGCGGCGGATCCCCTACAGCACGCCCGTGCGCCGGCGGCGCCCGGCCAGCGGACCGTTCGCCGCGCTGCTGCACCTGGTCGAGGCGGCCCACGCCGTCCCGCCGGACCGCATCGGCGAGCTCGCCGCGCAGGCCGGCGGAGCGATGGAGGTGGCGGTCACGGTGCACGTGGCCGACCACGAGCAGCGCCGGCTGTGGCCGCTGACGCCGCCGGGGACGCCGCGCGGGGAGTCCCTGTCCATCGACGCGACACTGCCCGGGCGGGTCTTCCGGACCGGTCGCGCGCTGCCGTCGGACGGGCAGGGGACGCCGCGGCTGTGGGTGCCCATCGTGGACGGCGCCGACCGGCTGGGCGTGCTGGAGGTGGGGGTGGGCTCGGAGGCCGAGCTCTACGACCCGGCCCTGCGCGAGGAGTGCCGGTGGCTGGCCGAGATGGTGGGCCACCTGATCGCCGGCATGAGCCAGTACGGCGACGCCCTGGAGGCGGTGCGGCGCACCCGCCCGCGCACGGCGTCGGCCGAGCTGCTGTGGCAGCAGCTGCCGCCCCTGACCGCCGCGAGCGACGCCTTCGTCCTCGCCGGCCTGCTGGAGCCTGCCTACGACACCGGCGGGGACGCGTTCGACTACTCCCTCTCGGTGCAGACCGTCTCGCTGGCGATCTTCGACGCCATGGGTCACGGACTGGCCGCCGCGTTGCTGGCCGCCGCCGCGCTGTCGGCCTACCGGAGCACCCGGCGGGACGGGCGGGGCATCTACGACCAGGCCCGCGCCATCGACGAGGTCATCGCCACGTGCTTCCCCGGGAGCGCCTTCGCCACCGGCGTGCTGGCCGAGCTCGACGTCCCCTCCGGCCGACTGCGCTACGTCAATGCCGGCCACCCGCCGCCGCTGCTGCTGCGCGAGGGCAAGGTGGTCAAGGCCCTGTCCGGCGGACGGCGGCTGCCCTTCGGACTCGGCACCGGTGAGCTCGCCGTCGCCGAGGTGGCCCTGCAGCCCGGCGACTGGCTGGCCCTGCACACCGACGGGGTCACCGAGGCGCGCGACGCGGCGGGCCGGTGGTTCGGCGAGCAGCGGCTGGTCGAGTTCCTCACCCGCGAGGTCGCCGCGGGCCAGTCCCCGCCGGAGACCGCGCGGCGGCTGGTGCACGCCCTCCTCGACCACCAGGGCGGGCTGCTGCAGGACGACGCCAGCGTCCTGCTCGCCCGCTGGCTGCGGAACGCCTTCGAGTGAGGGCCGTCGCGCCGAGCACCCGTCACACGCCCGCAACGACGACCCCGCACCATGGGGTCGTGACCGACAGCCAGCTCGCCCCCGAGCCCGCGGCCGAGCCGCTGCCCCTGGCGGGCTACACCGTGGCGGTGACCGCCGCCCGGCGCCGGGAGGAGCTGGGCGCGCTGCTCGAGCGGCGTGGCGCACGGGTCCTCTACGCCCCGGCGATCCGGATCGTGCCGCTGGCCGACGACGCCGAGCTGGTCGCCGCCACCCGCGCGGTGCTGGAGCGGCCGGTGGACCTCGTGGTGGCCACGACCGGCGTGGGCTTCCGCGGCTGGCTCGAGGCCGCCGACGCCTGGGACCTGCCGCTGGTGGAGCACCTGCGCCCGAGCCGGGTGCTGGCCCGCGGCCCCAAGGCGCGCGGGGCCATCCGCGGCGGCGGGCTGGTCGACGCGTGGTCGCCGGCGTCGGAGTCGTCGGCGGAGGTCCTCGAGCACCTGCTGTCGGGCGCCGAGGGGCCGCTGGAGGGCCGCCGGATCGCCGTCCAGCTGCACGGCGACCCGCTGCCGGAGTTCGTCGAGGCGCTGCGCGGCAGCGGCGCGGAGGTGCTGACCGTGCCGGTCTACCGGTGGGTGCTGCCCGAGGACGTCGCGCCGGTGCGCCGGCTGGTGGGCACGATCGTGGCCCGCGGCGTCGACGCGGTCACCTTCACCAGCGCGCCGGCCGCGGCCAGCCTGCTGTCGGTCGCCGACGAGCTGGGCCAGCGGGCCGAGCTGGTGGCTGCGCTGACCGGGGGCGTCCTGCCGGTCGCGGTCGGCCCGGTGACCGCCGGGCCGCTGGACGCCGCCGGGATCGCGTCCGTGCAGCCGGAGCGCTCGCGGCTGGGCGCGCTGGCCCGCGAGGTGGTGGCCCGGCTGCCCGAGCGCGATCCGGTGCTGCGGGTCGGCGAGCACGACGTCCAGGTGCGCGGCTCCGCTGCCGTCGTCGACGGCCGGCTGGTGGAGCTCGCCCCGGGCCCGATGGCGGTGCTGCGCGCGCTGGCGGCCCGCCCGGGCACGGTGCTGTCCCGGCCGGAGCTGGTGCAGGTGCTGCCCGGCGGTGGGGACGGGCACGCGGTGGAGATGGCGGTGACCCGGCTGCGCGCCGCGCTCGGCGCCCCGCTGGTCGAGACCGTCGTCAAGCGCGGCTACCGCCTCAAGACCCTGTGATCTGTCGGCCTCCGGCCGACCACCGCGGCCAGGTGCCGGGCCCAGTCGCGCTGAGCACCACCGCGGCTCCCCCTCGGGAGACCCTGCGGGCCCCCGCTCGGGGGCCCGCAGGGTCGATTCCACTCCGCTGCCGTCGTCACACGCCGCGCATCGCCGCCCGGGGCCGCAGGTAGACCACCCACGTCACGACGAGGCAGGCCACGTAGAAGGCGATGAACGCCAGGTAGGCGCCGTCGCCGCTGCCGGTGCTGAGGAACGACTGGCGGAACGCCAGGTTGACCAGCACCCCGCCGAAGGCGCCGACCGCGCCGGCGATGCCGATGAGCGCGCCCGACATCCGCAGCGCGTGCCGGTCGGCGGCCGCGCTGCCCCCGCCGGCGGCCACCCGCTGCTGGGCCTGGGTGCGGAAGATGGCCGGGATCATCTTGTAGGTCGAGCCGTTGCCGACCCCGCTGAGCACGAACAGCGCCACGAAGCCGACGACGAACAGCGGCAGGGACCCCAGCTGGCTGGCCGTCCACACGATCGCGGCGCCGACCGCCATCGCGAGGAAGGTCCAGAAGGTGATCCGCGCGCCGCCGAAGCGGTCGGCCAGCGACCCGCCGAGCGGCCGGATCAGCGAGCCCAGCAGCGGGCCGAGCCAGGTGAGGGACGCCGCGGCCAGCGGAGTGGCGAAGTCGTCGGTGAACTGGTTCTGCAGCACCTGGCCGAAGGCGAACCCGAAGCCGATGAACGACCCGAACGTGCCGATGTAGAGGAACGCCATGATCCAGGTGTGCGGCTCCCGGGCCGCCTCGCGCATCGCCCGCGGCTGGTTGCGCGCCGTCGTCAGGTTGTCCATGAGCAGCGCCGCGCCGACCGCGGCCACCACGATCAGCGGGACGTAGACCAGCAGCACCACCCGCGGGTGCTCGGCCCCGGCCGTCGCCAGCACCAGCAGCCCCACGAGCTGGATCACCGGGACGCCGAGGTTGCCGCCGCCGGCGTTGAGGCCCAGCGCCCAGCCCTTGAGCCGGTCGGGGTAGAAGGCGTTGATGTTGGCCATGGAGCTGGCGAAGTTGCCCCCGCCGACGCCGGCCAGGCAGCTGACGACCAGCAGCGTCGAGTAGTCCACGCCGGGCTCGAGCACGACCGCGGTGGCGAGGGTGGGGACCAGCAGCAGCGAGGCGCTGACGATCGTCCAGTTGCGGCCGCCGAACTTCGCGACGGCGAAGGTGTAGGGCAGCCGGACGATCGAGCCCAGCGCCGTCGGCAGCGTCGTCAGCAGGAACTTGCCGGCCGGGTCGATGCCGTAGACCGACTCCGGCAGGAACAGCACCAGCACCGACCACAGGCTCCAGATCGAGAAGCCGACGTGCTCGGAGAAGACGGAGAAGAACAGGTTGCGCCGGGCGACCCGCTTGCCGGTGGACTCCCAGAAGGCGGGGTCCTCGGGGCACCAGTCGTCGATCCAGCGCCCGGTCCGGGGCGGGACGGCGACCGGCGCGGTCGTCTGCGGGGCGGTGCGCGGAGGAGCGGCCATGTCCCGGAACGGTGGCGGGCCGGCGTTCCCCGCCGGTTGCTCCCGCACTGAACTCGTGTTCCGTTGTGCTCACCGTCGCTGACCCCCTGTGGTGAGGCCGCCGCGGGCGAGGGTGCACGGACCGCGGCGGACCGGAGAAGATCACCGCGTGACTGCGACCGAGGACTCCCCCGCGACCGGCCGCGCGCTGCTGGAGGCCGGTGCGGCGGTCGCCGGCTCGATGAGCCGGGCTGCGGCGGCCGTGGTGTTCGCCGGCGCCGGGCCCGCCCCCGCGGTGCGCCTCGACGAGCGGCTGGCCGCCTGCCTGCGCACGGCCGCGGACGAGGCCGCCGGGATCGCCGTCCCGCGCGAGCGTGCCCGCGCCGGCGCCGTGCTCGCCTTCGCCGTCGAGCACGGCGCGACGCTGTCCCGCGGCGGCCGGCGGGTGCGCGACGACGGTTTCTTCACCCCCCGCCCCGGGGGCCGGTCGGCGGCCGACGAGGTCACCGAGGCCGTCGTCGCGGCGGCGCGGGCCGCGGCCGACGAGCGGCGGGTGCGGCACCTGGGCTACCTGCTGGCCGAGGTCGCCGCCTCCCCCGACCTGGACGCCGCGCTGGTCGACCGCGCGCTGCGGCTGGCCGCCGGGCTGACCTGGCGGCAGCTGGTGCTGCTCGCCGGCGTCGGCCGCCGCGACCGGCTGCCGCTGCCGATGACCCCGCTGGCCGACGACCCCCGGTCCTGGACGGCGTGGGGCGCCCGCGAGGACGTCGCCGACCTGCAGCGCGCCGGCCTGGTCGACCCGCCGCCCCCGCAGCCCCGTCCCGGCGGCGCCGCGCTGCCCCGGCTGCGGCCGGCCGACCTGCGGCTGACCCGCCGCGGCGTGCTGGCCCACCGGCTGCTGGCCCTGGGGTTCGTCCGCGACGACGAGGTGGCCGCGGCGCTGGGCGCGCTCACTCCCCCGGGCTGACCCGCGCGGGGAACCGCTCCCGCACCGCCCGGTGCACGGCGTCCGGGTGGGGCTCGGCGGCGGCGGTCGCCGTCCGGACCAGCTCCAGCGCGGCGCGCGGGCCGGCGCCCAGCGCCCGTCCGTCCGGCGCCGCGGCGAGGACGTCGGCGGCCAGCAGCAGCTCCACGGCGAGGACGTCCTCCAGCAGGCCCAGCGCGGCGTCGGCCTTGCGGGCGCTGAGCGGGGCGCCGGTGGCGTGGTCCTCCACCCCGTTGTCCAGCGGCGGGACGTCGAGGGTCGCCGGCGCGGCCAGCTGCGTCAGCTCGGCCACGACCGCGGCCGCCGGAGGGCGCAGCGCCAGGCCGTGGGCGGCCGACGGCGGCGGCCCGGCCAGCTGCCGGAAGAACGCCTCCCACAAGTGCGACATGCGGCGGTCGCTGAGCTGCCCGACCGCGGCGACGGCGATCCGCAGCGCGTCGCAGGCGATGGCCAGCACCATCGGGTGGAAGTTGCCGTTGCTGACCAGGGTGCGGTCCGCGACCGACACCAGCGGGTTGTCCGCCGCCGCGGCCAGCTCGGTCTCCACCGCGGCGCGGGTGGCGGCGACGTTCTCGCGCAGCGCGCCGTGGACCTGGGGCACCACCCGGAACGACAGCGCGTCCTGCACCGAGGCGGGGCCGCCCGGCGCGAGCAGCGCGCTGCCGGCCAGCAGCTCCCGCAGGTGGTCGGCGGCCGCGACCTGACCGGGCACCGGCTTGGCCCGGCCGACGGCGGGGTGGACGACCGAGGGGTTGGCGCGCACGGCCTCCATCGACAGCGCGGCGGCGACGTCGGCGGCCGCGGCGGCCCGCGCCGCCCGGGCGACCGCCAGCGCCGCCTGCCCCACCGACACCCCGTTGGCCGAGATGAGGGCCAGCCCGTCCTTGCCGCTGAGCACCAGCGGCTCGATGCCGGCCCGGCGCAGGGCCTCCCCACCCGGGAGGACCTCCCCGCGGTACTCGGCCCGGCCCCGGCCGATGGCCACCTGCGCCATCCCGGCCATCTGCCCGATGTCGGCCGCGCCCACCGAGCCGGTCTCGGCGACGACCGGGTGGACGCCGGCGTTGAGCAGCGCCGCCAGCGTCTCGGCGGCCGCCACCGACGCGCCCGACCCGCCCCGCGCGATACCGGCCAGCCGCACCGCGAGCGCGGCCCGCACCACCGGCACCGGCAGCGGCGGGCCGATCCCGCCGGCGTGGGAGAGGACGAGGAACTGCTGCTCCCCGCGGATCTCCCCCTCGGTCAGCCGGGTGTCGCGCAGGTGCCCGACCTGGGTGGTCAGCCCGTAGACGGCGGCGTTCCCGGCCAGGGCCTCGTCCACGACCGCGCGGGCCGCGGCGACGGCGTCCCGCGCCCCGGTGCCGAGCTCCACCCGGGCGCCGTCCACGACGGCGAGCAGGTCGTCGACCGACAGGGGCGCGGTGCCGATCGTCACGGTCGCCATGGCGGGCCTCCGGCTCGGAGCGGGAGGACGACGGTAGGCCCGTCGTCCCCGCTCCACGACGGGCTCAGGCCCCTGGCGGATCGGCGCGGCCGCGCGGACCGTCGGGTGCGCACACCGCTCGACCACCGGGAGGGGTCGTGGACGACGCGGCGCTCGACGCACGGGACGGGTGGACCCGGGCCCGGGTCCTCGACCCGCAGCGCCGGCGGCTGCGGGCGCTGCTGGCGCACGCGGCGGCCCGGTCGCCCTACTACCGGGAGGTGCTCGGCCCCGCCGCGGCCGACCGCCCGCTGGCCGACCTCCCGGTGCTGACCAAGGCCACCCTGATGGCGGAGTTCGACGCGATCGTCTGCGATCGGCGGCTGCGCCGGGCCGACCTCGAGGCCCACCTGGCCGGCGAGGACCCCGGGACGTCCTACCTCGGGGTGTTCCGCGTGGCCACGACGTCGGGCACCACGGGCCGGCGCGCCATCGTCGTGTTCACCGAGTCCGAGGCGGCGACGTGGCGGGCGGTCACCGAGCGGGCCGGGCGCCGCGCCGGGATGCGCCCGGGGCAGCGGGTGGCCGCCGTCGGCAGCCCGAGCCCGGCGCACCTCACCCGGCAGGTCCTCGCCCCACCCGGGGCCCCGGCGTCGCTGACCGCCGCCACCCCGCTCCCCCGGCTGGTCGCCGGGCTGGACGCGCTGCAGCCCGAGGTCCTCATCTGCCCGGCCGGACTGGGCGGCCTGCTCGTCGACGAGCAACTGGCCGGGCGCCTGCACGTCGCCCCGCGGTCGGTGGCCTTCGGGTCGGAGGCGCTGACCCCCGAGCTGCGCCGCCGGGTCCGCGCGGCGTGGGGCGTCGAGCCGGTCGGCATGTACGCGGCGACGGAGGCGCCGGTGATCGCCTCCAGCACCCCCGAGCACCCGGAGCTGGAGGTCGCCGAGGACGTCGTCGTGGTCGAGGTGGTCGACGAGGACCACCGGCCGGTCCCGCCGGGCGAACCAGGCGCGACGGTGCTCGTGACCAACCTGGTGGACCGCGCCCAGCCGCTGGTCCGCTACGAGCTCACCGACGCGGTCACCGAGTCCCCGCGGCCCAACCCGGCCGGCCGCCCCTGGCGCTGCCTGGCCTCGGTCGACGGCCGCACCGCGGACATCCTGCACCTGCCCGGCCCGGACGGCGCCCGCGTGCCGGTCCACCCGTCGGTGCTCGGCTCGGCGGTGGCGCACTTCCCCGAGGTCGGCCAGTACGCGTTCGTGTCCGACGCGGGCGGGCTGCACGCCGAGGTCGTCCTGGCCCCCGGCGCGGCCGCCGACGTGCCCGAGCGGCTGCGCGCGGCGCTGGTCGCGGCGGTGACGTCGACCGGCGCGCTGCCCCTCCCGGTCGACGTCCGGCCGGTGCCCGCGCTGACCCGCGACCCGGGGACGAAGTTCCGCCTGGTCCGCACGGGCTGAGGGCCGTTGTCGGGCTCCCGGGCCGGTGCCACCATGCCGGTGTGCCCGGCTCCGCAGCCGCCCGGCTGGCCCGGCTGGCCGACGGCTACCTGGTCACCCAGCTGCTGCACGTCTGCGTCGCTCTCGGCGTGCCCGACGCCCTGGCCGCCGGTCCGCGCAGCGCCGCGGAGCTCGCGGAGGAGCTGGGCGCCGTCCCCGGCCCGCTGTCCCGCGTGCTGCGCGGGCTGGCCGCCGAGGACGTGCTCGACGAGCTCCCCGACGGCCGGTTCGCCCTCACCCCGGTCGGCGAGTGCCTGCGGGCCGGCGTGCCGGGCTCCCAGCGCGGGGCGGTGACCGCCCGCGCCGAGCTGTACTACCGGGCGGCTGCCGGGCTGCTCCAGGCGGTCCGCGCGGGCGGCACCCCGTTCGACGTCGTCCACGGCCGGCCGTTCTTCGACGAGCTGGCGGCCGCGCCCGAGCGGCTGGCGGCGTTCCGGGCGTCGATGGCCGACCGCTCGGCGCGAGAGGCCGGCGCGGTCGTGGCCGCCTACGACCTGACCCCGTTCCGCTCCGTGGTGGACGTCGGCGGCGGCAGCGGCACGCTGCTGCGCGCGGTCCGCGACGCGGTGCCGACCGCGCGACTCACGCTGTTCGACCAGGCCGGCGTCGTGGCCGGCTCGGACCTGCCCGCGGTCGCCGGTGACTTCTTCACCGAGGTCCCCGCCGGCGCCGACGTCTACCTGCTGTCCCGGGTGCTGCACGACTGGGACGACGCCGACGCGGGGCGCGTCCTGCGGACCGTCCGGACGGCGATGCGGCCGGACTCGGTGCTGCTGGTCGTCGAGGCCGTCCTCCCGGAGCGCGCCGTCGACGACCCGGCGGCGGTGCGTATGGACCTGCACATGCTCGTGCTGCTGCACGGCCGCGAGCGCACCGCCGACGAGTACGCCGCGCTCCTCGACGCGACCGGTCTGCGCCTCACCCGCGACGTCCCGACGCCCGCCGGGGTGCACGTGCTGGAGGCGCGCGCCTGCTGACCCCCCGAGGGGCAGGAATGGCCATTTCTGCCCCTCGGGGGGGGCGCCCGCTACACCTCCACGACGAGGTCGCCGTCCACCTCGCGCACCGGGTAGACCCGGATCGCGGCGGCGCCGGAGGTCGCGGCGCCGTCGGTCCACCGGTAGGCGTAGAGGTGCAGCGGGCAGACCAGCACGTCGACGTCGGTCTGCCCGTCGGCCAGCGGCCCGCCGGCGTGCGGGCAGGCGGCCTGGGTGGCGTGCAGCGAGCCGTCCCGCAGCCGGAAGACGGCGACCTGGACGCCCCCGGCGACGAACGCCCGGCCCTCCCCCGGCGGCACCTCCTCGACGCGGCCCACGGTGTACGCGGTCGTCGTCCGCAGCTCGGTGAGGCTCATCGGACCGGCACCTCCGGCAGCGGGACGAGCGGGAGCGACGAGCGGAACTGGCCGGGAGTGGCCGGCTCCCTCGCGTCCTGGCCCCACGGATCGGTGTAGGCGTCGATCGAGCGCTGCATGCCGGCGTCGAGGTCGGCGCAGATGCCCTCGCTGTCCTCGAGCAGCACCGCCCTGATCCGCTCCAGCCCGACGCGGGGCACGAAGTCGTAGGTGCGCTCCAGCCAGTTGGCGTTCTCCCGGTAGTACTGCATGAACCGGCCGGCCAGCTCGATCACGGCCGACGGCGAGTCGACGGTGGCCAGCAGGTCGCCCTTGCGGACCGTGGCCCCGGCGGCGCCGCCGACGTAGACCTCCCACCTCCCGTTGCCGATCGCCACCACGCCGACGTCCTTGACGTAGGCCTCGGCGCAGTTGCGGGGGCAGCCGACGACGGCGAGCTTCATCTTCGCCGGGCTCTCGATGCCCTGGAAGCGGGTCTCCAGGTCGATGCCGAGCTGGGTGGAGTCGCCCAGGCCGAAACGGCAGAAGTCGCTGCCGACGCAGGTCTTCACGGTGCGGAAGCTCTTGCCGTAGGCGTAGCCGGACGGCATGCCGAGGTCGTTCCAGACGGCCGGCAGGTCCTCCTTGCGGACGCCGAGCAGGTCGATCCGCTGGCCGCCGGTCACCTTGACCATCGGCACCTCGTACTTCTCGGCGACGTCGGCGATGCGGCGCAACTGGGCCGGCGTGGTCACCCCGCCCTTCATCTGCGGGACGACGGAGAAGGTGCCGTCGCGCTGGATGTTGGCGTGCACCCGGTCGTTGATGAACTCGCCGTCCTTCTCCGGGACGAAGTCCACGCCCCAGACGGTCTTGAGCAGCGAGGTCAGGCCCATCTTCGACTTCGCGTCGTCCTTCCCGCCGGGCGCCAGCGCGGCGAAGACGGCGGAGACGCTGCGCAGGTCCTGCTCCCGGACGGCGGCCACGAGGTCGGGCTTGGCCAGCGGGATGCCGGGGACGTACCAGGACGCCGACGGGTCCTCGGCGAGGTCGCCCTCGGCGGCCCACTCGACGACCTGCTCGACCAGCGACTTGCAGGAGCCGCAGCCCTTGCCGGCGCGGGTGCGGTCCATGACGCCGGACAGCGAGCTGCAGCCGTCGGCGACCACGTCGCAGATGGCCTGCTTGGAGACGCCGTTGCAGTTGCACACCTGGGAGTCGCCGGGCATCTCGGCGACGCCCACCTCCTCGGCGCCGTCGGAGAGGTCGACCAGCAGCCGGATCCGCTCCTCCGGCAGCGGCGCGCCCCGGTCGAAGGCCTGGGTCAGGTAGGCGACCTTGCGGGTGTCGCCGAGCAGGGTGGCGCCGATCAGCCGGTCGTCCCGGATGACCACCGACAGGTGCACGCCGCGCCTGGGCTCGGAGATGACGAGGAACTCGTCGTCCTCGCGCTGCGGGGTGTTGACGCCCATCGTGGCGACGTCGACGCCGGCCACCTTGAGCTTGGTCGCCGTCCGGCTGCCGTGGTACTCGGCGTCCGGCCTGGTCCCGGTGAGGACGTCGGCGAGCACCGTGGCGTGTTCCCAGGCGGGGGCGACCAGGCCGTAGACGGTGCCGCGGTGCTGCGCGCACTCGCCGATCGCGTACACGTCGGGCTCGTCGGTGCGCAGCTGGTCGTCGACGACGACGCCGCGCTCGACCTCGAGGCCGGAGCGCAGCGCCAGGTCGGTGTGCGGCCGGACGCCGGCGGCGACGACGAGCAGGTCGCAGTCGATCCGCCGCCCGTCCTTGAGCACGACGCCCTCGACGTGCAGGTCGCCGAGGACCTCGGTGGCCAGCACGTCGAGGTGCACGGCGATGCCGAGCGACTCCACGCTCTTCTTCAGGATGGCGCCGGCCTCGGCGTCCAGCTGGGCGTTCATCAGCCACGGCGCGGCATGCACCAGGTCGACCTGCAGGCCGTGGCCCTGCAGCGCGCGGGCGGCCTCCAGGCCGAGCAGCCCGCCGCCCATGACCACCGCCCGCCGGCACCGGCCGGTGGCCTCGAGCATGGCGCGGGTCTCGTCGATGGTGCGGAAGCCGTACACGCCGGGCAGCAGGCCGCCGTCGTCGCGGCGCACGCCGGTCATCGGCGGGATGAACGAGTAGCTGCCGGTGGCCAGCACCAGGTGGTCGTAGGGGGTCACCGAGCCGTCGGAGGCGTGCACCGCCTTGGCCGCGGTGTCGATCCGCTCCGCCCGGACGCCGGCCCGCAGGGTCACCCCGTTGTCGGCGTACCAGTCGTGGCTGTTGAGGACGATGTCGTCCTCGTGCGACTCCCCGGCCAGGACCGGGGACAGCATGATCCGGTTGTAGTTGCCGTGCGGCTCGTCGCCGAGGACGGTGATCCGGAACTGCTCGCCGCCGCCGCGCTCGAGCACCTCCTCGACGAACCGGGCGCCGGCCATGCCGTTGCCGACGACGACCAGCGAGGCGCGCTCGTCGAGGTCGTCGACGTCCAGCCGGAACGAGGTCAGGCCCTGCGGGCGTCCGCCCAGGACGGCGGTCATCAGACCTCCACCAGCCCGAGGTCGACGACCAGCTCGCCGGTCACGCCGATCGGCCCGGCCGCGTGCAGCTCGACCAGCGTGCCGCCGGGCAGGTCCTCGACCACCCGCAGGGGCACGTGCACGTCGCCCTTCGCGCCGATCGGGAACCAGCGCATCGGCACGCCGTCGCGCATGAGCAGCACGTACACCAGGTGCTCGGTGGAGTTGCCGCCGCGGAAGTACAGCGCCTGCGCGCTGCACCCACCGGGAACGGTGTAGCGCAGCGCGGGATCGATCGGGCCGGGCTTGTCCAGACCCTCCCCGATGATCGGGTATACGCCTTGCAGGAAGCGTGGGGTGCTCTTCACGCCTGGGGTCCTCCTCCGGGACGGGGGGCGGGGCTCGGGGGTGGCAGCGGATTCATGAGGGCGGGGCCGGGGCTGGCCGGCCGGGTCGGGGGCCGGCAGCCGCTCGACCGGTCCGGCGACGCGGGTGACGGCGACCGCGCAGACCTTGAAGGCGGGCATCCGACTGGTCGGGTCCAGCGCGTCGGCGTCGGTGAGCGCGTTGGCCGACGAGGCGCCGCCCCAGTGGAAGGGGGCGAAGACGACGTCGGGCCGGATGTCGTCGGTCAGGTGCGCGGAGAAGCGGGCCCGGCCGCGGCGGGTGGCCAGCTCGACGACGTCGTCCGGGCCGATGCCGTGCCGGCGGGCCAGGTCGGGGTGCAGCTCGGCGCGCGGCAGCGGGGCGAGCAGCGACAGGCTGTGCGAGCGGCGGGTCTGGGTGCCCGACTGGTAGTGCGCCAGCACCCGGCCGGTGGTGAGGACGTACGGGTACTCGCGGTCCGGGCGCTCGGAGGCCTCGACGTGCTCCACCCGCACGAACCGGGCCCGGCCGTCGGGGGTGGCGAACCGCTCGGTGAACAGCCGCGGCGTGCCGGGGTGCTCGGGTGACGGGCAGGGCCAGAAGACGCCCTGCTCCTCGTCGATCCGCCGGTAGCTGATGCCGGAGTAGTCGGCCGCTCCCCCGGCGCTGGCCCGGCCGAGCTCGGCGAAGACGGTCTCGGGGTCGGCGCTGAACCGCGCGCCGGCCCCGAGCCGCGCGGCCAGGTCGGCCAGCAGCCGGAGGTCGTCGCGGACACCCTCGGGCGGGTCCAGCGCCCGCCGGCGCCGGAGAACTCGGCCCTCGAGGTTGGTCATCGTGCCGTCCTCCTCGGCCCACATGGCGCTGGGCAGGACGACGTCGGCGAGCTCGGCGGTCTCGGAGAGGAAGAAGTCGCCGACCGCGAGGAAGTCCAGGTCGCGCAGCCGGCTGATGACCCGGCGGGCGTCGGGCGCGGAGACGGCGACGTTGGAGGCGAGCACCAGCAGCGTGCGCACCCCGCCGTCGGTGCCGAGGGCGTCGAGCAGCTCGAAGGCCGACGGGCCCGGCTGGGGCAGGTCGTCGGGGTCGACGCCCCACACGGCGGCGACGTGCGCGCGGGCGGCCGGGTCGGCGAGCTTCCGGTAGCCGGGCAGCTGGTCGGCCTTCTGCCCGTGCTCGCGGCCGCCCTGCCCGTTGCCCTGGCCGGTGACGGTGGCCCAGCCGCTGCCCTCGCGGCCGGGCAGGCCGAGGGCGAGGGCGAGGTTGATCCAGGCCGAGGCGGTGTCGGTGCCGCTGCGGTGCTGCTCGGCGCCGCGGGCGGTCAGCACGATCGCCCGCCCGGCCCGGGCCAGGGCGAACACGGTGCGCCGCTGGTCGGGCACCGGGACGCCGGTCAGCCGCTCCACCCGGTCGGGCCAGTAGGCGGCCACCCCTTCCCGGACCTGCTCGAACCCGGTGGTCCGGGCGGCGACGTAGGCCTCGTCGACCAGCCCCTCGGCGATCGCGACGTGCAGCAGCCCGTTGGCCAGCGCCAGGTCGGTGCCGGGGAGCGGCTGCAGGTGCAGGGCGGCGTTGCGGGCGGTCGCCGTCCGTCGTGGGTCGACGACGACGTGCTGGGCTCCGCGGGCCCGGCCCTCGTCGAAGTACTGCATGGCCGGCGGCATGGTGTCGGCCGGGTTGGAGCCGACCAGGACGACGACGTCGGCCGCGGCGACGTCCGACAGCGGGAACGGCATGCCGCGGTCCAGGCCGAACGCGCGGTTGGCCGCGCCGGCCGCCGAGGACATGCAGAACCGGCCGTTGTAGTCGATCGCCGAGGTGCGCAGCGCGACCCGGGCGAACTTGCCGAACTGGTAGGCCTGCTCGTTGGTCAGCCCGCCGCCGCCGAAGCAGCCGACGGCGTCCCGCTCGTACCGGGCCTGGGTGCGCTCGATCGCGGTCACGAGCCGGTCCAG
The DNA here is from genome assembly GCF_054050115.1 of Geodermatophilus sp. SYSU D00708. Taxonomy (NCBI): domain Bacteria; kingdom Bacillati; phylum Actinomycetota; class Actinomycetes; order Geodermatophilales; family Geodermatophilaceae; genus Geodermatophilus; species Geodermatophilus sp. SYSU D00708. The sequence continues at coordinate 16,053 of NZ_JBJGYS010000031.1, read as the reverse complement.
GGCCTCGTCCCAGGTCGCCTCGACCAGCGGGCTGGTGCGGTCCCCGGGCACCGCGCGGACCAGCGGCCGGGTCAGCCGCTCCGGGTGGTCGAGCAGTTCCGGGGCCGACCAGCCCTTGGAGCACAGGCCTCCGCGGTTGGTCGGGAAGTCGGCCGGCTGCAGGGTCGCCGGGCGGTCGCCGGCGGTCATGGTGACCCCGCACTGCAGCGAGCAGTAGGGGCAGTGCGTCCGGGTGGTGCGGGTGCGCGGGCCGACCCCGGCGAGGACTCCGGGCAGGGCGGTCGCGGTCACGGCACCGAGGTTGCGGGGCGCCGGTTTCCCGACCGCGGCGTCGGCGTCAAGCCTGGGTTCCGACGACCTCACCGCCGTCGCAGGCAGGCTGTGCGGTCGGCGCTACCGGGGACCCGCAGGTGTGACCTAGGTTACGGAACGCGCCGTGGCCGGTCGGCCGCGGTCTCCCGCCGCCGACGTCAGGAGAGACCATGCCCCTGGACCCCCAAGCCCACGCCCTGCTCGCCGCCATGGAGGCGCAGGGCGCGCCGGACATCTCCCAGCTGTCGGTCTCGCAGGCGCGCGACATGGCCAACTCCTTCCGGGAGATGCAGGGCGACCTGGTCCAGGTGGCCGCCGTGGGCGACCGCACCGTCCCCGGACCGGACGGCTCCCTGCCGGTCCGCATCTACCGCCCCGAGGGGTCCCCGCGGGGCGCGATCGTCTACTTCCACGGCGGCGGGTGGGTGATCGGCAACATCGAGGTCGTCGACGCCCCCAGCCGCGCGCTCGCCGACGCGACCGGGTGCGTCGTGGTCTCGGCGCAGTACCGGCTGGCGCCCGAGTCGGCCTACCCGGCGGCCGTCGAGGACTGCTACGCCGTCACCTCGTGGGTCGCCGAGCACCTGGCGGAACTGGGCACCGAACCGGCGGGGCTGGTCGTCGCCGGGGACAGCGCCGGCGGCAACCTCGCCGCCGCCGTGGCCCTGATGGCCCGCGACCGCCAGGGCCCGGAGATCACCTTCCAGGCGCTGGTCTACCCGGCGACCGACCTCGCCGGCATGGAGACCGACTCCTACCGGGAGAACGGCGAGGGGTACCTGCTCACGGCTGCCTCGATGCGCTGGTTCCGCGACCACTACGTCCCGGACGAGGCCCGCCGCTCCGAGCCCTACTGCTCCCCGGCCCGCGCCGAGGACCTCTCCGGGCTCCCCCCGGCGTTCATCGCCACGATGGAGTTCGACCCGCTGCGCGACGACGGGGAGGCCTACGCCGAGCGGCTGAAGGAGGCGGGCGTCCCGGTGACCGTCCAGCGCTACGACGGGCAGATCCACGGGCTGTTCTGGCTGGGCGGCATGTGCGACCGCTACAGCGCGCTGGTCGACGACCTCGCCCGCGAGGTGAAGGCGGCCCTGGGCTGACCACCCGGGCGGGGCCGGGCACCGCCCCGGCCCCGCCCGGGCGCGGGTGGTGGGATGGCGGGGTGAGTGACCCCGCGACGACCGTCCGCCTCGGGACCCCGTCGGTGCGGCCGGCCGAGCAGCGCGACGTGCCCCGGATCGCCGCGACGCTGACCGTCGCCCTCGCCGACTCCCGCTGGACCCGCTGGGCGCTGCCGGACGACGGCCGCGTGCAGCGGCTGACCCGCCTGCACGAGCTCGACGCCGGCCACCGGTCGGTCGCCACGGGCACCGGCTGGGTCACCGAGGACGTCACCGCGGTGGCCACCTGGGAGGCGCCCCCGGGTGCACCGGGCACCGTCCCGCTGCCCGACGACGTCCGGACGGCGCTGGCGCGCGAGCTCCCCTACCTCGCCGGGTCGCGCTGGACCGCCGTCGCGCGTACCCGCGAGCTGGTCGACGCGGCCCGGCCGGCCGAGCCGCACTGGTGGCTGGCCCACCTGGGCACCCGGCCGAGCAGCCGCCGGCAGGGCATGGCCGGCGCGCTGCTGCGTCCGGTGCTCGACCGCTGCGACGCCGAGGGGCTCCCCGCCGCGACCGCGGTCTACACGTGGGCCGCGGCCCGCTTCCTCCGCCGCGCCGGGTTCGAGGTGCAGCAGGCGCTGCACACCGCCGACGAGGAGCTGCCGCTGTGGTTCCTGGTGCGCAGGCCCGCGACCGGGTGAGTGTCGATCCGGGGCCGGTCCGTTCGTACAGGGGGTGAGCGGCCGGTACGGTGCCGGCCGCCGTCAGCGACGGGAGGCCCGCGATGCCGCAGTACCTGCTCTCCATCTACCAGCCCGACGGGGACCCGCCCCCGCCCGAGGTGCTCGAGCCGATCATGCGGGACCTCGGCGAAGTCAACCGCGAGATGCGGGAGGCCGGCGCCTGGGTCTTCGCCGGCGGGCTGCACCCGCCGGAGACGGCCACCGTCGCCCGCCTCTCCGGGGACGACGTCCTGCTGACCGACGGCCCCTACCTCGAGGGCAAGGAGCACATCGGCGGGTTCACCGTCATCGAGGTGCCCGACCTCGACGCCGCCCTGGTGTGGGGCCGCAAGCTCGCCCGGGCCATCACCCTGCCGATCGAGGTGCGGCCGCTCCAGGGTGGGCCGAGCTGCTGACCGACCCGACCACCGCGGACGTCGAGCGCGTCTTCCGCGAGTGCTACGGCCGCGCGGTCGCCGTCCTGACCCGCCTCCTCGGCGACATCGACGCCGCCGAGGAGGCGGTGCAGGACGCCTTCACCGCCGCGGTCGCGCGCTGGCCGGCCGAGGGGGTGCCACCGAGCCCGGCGGGCTGGATCGTCACCACCGCCCGCAACCGGGCGATCGACCGGATGCGCCGGGAGTCGACCCGCGACGCCCGGCACCGCGCCGCGGCCCTGCTGGCCGACCCGGACCCGCCGCCCGAGGAGGGCGCCGTGCGCGACGACCGCCTGCGCATGCTGTTCACCTGCTGCCACCCCGCGCTGGCCCCGGCGGCCCGGGTGGCGCTGACCCTGCGGCTGGTGGGCGGCCTGACCACCGCCGAGATCGCCCGCGCCTTCCTCGTGCCGGAGGCCACCATGGCGCAGCGGCTGGTGCGGGCGAAGGCGAAGATCCGGGCGGCCGGCATCCCCTACCGGGTGCCGACCGAGGCCGACCTGCCCGACCGGCTGCGCGGCGTGCTCGCCGTCGTCCACCTGATCGCCACGGAGGGCTACACGGCCACCGCCGGCGAGCGGCTGGACCGCCCGGACCTCACCGCCGAGGCGATCCGGCTGGCCCGGGAGCTGGCCGGGCTGATGCCCGACGAGCCGGAGGTCCTCGGGCTGCTGGCGCTGGTGCTGCTGGTCGCGTCCCGCCGCCCCGCCCGGGTCGGACCGGACGGCGGGCTGGTGCCGCTGCCCGAGCAGGACCGCCGGCTGTGGGACCCCGCCCTCGTCGCCGAGGGGCAGGAGCTGGTGCGGCGGTGCCTGCGGCGCAACGCCCCCGGGCCGTACCAGGTACAGGCTGCCATCCAGGCCGTGCACAGCGACGCCCGCAGCGCCGCCGACACCGACTGGCGGCAGGTGCTGGCGCTCTACGACCAGCTCGCCGTCCTGGCGCCGAGCCCGGTGGTGGCGCTCAACCGGGCGGTCGCCGTCGCCGAGGTCGAGGGGCCGGCCGCGGGACTGGCCCTGGTGGAGCGGCTCTCCCTGCCGGGGCACCTGCTGCCCGCCGTCCGGGCCGACCTGCTGCGGCGGCTGGGCCGGGACGAGGAGGCGGCCGCGGCCTATTCCGAGGCGATCGACCTGGCCGGCAACGCCGCCGAGCGGGCCTTCCTGGAACGGCGGCGGGCCGCGCCGGCGCAGCGATGAGTTGCGCGTCGCGTCCCGGTCTGCCCCTCGACCACCCAGTCCCCGAGGAGGACCCCGCATGGCCGCAGGACAGGGCACACCCCAGCCGCTCGACGTCACCTTCACCGCGCCGATCGAGAAGGACGGCGCGTTCCCGACCTACCTGACCGTGCCCGGCTCTGCGGAGCTGTTGGGCACGCGGCGGGCGGTCAAGGTGTCCGGCACCACCGACGGGCACCCGTTCGCCGCCACGCTGATGCCGTCCGGGACCGGCCCGCACTGGCTGCCGCTGCGGGCGGCCATCTGCCGGGCGATCGGCAAGGACCGCGCGGGCGACGAGGTGACGGTGCGCCTGGAACAGCGGTGGTCCTGACGCGGTCGAGGCCCCGGGCGCTGCGCGCTGATCGGCTGCGACTCCCGGACGAAGCCGAACCGCACGGGACCGATGAGTGCCGAGGTCGGCGGCGGTCTCCACCGGAGGGAAGCAGCCGAGCCGACGGAGCGAGCAGATGACACGGACCCGCATCCACAACCTCTCCATGTCGCTGGACGGGTTCGCCACCGGTGAGGGCCAGGCGCTCGACACCCCCTTCGGCCACGCCGGCGAACGGCTGCACGAGTGGATGATCGCCACCCGTTTCGGCGCCCCGATCGTGGGACGCGAGGGCGGCACCGTCGGCGTCGACAACGCGATGGCCCAGCAGCACGAGCCGGGCATCGGCGCCGAGATCATGGGCGCGGGCAAGTTCGGTCCCCCGGGCTGGCAGGACGACCCCGAGTGGCGAGGGTGGTGGGGGCCGAACCCGCCGTTCCACACGCCGACCTTCGTGCTCACCCACCGGCCGAGGTCGCCGATCGAGATGGCCGGCGGGACGACGTTCCACTTCCTCGACGCCTCCCCCGCCAAGGCCCTCGACGTCGCGCGCGAGGCGGCAGCCGGCCGGGACGTGCGCATCGGCGGCGGCCCCACCGTCGCCCGCGACTTCATCGCGGCGGGGCTCGTCGACCACGTCCACCTGGTCCAGGTACCGATCGTGCTCGGGCGCGGGGTGCGGCTGTGGGACGGCCTCGAAGCCCTCGAGGCGGACTACGACATCGAGGCGGTCTCGACACCCAGCGGCGTCACCCACCTCACGTTCACGAGGTCGTGACGACGCCACCGCGCGGCCGGGATCCGTCGCCGACGGGTCCTAGTCCCACTGGCGGCGGGAGCGCTTGAGCTCGCCGCGCTGCTTCTTGGCCTGGATCCGCCGCTCCTGGGAGCCCTTCGTCGGCTTCGTCCGCCGGCGCGCCGGCGGGGGCGCTGCCAGCGCCGCCCGCAGGACGGCGGCCAGCCGCTCCCGGGCCGCCTGCCGGTTCCGCAGCTGCTGGCGGTGCTCGCTGGCCACCACGGTCAGGACGCCGTCCACCAGCCGGTCCCCGAGGCGTGCGGCGAGCCGCTGCCGCTGCGCGTCGCCCAGCCCGGGCAGCGCCAGCGGGGCCACCGACAGCTCCACCCGCGAGTCGGCGGTGTTCACGCCCTGGCCGCCGGGGCCCGAGGACCGGGAGAACCGCCAGCCCAGCGCGGCCGCGGGCACCACCACGGAACCGGTGACCGGCAGGTCACCGGAGACGTCGTCGGCGTCGGGCACGCGCACAGTCTGGCCGCTCGCACGCCGCCGACCGGTGGGCGGGGCCGTCGCGTGCCACCCTCGGTGCCGTGACCGTCGGCCGGCACAGGACCGCGCCGTCCCGCCCCGGCACGGTGGCCGTGGTCGCCGGCGTGCTCACCCTCGCCGCCGCCGTCGTCGGCACCGCCCCCTGGCCGCTGCCCGCACAGACCCCGGGCTGGCATGTGGCCGACGTCCCGCCGTCCCTGCTGGTGCTGGTCCTGGGGACGGCGGGGGTCTGCCTGGCGGCGGCCGGGGCCGTGGCCCGCCCCGCGACGCTGCCGGGCCGCCTCGTCCCGGCGCTGTGGTGGCTGGTGGTGCTCGTCGCCGCGTTCGCCCTCGGGTGGAACGCCCTGCACTCCGCGGCCCTGTCCGACCTGGTCGTGGGCGCGGTGCTCCCGGTGCTGGACTGGCTGTTCACCTTCCTGCCGGCGGCGGTCGTCGGGCTGACCACCCGGCGCGCGGGCGTCCGGGCGCAGCTGCGCGCCATGCTGGGCACCGCCGTCGTCACCGTGCCGCTGTTCACCCTGGGCTGGGCGCTGCTGGACTCCTCCCCCGGGGTCATCGGTGTGCTGGAGGCACTCCACGGCGGCACCCTGCTCGGCGCCCTGCCGGTGCTCCTCGCGGTCGCGGGAGCCCGGGCGCTCACCGCGGAGGCCGACGACGGGCCGGCCGTCCCCGGGTGAGCCGGGACGCTCAGCCGGCGGCCGGCACCGGGTCGGGACCACCGGCGGCACCGGGGCGGCAGCGCAGCAGCCGGCGCAGCGTCAGCCAGGTGCCGCGCCGGGCGCCGTGCCCCTCGAGCGCCTGGACGGCGTAGGCCGAGCAGGTCGGCTCGAACCGGCACACCGGGGGGCGCCGCGGGCTGACCTCGCGCTGGTAGACCCGCACCGCGGCCACCAGCCGGTCGCGCACCCGGGTCCCCCGGCGCCCGGTGCCGGCCGCGTGCACGTGCCGCACCGTCGTCGGCACGAGGAACAGGCCGTCGACCCCGCACCCGATCGCGTTGGCCAGGCAGCAGCCGGTGTTCAGCAGCAGCAGGTCGCGCAGGCACGAGTCGTCGCGCTGGTGGCCGCCGCGGTACCCCCGCCCGTAGCCGGGGTGCCCGCCCCGGCCGCGGTACCCGCGCGGCGGGCGGCGCCGCGGACCCCAGTTGCTGCTCCAGATGAAGACCATGGGTGCGCTTGTACCGCGGGAGGATCGACGACATGCCTGACCGCCCGCTCGCCGACGCCCTCGCCGCCGGGCCGGTGGTGCTCGACGGCGGGCTGGCCACCCAGCTGGAGGCCCAGGGGCACGACCTGTCGTCCGCGCTGTGGTCGGCCCGGCTGCTGCGCGACGACCCCGGGGCCGTGGTGGCCGCGCACGCCGCCTTCGCCGCGGCCGGCGCCCGGGTGGCGACCACGGCCAGTTACCAGGCCTCGGTCGAGGGGCTCGCCGCGGCCGGGGTGGCCGCCGCCGAGGCGCGCCGGCTGATCGGCTCCTCGGTGGAGCTGGCCCGCCGCGGAGCGCCGGAGAGCTGGGTGGCCGGATCGGTCGGGCCGTACGGGGCGGTGCTCGCCGACGGCTCGGAGTACACCGGCGCCTACTGCGCGCGGGTGTCGGTGGCCGAGCTGCGGGCCTTCCACCGGCCCCGGATGGAGCTGCTCGCCGAGGCCGGTGCCGACGTCCTCGCCTGCGAGACCGTGCCCGCCGCCGCCGAGGCGGAGGCGCTGGTCGCGGAGGCCGACGCGCTGGGCGTCCCGGTGTGGCTGTCGCTCACCACCACGGTGGACGGCGACGGCGTCGTCCGCACCCGGCGCGGCGAGCGGGCCGAGGCGGTGTTCGCGCTGGCCGCGGGTGTGGCCGCGGTCGTCGCGGTCGGGGTCAACTGCACCGCGCCGTCGGCCGTCGCGCCCGCGCTGGCCGCCGCCGCGGCGGCCGGCAAGCCCCTGGTGGCCTACCCCAACAGCGGCGAGGGCTGGGACGCCGCCGCCCGCCGCTGGACCGGCGCGCCAGGGATCGACGCCGCGGACGTCCCGGCGTGGGTGGTCGCCGGTGCCCGCCTGCTCGGCGGCTGCTGCCGGGTGCGCCCCGCGGACGTCGCCCGGCTCGTCGCGGCGCTGCCCCCGGACGGGACCGACCGCCGCTGAGCCGGACGGCGACAACTGCCGCCAGGTTTTGCCTCTCGCTTACCTCCGGCTGGGTATCCCCTTGCTGGTGGCTCCATAGCGTGGGGACCACAGCGGACAACGGGCCAGTGACGGGACGGTTGCCATGGACGTGCGCATGGCGGTGTGTGAACGGATCGTCCAGGACGCCGTGCTGCGGGCGCTGTTGCTGAACACGCCCGAGCCCGGGCGGTCCCGCGCCGGGGAGGGCGCCCGCGCCTGCTCCCTCGTCCTCGACTGGGCCGGCGAGGACCCCACCGCCGTCCAGTGGCTGACCGCCACCGTCGAGCTGCCCCGCTCCCCGTCCGCCGACCGGCTCTACCTCGACGTCGTCCTGCAGCGGCTGCAGTGCGTGGTGACCGCCCCCGGCGCCCCGTTCACCACCCGGTGCGTCGCCACGTCCCCCCTGCTCGCCGACAGCCGCGCGGGCACCGTCGCGCGGGTCGGCACCTACGAGTTCGCCGCCGTGCCGCGCCGGGCGGGCGCCCAGCTGGTGCCCGGCCGTCGCGAGCGGCCGCCCCTCGCGACGGCCTTCCCGGGCGCCTCCCCAAACCTGAACTGAGGTGGCCCCCCTGCAGGGGCCCGCCGCGAGCTCGCGAGTGGCGGGGAGCAGGGGGGTCCTTTCTCAGAGGATCGGCTTGCCGCCGGTCACCGCGACGCGGGCGCCGGAGACGTAGGACGCCTCGTCGCTGGCCAGCAGCACGTACACCGGCGCGAGCTCGGCGGGCTGGCCGGGGCGGCCGATCGGCACCTGCTGGCCGAAGCTCTCCACCTTCTCCTCGGGCATGGTCGCCGGGATCAGCGGCGTCCAGATCGGGCCCGGGGCGACGCTGTTGGCGCGGATGCCCTTCTCGGCGTACATCTGCGCGAGCGACGCGGTGAAGTTCGCGATCCCGGCCTTGGTCATCGCGTAGGCGATCAGGTGCGGGCTCGGGTTGTCGGAGTTCACCGACGAGGAGTTGATGATCGACGCCCCCGGCTGCATGTGCGGGATGGCGTCCTTGCAGAGGGTGAACATCGCCGAGAGGTTCAGCGCGACGGTGTGGTCCCACTCGTCGTCGGAGATCTCCTCCAGCGTCGGGTGGCTCATCTGGAACGCCGCGTTGTTGACCAGCACGTCGATCTTCCCGAACGCCTCGAGGGCCTTGGGGATGATCGTCTTGGCGTGCGCCCGGTCGGCGAGGTCGCCGGGGACCAGCACGCACTTCCGGCCGGCCTCCTCGACGTACTTCTTGGTGTCCTCGGCGTCCTCGTGCTCGTTCAGGTAGGAGATGAGGACGTCGGCGCCCTCACGGGCGAAGGCGATCGCGACCGCGCGGCCGATGCCGCTGTCGCCACCGGTGATGACCGCCGCCTTGCCCGTCAGCCGGCCGGAGCCGCGGTAGCTCTCCTCCCCGTGGTCGGGCTTGGGGGTCATCTCCCCCAGCGTGCCGGGCACGTCCTGCTGCTGGGCGGGCTGGGATTCCGGGCGGGGCTCGGACACGGGTCCTCCATACGGGGTTCTGCGAGGGGTACCGCCCCCGCCTACCCCCGTCGTCCGCCGCGGAACCGGAGCGTCCCTGCGGGAAGGGATGCGGCGTCGGGCACGCTGTCCTCCACGATGACCGCGTCCCCCCTCCTCGACGACCCCGCCGACCTCTCCGTCCTGCGCGCGCAGGGCGCCGACCCCGACGAGCTGTTCGCCTCCTTCGCCGCGTGGGCGGAGGCCAACGGCACAGTGCTGTACCCGCACCAGGAGGAGGCGCTGATCGAGCTGGTCAGCGGCGCCAACGTCGTCCTAGCCACGCCCACCGGGTCGGGCAAGTCGCTGGTGGCCACCGGCGCGCAGTACGCCGCGCTGGCCGCGGGCCGGCGCAGCTACTACACCGCCCCGATCAAGGCCCTGGTGAGCGAGAAGTTCTTCGCGCTGTGCGGCGTCTTCGGCGCGGCCAACGTCGGCATGCTCACCGGCGACGCGGCGGTGAACCGGGACGCGCCGGTCATCGCCTGCACCGCCGAGGTGCTGGCCAACATCGCGCTGCGCGAGGGCGCCGACGCCGACGTGGGCCTGGTCGTCATGGACGAGTTCCACTTCTACGGCGACCCCGACCGCGGCTGGGCCTGGCAGGTGCCGCTGCTGGAGCTGCCGAGGGCGCAGTTCCTGCTGATGAGCGCCACCCTCGGCGACACCACCTGGCTGCGCGAAGACCTCACCCGCCGCACCGGCCGCCCCACCGCGCTGGTGGCCGGCGCCGAGCGCCCGGTGCCGCTGCACCACTACTACGCGACCACGCCGATGCACGAGACCATCCAGGAGCTCCTGGACACCCGGCAGGCGCCGGTCTACGTCGTCCACTTCACCCAGGCCGCGGCGCTGGAGCGGGCGCAGGCGCTGATGAGCGTGAACGTGTGCACCAAGGAGGAGAAGGCGGCGATCGCCGACATGATCGGCGGATTCCGCTTCACCTCCGCCTTCGGGACGACGCTGTCGCGGCTGGTCCGCCACGGCATCGGCGTCCACCACGCCGGGATGCTGCCCAAGTACCGGCGGCTGGTGGAACAGCTGGCCCAGGCCGGGCTGCTCAAGGTCATTTGCGGCACCGACACCCTCGGCGTCGGCATCAACGTGCCGATCCGCACCGTCGTGTTCTCCGCGCTGTCGAAGTACGACGGCAGCCGCACCCGGCTGCTCAGCGCCCGCGAGTTCCACCAGATCGCCGGGCGGGCCGGGCGCGCCGGCTTCGACACCGCGGGCACCGTCGTGGTGCAGGCGCCCGAGCACGAGGTGGAGAACCTCAAGCAGTTCGCCAAGGTCGCCGACGACCCGAAGAAGCGCCGCAAGCTGGTCCGCCGCAAGGCGCCCGAGGGCATGGTGCCGTGGAGCGAGGCGACGATGAACCGCCTCATCGGGGCCGACCCCGAGCCGCTGACCAGCAACATGCGGGTGACGACGGCGATGGTCCTCGATGTCGTCGACCGCCCCGGCGACCCGTTCGTCGCGATGCGGCGGCTGCTCACCGAGAACCACGAGCCGCGCAAGCGCCAGCTGCGGCACGTCCGCGAGGCGATCGGCATCGGCCGCTCCCTGCTGCAGGCGGGGATCGTCGAGCGACTGCCCCAGCCCGACGGCGACGGCCGCCGCTACCGGCTCACGGTCGACCTGCCGCAGGACTTCGCGCTCTACCAGCCGCTGTCGACCTTCGCGCTGGCCGCGATCGAGCTGCTCGACCCGGCGAGCGACACCTACGCGCTCGACGTGGTCAGCGTCATCGAGGCCACCCTCGACGACCCGCGGCAGATCCTGGCCGCGCAGCTGAACAAGGCACGCGGCGAGGCCGTCGCACAGATGAAGGCCGAGGGGATCGAGTACGAGGAGCGGATGGAGCTGCTCGAGGAGATCTCCCACCCCAAGCCGCTGGCGGAGCTGCTCGAGCACGCGCTGGAGGTCTACACCCGGTCCAACCCGTGGGCGGCCGACGCGCAGCTGTCGCCGAAGTCCGTCGTCCGGGAGATGTGGGAGCGGGCGTTCACCTTCCGGGAGCTGGTCAACACCTACGGGCTGACCCGCGCCGAGGGGGCGGTGCTGCGGTACCTCTCCGACGCGTTCAAGGCGCTGCGCTCCGGCGTCCCGGCGTCCGCCCGCACCGAGGAGGTCACCGACCTCGTCGAGTGGCTCGGCGAGCTGGTGCGGCAGGTCGACTCGTCGCTGCTGGACGAGTGGGAGGCGCTCACGTCCCCGGACCAGCCGCTCGACGAGCCGGTCGCCGTCCCCGCCCGGCCGCGGCCGCTGACCGGCAACGAGCGGGCGTTCACCGCGATGGTGCGCAACGCGCTGTTCCGGCGGGTGGAGCTGTGGGCCCGCCGGCGCTGGTACGACCTGGGCGAGCTCGACTCCGGCTCCGGCTGGGACGCCGACCGGTGGGGTGAGGTGGTGCAGGCCTACTTCGCCGAGCACGACGAGGTGAACACCGGCGCCGACGCCCGCGGGCCGGGGCTGCTGGTGTGGGACAGGAGCGAGCCGGGCGTCTGGCGGGTGCGGCAGATCGTCGACGACCCGGCCGGCGACCACGACTGGGGCCTCGACGTCGAGGTCGACCTCGAGGCCTCCGACGAGGAGGGCGCCGTGGTCCTGCGCCTGGTCGGCGCCGGCCGCAAGGACTGAGTCACTGCGGTCCTCCGGACCGCACCGCGGCCAGGTCCCGTCCCCGGCCGGCGTCGAGCCGCTGCCCGTGTCCCGGCCGGGACCCTCCGGGCCCCGCGACCGGTCCACCCCGGCTGCGTGCCGTCCCCCTGTGGTCGTGCGAGGCTTCGGACGATGCGGACATGACGGCGTGGGAGATGGTCGCCGTCGCGGCGGCCGGGATGGCGGCCGGGAGCATCAACGCCGTCGTCGGGTCCGGCACGCTGGTGACCTTCCCGGTGCTACTGGCCGTGGGGCTGCCCCCGGTGACCGCGACGGTGAGCAACTCCCTGGGCCTGGTGGCCGGCAACGTCACCGGCGCGGTCGGCTACCGCCGCGAGCTCGCCGGCCAGCGCCGGCTGTTGCTGCGGCTGCTACCGGGGTCGGTGCTGGGCGCGCTCACCGGCGCCTTCCTCCTGTTGCACCTGCCGGCGGAGGCCTTCGAGGCGGTGGTGCCCGTGCTGGTCGGGCTCGCCGTGGTGCTGGTCGCCGTCCAGCCGCTGCTGCAGCGGGCGCTGGCCCGCCGGCGTGCCGGCGGCGAGCCGCCGGAGCGGATCGGGCGCGGACGGATGGCCGCCCTGTTCGCCGGCGCCTACGCCACCGGCAGCTACGGCGGCTACTTCGCGGCCAGCCAGGGCGTGCTGCAGATCGGCATCTTCGGGCTGCTCCTGCACGAGTCGCTGCAGCGGCTCAACGCGCTGAAGAACGTGCTGACCCTCGCCGTGAACGCGGTGGCCGCCGGCGCCTACGTCGTCGTCGCCACCGACCGCCTGGACTGGCGGGCCGCGGGTCTGGTCGCCGCGGGGTCGCTGCTGGGCGGGCACTTCGGTGCGCGGTTCGGCCGGCGGCTGCCCTCGGCGGTCCTGCGGGCGGCGATCGTGCTGCTCGGCTGCACCGCGATCGGGGTGCTGCTGTCCCGGTGACCGCCCGGTCCCGCTATGACGCAGGTCACCCGTCACCCTGGGGACCATGACGGCGGCCACACGCATCGACGGGGACGACGCCGGGTGAACCCGCTGGAGTTCGCCTTCCTCGTCCTGGCCGGGATCGGCGCCGGCCTCACCGGGAGCATCGCCGGGCTCGCCTCCCTGATCAGCTACCCCGCGCTGCTGGCGACCGGGCTCCCGCCGGTGACGGCCAACGTGACCAACACCGTCTCCCTGGTGCTCAACAGCGTCGGCTCGGTCAGCGCCTCCCGGCCGGAGCTGCGCGGGCAGGGCCGCCGGCTGCTGCGGCTGTCGGCCAGCGCCCTCCTCGGCGGCGCGGCCGGTGCGGCGCTGCTGCTGCTCACCCCGTCGGACGCCTTCGAGCGCATCGTGCCGTGGCTGATCGCCGGGGCCTCGATCGGGCTCTTCGTGCAGCGGCCGCCCCGGGAGCTGGCCGCCGAGGGGGCGGCGCACCACCCCACCCACGAGGACCCGTGGTGGCTGCCGCTGGGCACCTTCGCGATCGCCGTCTACGGCGGCTACTTCGGCGCCGCGGCCGGCGTGATGATGCTGGCGATGTTCCTGCTGTCCACCGGCGAGGGCCTGCCGCGGGGCAACGCCCTGAAGAACACGGTGCTGGGGATGGCCAACACCGTGGCCGCGATCGGGTTCATCGTCCTGGCGCCGGTGGCGTGGTCGGCGGGGATCCCGCTGGCGATCGGGCTGTTCCTCGGCGGCCGGATCGGGCCGCGGGTGGTCCGCCGGGCGCCGCAGGCGGCGCTGCGGCGGATCATCGCGCTGGCCGGCATCGGGCTGGCGATCCACCTGGCGGTGCAGGCCTACACCTGAGCGCCGGCGGCCGGGCCGCGCCGACCCGGCCGCGGGCGACCTCTCCCCGAGGATCCGGGGTCAGGTGGCGACGAATGCGGCGAGGAACATTACGAACGCGCTGGCCAGCAGGAGCAGCCGGGCCGGCGTGAGGCCGTTGACGAGGTTGGCCGTCGCCTCCACCCACGCCGGACGGATGCCCGCCTCCCGGGCGCCGCGGCGCACCAGCCGCACCTCGTCGGCGAGCAGCGCCCCGGAGGCGCCGAGCATGCCCAGGCCGACGACGAGGAAGACCAGCGCCATCCGCTCGTCGAACGCGTCCGCCGCGCTCGCCAGGAAGAGCACCGCCACCACGCCCGCCAGCAGGCCGACCAGCGCGCCGGCGGCCGGCGCCCAGGGCCCCATCCGGGTCAGCGGGCTGGAGCGGCGCGGCCCCACCCGCGGCGGTCCGGGGACCGGCCCCGTCGGCTGCGGGCCCGCGGCGTCCTCCGGAGTGCGCGCGGGGACCGCCGGCGCGGGCGGCGGACCCGGCGGCGGCGTGGCTGCGCCGGGTGGCGGCGGGGTGCCGGGGACGGGTCCGGTGGCCTGTAGCCCGGACGGCGCGGAGCCGGCGGGGACCGGTCCGGACGGCGGCGCCGCGGTGGCACCGGCGGGCGGGACGCTCGGGAACTGGGCGGTCGTCGGGTTCGGGGTGCGTGGGGCCTCGGTCATCGCCGTCCACGCTAGGGGCGACCGCCGACGGATCCCGGGAGGTCGCGCGGGTGTCGACACGTCGACACCGGATCGGGCGTGCGGCCCCGGCCGGGGTGGTGGTCCCGGGACCTCCGTCCCGGGCCCCCGGTACGGAGGTCCCGGGCCCCCGGTACTAGTGCCAAGGTCGTATGGAGACCGCTCGGGTCCGTGCTGGAGGCTCGTGCCCACGTCGGCGTCCCGACGAGGAGGAACGGCAACGGGGCCGCTCCCCCGGGGAAGCGCGGAGTCCGTGTCGATCCACGACTCCCGGTCCCCGCTCTGAGGCGAGGAGTCCGTGGTGACCATCATCTCCAGCCCCCAGGCCTTCAACGAGGACGACCTCTACGTCGACCTGGAGCCGATCTTCGAGCAGCCGCTGTTCCTCAAGTGCGAGGGCTTCAACTTCGCCGGCTCGATCAAGGTCAAGGCGGCGACCGAGATGGTCGAGAGCGCCGAGCGGGACGGCGTGCTGACCCCCGACTCGATCATCGTCGAGTCCTCGTCGGGCAACCTCGGCGTCGCGCTGAGCATGATCGCGGCGAGCAAGGGCTACCGCTTCCTGTGCGTCACGGACTCGCGGTGCAACCTGCAGACCAGGCTGCTCATGGAGGCCCTGGGCGCCGACGTGCACGTGATCTCCGAGCCCCACCCCACCAGCGGCTTCCTGGGTGCCCGGATGGACCACGTGCGGGCGCTGTGCGCCGCCGACCCGCGGTACGTGTGGCTGAACCAGTACACGAACACCGGCAACTGGCGGGCCCACTACCGCACCACGGCGCCGGCCATCGCCCGGTCGTTCCCGCGACTGGACGTGGTGTTCGTCGGCGCCGGCACCACCGGCACGCTGATGGGCTGCGCCCGCTTCTTCCGCGAGTGGCGCCGGCCGGTCCGCGTGGTCGCCGTGGACGCCGTCGGCTCGGTCACCTTCGGCGGGGCCCCGGGCCGCCGGATGCTCCCCGGCCTGGGCATGAGCGTCCCGCCGCCGCTGCTCGACGCGAGCTACGTCGACGAGGTCGTGATGGTCGAGGAGGCCGACGCCATCCGCTCCTGCCACCGGCTGGCCCGCCGCGGCTTCCTCTTCGGTGGGTCCACCGGGACCGTGGTCAGCGGCGCGGTGCGCTGGCTGGCCGAGCACGACGCCCGCCACCTCACCGCCGTCGCCATCGCCCCCGACCTGGGTGAGCGGTACCTCGAGACGGTCTACCAGTCCAACTGGCTGCACGCCCTGTACGGCGAGGACGTGCTCACCGAGACCCAGGTGACCGCGGGCGTGCAGTCCGCCTGATCCCCCATGCCGGCGCGGGACGCGAGTGCGCCCCGCGCCGGCGCGCACCGCCGAGCAGAGGCCGAGGAGCCCCCGTGCTGAGAGAACCCGTCGAGGTCCTGCCCGCCGTCCCTGCCGTCCCCGTCCCGTCGCCGGGCGGGGACGGCGTCCCGGGAACGGCGGCCCCGGTCGAGCGCGTCCTGACCGCGCTGCTCGCCGACGTCGTCGGCCGGCCCGTGACCCCGGCCAGCCACTTCTTCGACGACCTGGGCGCCGACTCGATGGTCATGGCGCAGTTCTGCGCCCGCGCCCGCAAGCGCGAGGACCTGCCCTCGCCGTCCATCAAGGACGTCTACCGGCACCCCACCATCCACGCCCTGACCCTCGCCCTCGCGCCCCCACCGCCGGCGGACCCGGTCGAGGAACGACTCGTCGGCGTCCTCGCCGAGGTCGTGGGCCGGCCGGTCAGCCCGGCCAGCCACTTCTTCGACGACCTGGGCGCCGACTCGATGGTCATGGCGCAGTTCTGCGCCCGCGCCCGCAAGCGCGAGGACCTGCCCTCGCCGTCCATCAAGGACGTCTACCGGCACCCCACC
>NZ_JBJGYS010000030.1:0-58042 GCF_054050115.1 Geodermatophilus sp. SYSU D00708 | reverse complement strand
GGCCGCGCGGCGGGTCGGACGCGCGCCCCGCGGGGGCGGGCGGGGCCCCCCGCCCCCCCCCCCCCCCCCCCCCCACCCCGGTGCGGGAGCCGGACGGAGGGCCATGGCGGAGCGCACCGGGGCGCGGCGGGGTGCGGCCGCCCGGTTGCCCCTCGCCTCGCCGGTCGCCGGGTTGCGGCGTCGGCGGTTGAGCTTCCTCGAGGTCCTGGCCCAGTCGGTCTCCGCGCTCGCGCCGTCGGCGGCCATGGTCGTGGTCCCCTCGATCGTGCTGGTCGAGTCGGGGGCCGCGACGCTGCCGGCCTTCGTCGCCGCGACCGCCCTGGTCCTGCTGGTCGGCTGGTGCCTGGGCCAGTTCGGCCGGCGGATGGCCGCCGTGGGCGGGACGTACAGCTACACGGCCAAGGGTCTCGGGCCGGTCGGCGCGCTGGCCGGGGGCTGGGCCTCCCTGGTCGCCTACGCCGCCGTCGCGATGTCGGCGCTGGTGGGGGCGGCGATCTACCTCGCCGGCGTCGTGGGGCTGCGGCCCACGCCCCTGGTGGTGGCCGGCCTCGGCGCGGGCGTCGGGGCCCTGGCCACGCTGTTCACCGTCCGTGGCGTCCAGCTGTCGGCCCGGGTCGCGCTGGCCCTCGAGGTGCTCTCCATCGGGGTGGTGCTCGCCGTGCTCGCCGTGCTCCTGGTCGCGGACCGCGGCGACCCGGGCAGCGCGGCCGCGGTCGTGGACGCGCCGGTGCAGTGGGACGGCGTCGCGGTGGGCGTCGTCCTGGGCGTGACCGCGTTCATGGGGTTCGAGAGCGCGGCCACCCTCGGCGTGGAGGCCCGCCGTCCGCTGGTCGCCGTCCCCCGGGCGGTGCTGTGGACCCCCGCGGTCGCCGGCGTGCTGTTCGTCGTCGCGGCCGCCGCGCAGGTCGTGCTCCTGCGGGCCGCGCCGCTCGAGGTGCTCACCAGCCCCGTGCCGGTGGCCGAGCTCGCCGAGGGGCAGGGCCTGGGCCTGCTGCGGCGGGTGCTGGACCTGGGCATCGCCGCGTCCTTCTTCGCCTGCGTCACCGGGTCGACCAACGCCCTGGGCCGGGTGCTGTTCTCGATGGGCCGGGAGGGCGTGCTGCCGCGGGCGCTGGGCCGCACCCACCCCCGCCACGAGACCCCGCACGTGGCGCTGGCCGTCGTCCTGCCGGCGGTGGTCGGCGTGCCCGTGGTCGCGCTGGCCGTCGGGGGCGGGCCGCGGGCGGTCCTCGCCGCCTCGCTGACCGTGTCCGCGTTCGGGTACGTCGTCGCCTACGTGCTCGCCTGCCTTGCCGTGCCGGCCTTCCTCCGCCGGATCGGCGAGCTGACGCCGGCCGCCGCGGTGGGCGGGCTGTGCGCCGGGGGAGTCGGCCTGGTCGCGCTGCTGGCCGCGATGGCGGGCGCCTTCTCGTCGGGCGGCCGGACCGTGGTCGTCGTCTTCCTGGCGGCCATGCTCCCGGGCCTGGCCTGGGCGGCGTGGCTGCGCGGGCGGCACCCGGAGCGGTTGACGGCCGTCGGGGTCTACGACCAGGCCACCGCGAGCAGCGTGCTGCCGGGCAGCGTCGGGTCGGCCCGATGACCCCCGCCGTCGACCGCGGGCTCACCGGCCGCCAGCCCAAGGCCGTGCAGAGCGCGCTGGCCATCCTCGAGGCGGTGGCGCGGGCGGGCGCCGGGGTCA
This sequence comes from Geodermatophilus sp. SYSU D00708, assembly GCF_054050115.1. Taxonomy (NCBI): domain Bacteria; kingdom Bacillati; phylum Actinomycetota; class Actinomycetes; order Geodermatophilales; family Geodermatophilaceae; genus Geodermatophilus; species Geodermatophilus sp. SYSU D00708. Next base: position 56,364 of record NZ_JBJGYS010000030.1, on the reverse strand, counting down.
CCGCCAAGGAGGTGGCCGAGGACGTCGGCCTCCCGCCGGCCACCGCCTACCGGCTGCTCAACCTGCTGGTGGGGGAGGAGTACCTGGTCCGGCTGCCCGACCTGCACGGGTTCGCGCTGGGCCGCAAGGTCGCGGGTCTGGCCGGCGGCGCCACCCCGCCACAGCTGCCCACGGCCGCGCGGGACGTCGTCGGCGAGCTGCGCCGGCAGGTGCGCTTCGGCGTGCACCTGGTCCTCTACGTCGGGCCGGTGCTGCGCTGCGCGGACGTCGACCCCGACCACCCGCTGCGCTCCACCGAGGAGGTGGAGCGGCACCTGCACGCCACCGCCGTCGGCAAGCTGCTGCTCGCCGAGCAGCCCGACTGGCGCGACGTCGTCCACCCCCGGCGGCTGCTGGCGCTCACCCCGCGCACCGTCACCCGACAGGCCGAGCTGGAGGCCGAGCTGCGCGGGATCGCCGAGCGGGGGACGGCGGCGCAGGCCGGCCAGTTGCACGAGGGCGTCTCCTGCGCGGCGGTACCGGTGCGGGCCCCGTCCGGTGTGCTCGTGGGGGCTATCGCGGTGACCGGCGCCGGTGAGGACGAGGCGGTGGCCGCCGGCCGCGCCGCGCTCGCCGTCCCGTACGCCGACCGGCTGGGCCCGTTGCTCGGCTGAGCTCCCGCAACCGGGCGCCCGCCGCTGAGCCGCACGCCCGACGCGGGCGACCCCGGGTGCACCGCGGCCCCCGACCTCGGCTGAGGTCGGGGGCCGCAGGTCTCGCGGGGTGGATCAGATGTCGTAGTACATCGCGAACTCGTGCGGGTGCGGGCGCAGGCGGATCGGGTCGATCTCGTGCTCCCGCTTGTACTCGACCCACGTCTCGATCAGGTCGGGGGTGAACACCCCGCCGTCGATCAGGTACTCGTGGTCGGACTCGAGGCTGTCGAGGACGGCGTCCAGCGAGGCCGGGACCTTCTCGATGCCCAGGGCCTCCTCGGGCGGCAGCTCGTAGAGGTCCTTGTCGACCGGCGCCGGCGGCTCGATCTTGTTCTTGATGCCGTCGAGGCCGGCCATGAGCATCGCCGAGAAGGCGAGGTAGGGGTTGGCCGACGGGTCGGGCACGCGGAACTCGATGCGCTTGGCCTTCGGGCTGTCACCGGAGATCGGGATGCGGCAGCAGGCCGAACGGTTGCGCGCCGAGTAGACGAGGTTGATCGGGGCCTCGTAGCCGGGCACCAGGCGGTGGTAGCTGTTGACCGTCGGGTTGGTGAAGGCCAGCAGCGACGGGGCGTGGGCCAGCAGGCCGCCGATGTAGTGGCGGGCGGTGTCGGACAGCCCCGCGTAACCGGTCTCGGCGTGGAAGAGCGGCTCGCCGTCCTTCCAGAGGCTCTGGTGGCAGTGCATGCCCGAGCCGTTGTCGCCGAACAGCGGCTTGGGCATGAAGGTCGCGGTCTTGCCGGCCTGCCAGGCGGTGTTCTTGATGATGTACTTGAACAACATCAGGCTGTCGGCCGCGCGCAGCAGCGTGTCGAACTTGTAGTTGATCTCGGCCTGGCCGCCGGTGCCCACCTCGTGGTGGCCCCGCTCGAGCTCGAGGCCCGCCTGGGTCAGGTTGAGCATCATCTCGGCGCGCAGGTCGCTGTAGTGGTCGTAGGGCTCCACCGGGAAGTAGCCGCCCTTGGCGCGGGTCTTGTAGCCCAGGTTGGGGCCGCCGTTCTCGCCGGTCAGCGCGCCGGAGTTCCAGGACCCCTCGACCGAGTCGATGTGGTAGTAGCCCTCGTTGATGCCGGTGGAGTGCCGGATCGAGTCGAAGATGTAGAACTCCGCCTCGGGGCCGAAGTACGCGGTGTCGGCGATGCCGCTGCTGGCCAGGTACGCCTCGGCCTTCTTCGCCACGTTGCGCGGGTCGCGGCTGTAGGCCTCCCGCGTGATCGGGTCGTGGATGAAGAAGTTGACGTTGAGCGTCTTGTGCTTGCGGAACGGGTCCACGAAGGCGCTGTTGGCGTCGGGCAGCAGCAGCATGTCCGACTCGTTGATGGCCTGGAAGCCGCGGATCGAGGAACCGTCGAAGCCGAGCCCCTCGGAAAAGGTGTCCTCGCCGAAGGTCGACGCCGGGATGGTGAAGTGCTGCATGACGCCGGGCAGGTCGCAGAAACGGACGTCGACGAACTCGACGTCGTTGTCGCGGATGTAGGCGGCGACCTCGTCGGGACTGGTGAACATCGATCCTCCGGGATTGGGCGGATTGCTGAACCGCAAGCTACGAGCCGGGAGTTGCCCGGCAGTGTCTCCGGTGTTTCAGACCGGTAACAACGCCCCTGGGCGTGTCGCGGGAGCGCCTGACCGGTGTCGGAGAGGGGTGCGGCGGGCGGGTCCTACGCTGGCGGTCATGGTCAGGGACGCACGACAACCCTCTCAGGAGCGTCCCCGGGGCGCCGCGCTGGGGCTGCCCGCCGAGGGCCCCGGTTCGCTGGCGACCTTCACCAGCCGGGCCGGCGCGTTCGTCGTCGACGCGATCGCCGCCGCCCTGGTCGCCGGGCTGTTCACCGCGCCGGACCTGCCCGGCAACTGGAGCCTGCTGTCCTTCGGCCTGGTCACGGTGATCACCCTGGTGCTGTTCGGGCAGACGCCGGGGATGCGGCTGCTCGGGCTCCGGCTGGCCCACCCGCGCCCCGGAGCGAGGCTCGCGCTGTGGCGGGCCGTCGTCCGGACGGCGCTGCTCGTGCTGCTGCTGCCCGCCCTGGTGGTCGACGCCGACGGCCGCGGCCTGCACGACCGGCTCACCGACACCGCCGTGGGCCCCACCTGCGGGGCCCGCACCCCCGCGACCCCCGGGCCGGAGGGGCGGGGGGGCTCGCTGCGTCTCCGGGCTACCTCCGGCGGACCTGCCGCTGGCTCACCGACATCTGCCGGCCACCGGGCAGCGGGCCGCCGGGGACCGGCATGCGCCCACCGCCGAGGGCCGCCAGCCGCTTGCGGAGTGCGTTGAGCTGGCCGCCGTCGAGGTTGCGGGGCAGCTTCATGACGTGCGCGCTGAGCTTGCGCAGGGGGACCTGCCCCTCCTCGTCGCCCACGAGGACGTCGTAGATGGGGGCGTCGCCCGCGACCCGCGCGATCTTCTTCTTCTCCTGCGCCAGCAGCGGGCGCACGCGGGAGGCAGCGCCCTCGCCGACCAGGATCACGCCGGGGCGGCCGAGCACCCGGTGGACGGCGTCGAGCTGGGTGGTGCCGGCGACGCCCGCGCTGACCTGCCAGTCGCCGCGCATGCCCTCCAGCACCCAGGCCGCCGCACCGGGCTGGCCCTCCACCTGCCGGTAGGCCGAGCCCTGGGCGCGCCGGCCGAAGACGATCAGCGCGGTCAGCGCGCCGAGGATGAGCGCCAGCGGGATGAAGAGGAACGGGGAGCCGAACAGGATGCCGATCAGCTCGACCACCGCGGCGACCGCCACGAAGGCGATCAGCATCACCCAGGGCAGCTTGGGGTCGTTCTTGCGGGTCAGCGAGTAGGCCTGCTTGATCATGCGGGCCTGGTTGCCGACCTTCTTGAGCCGGCCGACCTTCGGCTGCCCGTCCTTGCCGAGCTTCGGGGCCTTCCCGCCCGACGCCGACGCACCGGAGGCGCTCGCCCCCCGGTCGCGTCCGGAGGGACCCCGCCCGGCCTTGCCGGTGGGTGCGGGGGAGTCGGTGGACCTGCTGCGCGCCATGCCCTAGAGGATAGGGGCGTGCCGGGCCGGTCCCGGTGGACCGGCCCGGGCGACTCCCTCAGACGGTGCGGGTGAGACCGCGCGCCTCGACGGCCTGCTGGTAGAGCCGGCCGGCCCGGTAGGAGCTGCGGACCAGCGGACCGGCGAGCACCCCCGGGAAGCCGATCTCCTCGGCGGTCTTCTGGAACTCGACGAACTCGTCGGGCTTGACCCAGCGGATGACCGGGTGGTGCCGGGGCGAGGGGCGCAGGTACTGCGTGATGGTCAGCAGGTCGCAGCCGGCCTCGTGCAGGGCGTGCATCGTCTCGACGACCTCGTGCGGCTCCTCGCCCATGCCCAGGATCAGGTTGGACTTGGTGACCAGCCCGGCCTCGCGGGCGGCGGTGATGACCGACAGCGAGCGCTCGAAGCGGAAGCCGGGCCGGATCCGCTTGAAGATGCGCGGCACGGTCTCGACGTTGTGCGCGAGCACCTCGGGGCGGGCGGAGAACACCTCGGCCAGCTGGCCGGGGTCGGCGTTGAAGTCGGGGATGAGCAGCTCGACACCGCACCCGGGGACGGCGGCGTGGATCTGCCGCACGGTCTCGGCGTAGAGCCAGGCGCCGCCGTCGGGCAGGTCGTCGCGGGCGACGCCGGTCACCGTCGCGTACTTCAGCTGCATGGTGGCGACGCTCTCGGCCACCCGGCGCGGCTCGTCGGCGTCGAACTCGGCCGGCTTGCCGGTGTCGATCTGGCAGAAGTCGCACCGCCGGGTGCACTGGTCCCCGCCGATGAGGAAGGTGGCCTCGCGGTCCTCCCAGCACTCGTAGATGTTGGGGCAGCCGGCCTCTTCGCAGACGGTGTGCAGGCCCTCGCGGCGGACCAGCGACTTCAGCTCGGTGTACTCGGGGCCGGTCTTCAGCCGGGTCTTGATCCACTCGGGCTTGCGCTCGATCGGCACCTGGCTGTTGCGGACCTCCAGTCGCAGCAGCTTGCGGCCGGAGGGGGCGATCGGGGAGTCCGAGGAGGGGGTCGGGGCCACCGTCTCACTCATGATCGGCCACGGTACTCCGGACGCGCACCGCCCCCGTCGCCGGAGCGACGGGGGCGGTGCGATCGGTGACGGGGGTCAGGGCTGCTGGTCGCGCGGGCCCGCGGTCGGGCCCTGGCCCTGGGCGCCGCCGCCGGAGGTGTAGGGCTCCGGCGTGGTCTCCTCGGGCGGGGTCGGCAGGTCCGGGCCGTCGCCCTTGACGAGCTGGGCGTCGCGCATGCCCAGGTCGGACTCCTCGGGGGAGGCGTCGCCCGGCGCGCCCTGGGCGTCGGACACGGTCTTGCCGGAGTTGCTCGGTGAACTGGGCACGGGGTCCTCTCGGTAGCTGGGCACCGGACCGTCGCCGGTCGGCGCAGGGGTCCACAGGTCGTCGTTCTTCTGGCGCCGCAGGACGGCGAAGGCCACCCCGCCGATCGCGAGCACGGCGAGCAGCCACGGCCAGCGGCGCGGCGCGGGCTCCAGGCCGACCGTCCGCTTGGCCTTCGTCATCGACCTGGCCGCCTTCTTCTCCAGGGCGCGCCGCCTCTTGGCCGCCTGCTTCTTCGCCTTCGCCGTGCTGGCGGTGAGCTCCTCCCGCCGGGCGTCGAGCTGCTCGAGGGCGTTGTGCAGGCCGGCGGCGATGGACTCACGGGTGTGCTCCAGCGCCGGGGTGACCGACTCGCGGGCGGCCAGCACCTTCGGGGCGGCGTAGGCCAGCGCGGCCGCCTGGGCGGCGGTCAGCCGCGTGACGACGTCCTTCTCGAGCGTCTTCTGCGCGGCCTCGCGGGCCGCCTCCACCCGCGGGCCGAGGTCCGCCGCGGCCTTGGTCGCGGCCGCCTGCGCGGCAGCCACCGCCGAGGCGACGTGGGGGACGGCGGCCTCGTAGCGCGGCGCGAGGGCGTCGCGCGCGGCCTCGACGCGGGGCGCGATGGCCTCGCGGGCGTTGAGCACGGCCGGTGCGGCGGCGGCCACGGCGGCGGCCACCTTGGGTGCGACGGCGAGCTTCGCGGCGTCCAGGGCCGGACCGGTCGCCTCCCGGGCGGCCTCGACGCGCGGTGCGAGCTGCTCCGCCGCCGCCCGGCCCGCCTCCGCCACCGCCGTCCCGATGTGGCTGAAGCCCTCCTGGAGCTCCTCGCCGATGATCTGGCCGTGCGTCTTCTTGCGGAACACGAGATGCACCTCCGGGTTGATCGTCTCGGCGGCCATCCTGCCCGCTCACCGCTCCGGGCACACCCCGGAGCGACCTCCGGGCGGCGCCCCGGGAGTGGCGCCGATAGCGTCGCCGGGTGCAGTTGCGCATCTTCACCGAGCCCCAGCAGGGAGCCACCTACGACGACCTGCTGGCCGTCACCCGGCGGACCGAGGAGACCGGCTTCGACGCCTTCTTCCGCTCCGACCACTACCTGACGATGGGCGGGGACGGCCTGCCCGGCCCCACCGACGCCTGGGTGACCCTGGCCGGGCTCGCCCGCGAGACCAGCCGCATCCGGCTGGGCACGCTGATGTCGGCGGCGACCTTCCGCCTCCCCGGGCCCCTGGCCATCGCCGTGGCCCAGGTCGACCAGATGAGCGGCGGCCGGGTGGAGCTGGGCATCGGCGCCGGGTGGTACGAGGCCGAGCACCGCGCCTACGGCATCCCGTTCCCGGAGCTGGGGGAGCGGTTCGACCGGTACGAGGAGCAGCTCGCCGTCATCACCGGGCTGTGGGGGACGCCGGTGGGGCAGACCTTCGACTTCGCCGGGCAGCACTACCAGGTCAGCGACTCGCCGGCGCTGCCCAAGCCCGTGCAGGACGGCGGCGTCCCGATCCTGGTCGGCGGGCGGGGCAGGCGGCGCACGCCGCGGCTGGCGGCCCGGTACGCCGCGGAGTTCAACGTGCCCTTCTCGTCGGTGGAGGAGAACGCCCAGCTGTTCGCCGGGGTCCGCGAGGCCTGCGAGGAGAGCGGGCGGGACCCCGCCTCCGTGGTCTTCAGCTCGGCGCTGGTCCTGTGCGTCGGCCGGGACGAGGCCGAGCTGGCCCGCCGCGCGGCCGCCATCGGCCGCGGGGTGGAGGAGCTGCGCGCGCAGGGCGCGGCCGGCACCCCGGCGGAGGTCGTCGACGTCCTGGGGCGCTACGCCGAGGCCGGCGCGAGCCGGTGCTACCTGCAGGTCCTCGACCTCGCCGACCTCGACCACCTGGACCTGGTGGCCGCGGAGGTGGCGCCGCAGCTGCGCTGACAGGTCAGCCGCCTCAGGGCTCGACCTCAGGTGGAGATGGAGCCTCTGTGTGACGGGTTCCCCCAGCTCAGGGACTCCCGGGCGGCCCCGGCGGCGGCTAGCGTCGGGCGCGGCACCGGCCGAGAACTGAGGAGGTCCGTCTGTGCGGAGCACGACCCGACGCCGTCCCGGCCGTCGCAGGGCGGGGTTGGTGATCGTCCCGCTGCTGTTCGCCGGCGCCTGCACCGCGGAGCGGGAGCGCGAGGCGGACCCGGGCTCGTTCGTGCGGGCCGAGGGCAGCGGACTGGTCCTGGACGGCGAACCGGTGCGGCTGCAGGCGGTCAACTTCTCCAACGACTACCACCGCGACCTCGACGCCTGGGACCTGCTGGACTCCCCGCACCACGCGGAGGAGGACTTCGCCCGCGTGGCGGAGATGGGCTTCACCGACGTGCGCTTCGCCTTCGACGGCGACTGGTACGCCCAGGACCGCGACGTCTTCTTCCAGTGGCTGGACCGCAACCTCGACTGGGCGAGCGGGCACGGCGTGCGGCTGGTGCTCGACCTGCACACCCCCATCGGCGGGTTCTGGCTCGACCCCACCAGCGACGCGGTGAGCTTCGACGTCTGGACCGACCCCGAGCTGCGCGAGCAGAACGTCGAGATGTGGCGGGACATCGCCCAGCGGTACGCCGACGACCCCGCCGTCGCCGCCTACGACCTGTTCAACGAGCCGGTCACCGTCGACTCCGACGGGCAGCAGTGGCGGGACCTCGCGGCCGACCTGGTCAGCGCCGTCCGCTCGGTCGACCCCAACCACCTGCTCGTGGTCAGCTCGCTGTACGGCGTCGACGGCCGCTACGGCACCGAGGGGATCGAGCCGCACTTCCTCGTCGACGACGACAACGTCGCCTACGACTTCCACTTCTACGAGCCCATCGACTACACCCACCAGTACGCCGCGTGGGTGGAGGGGCCGATCCAGGACGGCGGCGCCTACCCCGAGCCCGAGACGATCCTGCCGACCGGCGACCGGGTGCTGCTGCCCGACAGCGGCCTGACCACGCCGCCGCTGGCCGCGGGCACGACGGACTGGCGGGTGTACGACAGCGGCGTCGTGACCATCGACGACCCGGCGGCCGTGGCGGCGATGCCCCTGGTGCTCACCAGCGGGAGCCTCACCGGCACCGCGGTGTTCGACGCGATCACCGTCACCGAGCACGGGCCGGACGGGGCGGTGCTGCGCGAGGTGGTGACCGACCCGCTCGACCCCGACGGCACGCTGGACTGGTACTCGTGGTCGGACGGCGGGGACGGGACGGCGCAGACCCGCTTCGAGCGGCTGCCCGCCGGGGTGGACGACGGCGCCAGCCTCGCGGTGGCCGACCCGCCGGTCGGAGAGGACGCCGTCGCGGGCTGGAGCAACGACGGCCACCTGTTCCCGGTCACCCCGGGAAACAGCTACCGCGTGCAGGGCTGGATGCGCGGCGAGGGCGTCGGCGGGGACGGCACGGCGACCATCCGGCTGGACGTGTACGGGGCCTCGCCGGGCGCGGCCGGTGGGGGGTTCCTCGGCCGCGACCGGGCCTACCTGGAGCACGCGATGGAGCAGCACCTGCAGTTCGGCCGCGACAACGGCGTCCCGATGTCGGTGATGGAGTTCGGCGTGGTGCGCCAGGCCTTCGAGATGCCGGGCAAGGGCGGGGACCGCTGGGTCACCGACATGCTGGCGCTGCTCGAGGAGAACGACCTGAGCTTCGCCTACTGGGAGTACCACGGCAGCCAGATGGGGATCCACCTGAGCCCGGAGGGGCCGCCCGGTGAGCTCAACACCGCGCTGCGGGACGTGCTGGAGCGCGAGCTGGCCTGACCGGGCGGGCCCCGCTCAGCCGGCGACAGCCGCAGGCCCAGGTCGTGGGCCAGCGCGACGGTGTGCCGGACGATCGCGGCCGCCCGCGGGTGCCGGTCGCAGTCCACGGTGAGGGACGCGCAGCCGAGGCCCCACGAGGGTGAGCAGCTGGTCACCGGCGTGGTGGCCGAGGCTGTCGTTGACCTCCTCGAAGCCGTCGAGGTCGGGCAGCAGCAGCGCCACGGGGTGGCGGGCGGGCGTCCGGACGAGGACGGTCTCGAGCTCCTCGAACCGCGCCCGGCGGCTGGGCAGGCCGGTCAGCTCGTCGGTGCGCGCCTGCTCGCGCACCTCGTTGAACGCGCGGACCTCCCCGAAGGTGATCAGGGTCCGGGTCAGGGCCGCGACGACGCAGCCGATCGCCGCCCTGGCCGCCACCCGCGGCATCCGGTCGCCCCACCCGGAGGCGAGCACCAGGAGGCCGGCCGCGTTGCAGGCCAGCGGGAGGGCCACGACCCGCCAGCCCACCCGGGTGCCGCCGCCGGCGACGACCACGGCGGGCGTCCGCGCCCGGGAGGCGGCGAGCGCGCCCCGAGGGCCACCCCGGTCAGCCAGGTGAGGTCCAGCGGCCCGCCGGGGACGTACCGGTCCTCGGCGCTCAGGTGCAGCAGGACGACGTCCCCGGCGAACGTGCACGCCATCGCCGCGGTGACGGTGACCAGCGTCCGGTCGAGGCGGACGCCGAGGATGGAGCCGACCGCCACCAGCAGGGCGACCAGGAGGACGTCGGCCGTCGGCCAGACCAGGACAGCACGGACCGGTCACCGGCCGCCGGTCCGGTCGGCTGCAGGCGGCGCGGACCGCCCCCGTCCGAAGGGATGAGGCGCACACCGCCGTCCGCCCCGTGCACGGCTCCGGTCCTGCGCGGACGCGCGGTAGGATCGGAGTCGTGACCGGCCGGCTCCTCCTTCTCCGGCCGTGCTGACCTGACCGTCTCGAGTCAGCACGGCGACCCCTCCTGTGTGAGGGGTTTTTTCATGTCCGCCGCCGGTACGAGCCCCCAGGAGCACGAACGATGAGCCAGACGGCCAGCCAGCCTGCGACCGACCCCGCCGGCGAGGGCGTCCCGCCGCACCGGTACACCCCGGCGCTGGCGCAGCAGATCGAGCTCGCCTGGCAGGACCGCTGGGAGGCCGAGGGGACGTTCCACACCCCGAACCCGACCGGCCGGCTCTCCGCGGGCTTCGAGCGGGTCGCCGACCGGCCCAAGTACTTCGTGATGGACATGTTCCCGTACCCCTCGGGCGCCGGCCTGCACGTCGGCCACCCCCTGGGCTACCTGGGCACCGACGTCACCAGCCGGTTCCGCCGCATGGACGGCGACAACGTGCTGCACCCCATGGGCTACGACGCCTTCGGCCTGCCCGCCGAGCAGTACGCCGTCCAGACCGGGCAGCACCCGCGGGTCACCACCGAGGCCAACATCGCCGCGATCAAGGCGCAGCTGCGCCGGCTGGGCGTCGACCACGACGACCGTCGCAGCTTCGCCACGATCGACCCGGGCTACTACAAGTGGACCCAGTGGATCTTCCTGCAGATCTTCGGGTCCTGGTTCGACGAGTCGGCCGGGAAGGCGCGGCGGATCGAGGAGCTCGTCGCCGAGCTGGACGCCGGCACGCGGGAGCCTTCCCCGGGGACGAACCCCTCCGGCCGCCCGTGGGCCCAGCTGGACGAGATCGAGAAGCGCAAGGTCGTCGACGCCCACCGGCTGGCGTACCTGCACGAGGCACCGGTGAACTGGTGTCCGGGTCTGGGCACGGTGCTGTCCAACGAGGAGGTCACCCCCGACGGTCGGTCCGAGCGGGGCAACTTCCCGGTGTTCCGGCGTCCGCTCACCCAGTGGATGATGCGGATCACCGCCTACGCAGAGCGGCTGCTGGCCGACCTGGACCGGCTGGACTGGTCGGACTCGCTCAAGCAGATGCAGCGCAACTGGATCGGCCGCTCGACCGGCGCGCGGATCGGCTTCAGCTGCGGGGACGAGACCATCGAGGTCTTCACCACCCGCCCGGACACCCTGTTCGGCGCCACCTACATGGTGCTGGCGCCGGAGCACCCGCTGGTCGAGTCGCTGACCGCCGCCGCGTGGCCGGCCGGCACGGACCCGCGGTGGACCGCGGGCGGCGCGACCCCGCGCGAGGCGGTGCGGGAGTACCAGCGGCAGGCCTCCCGCCGCTCGGAGCTCGACCGGCAGAACGAGGCCCGGGAGAAGACCGGTGTGTGGCTGGGTGTCACCGCGGTGAACCCGGTCAACGGCCGCGAGCTGCCGGTGTTCATCGCCGACTACGTGCTGACCGGGTACGGCACCGGCGCGATCATGGCGGTGCCCGGTGAGGACGCCCGCGACTTCGAGTTCGCGCAGGTGTTCGGGCTGCCGGTGGTGCGGACCGTGCAGCCGCCGGAGGACTTCGAGGGCGGGGCGTACACCGGCGCCGGCCCGATGATCAACTCGGCCAACGACGAGATCTCGCTGAACGGCCTGGACAAGGCCACCGCGATCGCCCGGATCACCGGGTGGCTGGTCGAGCACGGGCACGGCGAGGCGACGACGACCTACAAGCTGCGCGACTGGCTGTTCAGCCGGCAGCGGTACTGGGGTGAGCCCTTCCCGATCGTCTACGACGAGAACGACCTGCCGGTCGCCGTCCCGACGTCGATGCTGCCGGTGCTGCTGCCCGAGGTCGACGACTACTCGCCGAAGACGTTCGACGACGACGACGCCGACTCCGCGCCGGAGCCACCGCTGTCGCGCGCCACCGACTGGACGACGGTCGAGCTGGACCTCGGGGACGGGCCGCGGAAGTACCGCCGGGAGACCAACACGATGCCCAACTGGGCCGGGTCGTGCTGGTACTACCTGCGCTACCTGGACCCGGCCGACGACGAGCGCATGGTCGACCCGGAGAACGAGCGCTACTGGCTGGGCCCGCGCCAGGCGGGGGACGTCGGCGGGGTGGACCTGTACGTCGGCGGCGTGGAGCACGCGGTGCTGCACCTGCTGTACGCCCGGTTCTGGCACAAGGTGCTCTTCGACCTGGGCTACGTGTCGAGCGAGGAGCCGTTCCGCCGGCTGGTCAACCAGGGCTACATCTCCGCCTACGCCTACACCGACGAGCGCGGCTTCTACGTGCCCGCCGCCGAGGTGGTGGAGCAGGACGGGCAGTTCCTCTTCGAGGGCAAGCCGGTCAACCGCGAGTACGGGAAGATCGGCAAGAGCCTGAAGAACATGGTCACGCCGGACGAGATGATCGGTCAGTACGGGGCCGACACCTTCCGGGTCTACGAGATGTCGACCGGCCCGCTCGAGCAGTCCCGGCCGTGGGAGACCAAGGCCGTGGTCGGCTCCCAGCGGCTGCTGCAGCGCATCTGGCGGGTGGTCGTCGACGAGGAGACCGGCGCGGTGCGGGCCGCCGACGACCTGGCGCCCACGGAGGAGACCCTCCGGGCGCTGCACCGGGCGATCGCCGGCGTGCGGGACGGCATGTCGACGCTGCGGTTCAACATCGCCATCGCCCGCATCACCGAGCTGACCAACCACCTGACGCAGGCCTACGGCGCCTCCTCGCCGGTGCCGCGCACGGTGGTCGAGCCGCTCGTGCTGATGGCGGCCCCGCTGGCGCCGCACATCGCCGAGGAGCTGTGGTCGCGGCTGGGCCACGACGAGTCGCTGGCGTGGGCGCCGTTCCCGGTGGCCGACGAGCGCTGGCTGGTCGAGGACACCGTCCAGGTCGCGGTCCAGGTGAACGGCAAGGTGCGCGCGCAGGTGACGGTGCCGGCCGACGCCGACGCCGCGGCGCTGGAGGCCGCCGCGCGGGACGACGAGAAGGTCGCCGGGCACCTGGCGGGCAAGACGGTGCGCCGGGTGATCGCCGTCCCCGGGCGGCTGGTCAACTTCGTCGTGGCGTGAACGGGGTCGCCGGGTGACGGGCTCACCCGGCGACGCCGTTCGGCCGGGCCGGGCCGCCGCGGCCGAAAGCGGTTGCCGCGGCCGGTAGAACCAGCAGGTGACCTCGACGTGCGCACACCTGGTGGAGCTGGACCCGGACGACGCCCGATTTCCCGCGTGGTGCGCCGTCTGGGCGGCCGCCGAGAGCGCCGACCGTCCCGGGGAGTTGCCCCGGCCGGCGGTCGAGCACGTCGCCCTCGGCCGGCAGTTGGTCGCCCCCGGTGGCTCGCGCGACGGCACGCACCGGGCCGCGGTGGCCGGCGGGGACGTCGTCGGGGCGCTCCGGCTGCTCTTCCCGCTCCGCGAGAACACCACGGTCGCCGTGGTGGACCTCGCGGTGCACCCGGAACACCGGAGGCAGGGCTTCGGCGCCGCGCTGCTGGCCGAGGCCCTGCGGCTGGCCGCCGCACACGGCCGGACCGAGCTGATCACCGAGATCGACGAGCCACGCCCCGGCACGCCCGGACGGCGGTTCGCGCTCCGGCACGGCTGGACGTGCGACCTGGTCGAGACCCGCCGCGACCTGCCCCTGCCTCCGGACGAGACCCGGCTGTCCGCCGTCGAGGCACAGGCGCGGCAGGCCGCCCGGGGCTACGAGGTCGTCACCTGGCGCGACCGGGTCCCGGACGACCTGGTCGAGGACCGGGCGCTGCTCGAGGAACGGATGAGCACCGACGCCCCGCACGGCGAACTGCCGGTGGGGGAGGAGCGGTGGGACGCCGAGCGGGTCCGCGAGCACGAGGCCGCGCAGGTGGCGCGCGGGCGGACGGTGCTCTCGGCGGGCGCGGTGGCCGACGGCCGGCTGGTGGCCTTCACCGATCTGCAGGTCCTGCTGTCGCGGCCGCAGCGCGCCCAGCAGGCGGGGACGCTGGTGCTGCGGGAGCACCGCGGCCACCGGCTCGGTGCCCTGCTGAAGACGGCCGTGCTCCGGGAGCTGGCGGTGGCCTTCCCACAGGTGGAGCGGATCAGCACGTACAACTCCGACGGCAACCTGCCGATGGTCGCCGTCAACCAGGCGCTGGGCTTCGAACCGGCCGGGCAGCTGTCCACCTGGTCGCGGCACCTCGCGCCAGGCTCGCCGAGCTGAGCCCGGGCGAAGGCGAGTGGTCCGGTGACCGACCGTGGCCGGGTGGCCGGGACACCGTGCAGGTCGCGATCCGGGCGCACGGCGAGGTACGCGCTCAGGCCGCGGGGACCTCGGCGGGGGTCAGTACCTGCCGCATCGCGGCCTCGACGGGGTCGATTATCTCGGCGACGGTGACGTCGCGGCCCAGTTCGGCGCTCAGCGACGTGGCGCCGGCGTCGACGATCCCGCACGGGATCATGTTCCCGAACGCCGCCATGTCCGGATCGCAGTTGAGGGCGAACCCGTGCATCGTCACGCCGCGCGCCACCCGGACGCCGATCGCCGCCACCTTGCGGTCGGGGCCACGCTCGTCGGCACGCACCCACACGCCACTGCGCCCCTCGACCCGCTCGGTGGCCAGGCCCAGGCCGGCGCAGACCTCGATGAGGGCCGCCTCCAGGCGCCGGACGTGGGCCACCACGTCGACCGGGTCGGCCAGCCGGACGATGGGGTAGCCGACCAGCTGACCGGGACCGTGCCAGGTGATCTTGCCGCCGCGGTCCACGTCGATGACCGGCGTGCCGTCGAACGGCCGCTCGTGCGGCAACGTGCGCTTACCGGCGGTGTAGACCGGCGGGTGCTCCAGCAGCAGCAGGGTGTCGGCGGCGGTGCCCTCCACGACGCGGGCGTGCAGCTCCCGCTGCTGCGCCCACGCCTCCTCGTAGTCGATCAGACCCAGCCGGAGGACCTCGAGCGCGCTCACGGCTCCCAGGGTAGTTGGCGGACCCTCCGGCCCCTCACCGCTCGCCAGCCCGCGGCGGCCCCTGCGGGAGGGCCGTTCCTAGCGCAGCCGCCGGGGCTCGATGCGGGTCTCGACGGCGGCGCCGTCCGGCCCTCGGTCCACCCGGTAGGCGGCCTTACCCGGACGGTCGGCGACCGCCTCCACCAGCTCGGTGCCCCGGTAGACCAGCCCCACCCCGTCGTCGGTCGCGTGGCCGGGCGGGAGCGTGCCGTCGGCCACCAGTCGGTGGTAGAGCGGCCGACGCTGCTCCTCGGTGTCGTAGTGCACCCCGTTGGAGGTGGGGATCAACCCCAGCCCGTTGGTGACCGGGCGCAGGTCGGGGCCGAAGGAGTCGGTGGTCCCGCCCACGTGCCAGCACAGCGACCCGGCCGACACCCCGCCCAGGACGACGCCGGCCTCCCACACCTCGCGGAACACTTCGTCCAGGCCGTGCACCCGCCACACCGCCAGCAGGTTGGCCACGCTGCCCCCGCCGACCCAGACGACGTCCTGGGAGAGGAGGTGGGCGCGCACGTCGGGCACCGTCGGCATGGTGAACAGGCTGAGGTGGCTGACCTCGACGCCGCTGCCCGCGAAGGCGCCGTAGACGCCGGCCAGCCGCACCGGGTCGTCCCCGGTGGCGGTGCCCAGGTAGCAGAGCCTCGGCCGCTCCGGCGCCCCGGCGAGCTCTACGGCGAGGTCGAAGACCGGTCCGGGTGCCCAGTCGTAGGGCCCCCGCCCGCGGGAGTCGAACCCGATGCTGGTGGCGAGGATGGTCGGCGCGGCGGCGGGCACGGTCGGGCAGCTCCTCGCGGGGACGGACGGCAGGGGGCGCCTGTCGAACCTAGGCCGTTCCGCCGTGGGCCACTCGGCGGGACCGGTGGCTGTGGAGGGCCCACGGGCCTGTGGACAAGGCCGGCGGGCACCGTGTCCGGCCGCCTACGGTGCCCGCCATGCCGACCCCCTCGCCCCTCCCCGCGCGCGGACCAGCGGACGCCCCGATCGTCCCCGGGTACCGGCTCGAGCAGCTGCTGGGCCGCGGCGGGTCCGGCGAGGTGTGGCAGGCCGTACCGCGCAGCGGAGGCGACCCGGTCGCGGTGAAGGTCCTCGTCGCAGGCGACCCCGAGCGCCAGGCGCGCGAGGCCACCCTCCTGGGCGAGCTCGACCACCCGCACCTGGTCCGGCTGGTGGAGGTGGTGCACCAACCCCGGCGCGGCGGCCAGCCCCGCGTGGCGCTCGTGCTCGATCTGCTCGCCGGGGGCAGCCTCGCCGCGCTCCTCGCCCGGCGGGGTCGGTTGCGCCCGGGGGAGGTGGTCACCGCGATCGCGCCGGTGGCGGCCGCGCTCGCGCACGCACACGACCGCGGGGTCGTGCACGGCGACCTGTCACCCGGCAACATCGTCTTCACCGGTGAGGGCCGCCCGGTGCTGACCGACCTCGGGGTGGCTCGGGTCCTGGGAGAGGACGCCGCGGCCGAGGTGACACCCGCCTACGTCGACCCCACCGTCGCCCGCGGTGGTGCACCGGGCCCGGCGTCGGACGTCTTCGGCGTGGCCGCGGCGGCGTTCCACGCGCTGACCGGCGTCGCCCCGTGGAACGCCGCCACCCCGGCCGACACGCTGCGGGTGGCCGCGACCGGCCGGCTGCCCGACCTCGACGAGCTGGCACCGGAGGCCCCGCCGGAGCTGCGGGCGGTGATCGCGCGAGGGCTGTCGGCCGAGCCGCACGAGCGCGGTTCGGCGGCGGCGTTCGCTCTCGACCTGCGGCACGCCTGCCGGCCGGAGCCGGTGCGGCTGCCGGCTCCCGGGGTCGCCGACGCGGACCTGGGACGGACCGGCCGGGGTCCGCGGACGGAGCTGACCCACCAGGTCCCCGGCCGGCACCGCCGTCCTCCCGAGCCGGAGGGGCAGTCGGGCCGGACGCGCCGCGTTCCGGGTGCCGCCGTCCGTGCACGGCTGCGAGCCGGCGGCGCGACGGCACGCACGGCCGGGGGCGTGGCCGTCGTCGTCGCCGTCCTGGGCCTGGTGCTGTGGCTCGGCGGGTCGTGGGGCGAGCCCTCGGGTCCCTCGCCCGCGGCGGCCCCGGCCCAGCTCGCCGGCCGGGCGGCGACCTCGAACCCGACGGCCGGGACCCCGACCGAGGGGACCGCACCGGACCAGGGGACGGCGCACCCGACGTCGGACGAGGAGTGGACCGAGGTGCTGGGCGGCCTCTACGCCGCCCGGGCAGCGGCGTTCCGGACGGGGTCGGCCGAGCTGCTCGACCGGGTCCACGTCGCCGGCAGCGCGCTGCTCACCACCGACCGGGACACCGTCACGGCCCTGGACGCCGCGGGGGAGCGGCTGCGCGGCTTCGCCCCCGTGGTGGTGCGGGCCTCGCTGGCGGATGAGCCGGCCAAGGGCGCGGTGACGCTGGACGTCGTCGACCGGTGGCCGGCCTACGAGGTGGTCGCGGCCGCGGAGCAGGAGGGCCCGGCGCTGCGGACGGTGGAGGGCCGCGGTGAGGCGAGCGTGCGGATGGTCCTGCGGGAGACCGACCGGGGCTGGCGGATCGAGCGGGCGGAGCGGACCGCGTGAGCTCAGCCCCGGTCGAGGGCCGCGCGCAGCGCCGACTCGAGATCGAGGTGGGTCCACCGGAACCCGGCGGCCGTGAGCTTCGCGGGGACGGCCCGTTGGCCGGCCAGCACGCCGGTGCGGCCGAACTCGCCCAGCGCGAGGGAGAGCGCCAGGCGGGGGACAGGGAGCACCGCCGGTCGGTGGACCACGCTCGCCAGCTCCCGCACGAACTCGGCGTTGGTCACGGGAGTGGGGCCGGTGAGGTTGACCGGACCGGAGACGTCCGCCGTCAGCAGGAACCGGATGGCCGCGACCTCGTCGGTCAGGCCGATCCACGGCCAGTACTGCCGACCCGAGCCCATCCGGCCGCCCAGACCTGCCCGGAAGACCGTGCCGAGGATCCGCACCAGTGGAGCACCCCGGCCGACGACCAGGCCCGTGCGCAGCTGCGCCACGCGGACCCCGGCCTCGGCCGCGGGCGCCGTCGCCGCTTCCCACTCGACGCAGAGCCGGGCCAGGAAGTCGCTGCCCGCGGGCGCGTCCTCGTCGACGGTGCGGTCGCCGGTGTCGCCGTAGTAGCCCACCCCGGACGCCGACAGCAACACCCGCGGTCGGCCCGGGTCGGCCGCGACGGCGTCGGCGAGGGCCCGGCTGACCGTGCTCGTGCTGTCCAGCCGGCTGGTCCGCAGCTGCTCCTTGTAGCCCGAGGTCCAGGGCCGGGGGCGGATCGGGGTGCCGGCGAGGTTCACCACCGCGTCGACGTCGGAGAGCAGCGCCGGGTCGATCCGCCGGTGCTGGGGGTCCCACCGGTGCTCGTCGGCGGTCCGTGGCGTGCGCCGGACCAGCCGCAGGACGTCGTGCCCGTCAGCGCGCAGGAGCGTGACCAGCTGGGAGCCGATCAGCCCGGAGGAGCCGGTGACCGCGACCTTCATCTGTCTCCTCCGCACACGGTGCCGGAACGCGATCGGGGCCCCGGCGGTCGCCGGGGCCCCGATCGGGATGGATCAGGCGAGGCCGAGCTCGCCGTGGAACTGACCGGCCTCCAGCCGCTCCTTCACGGTGCCGAGGAAGCGGGCGGCGTCGGCGCCGTCGACGATCCGGTGGTCGTAGGTCAGCGCGAGGTAGACCATCGACCGGACCGCGATGACCTCACCGAGGTCGGGGTCCTGGACGACGACCGGGCGCTTCACCACGGTGCCGGTGCCGAGGATGGCGACCTGCGGCTGGTTGATGATCGGCGTGTCGAACAGCGCGCCCCGGCTACCGGTGTTGGTCAGCGTGAACGTGCCGCCACCGAGCTCGTCCGGGGTGACCTTGTTGGTGCGGGTCCGCTCGGCCAGGTCGGCGATCTTGCGGGACAGGCCGCCGAGGCTGAGGTCACCGGCGTCCTTGATGACCGGCACCAGCAGGCCGCGCTCGGTGTCCACCGCGATGCCGAGGTTCTCGGAGTCGTGGTAGGTCACCGTGCCGGCCTCGAGGTCGATCGAGGAGTTCACGGCCGGGTGGGCCTTGAGCGCCTCGACCGCCGCCTTGGCGAAGAACGGCAGGAAGGACAGCTTGACGCCCTCGCGGGCCTCGAAGTCCCGCTTGGCCCGGTCCCGCAGCCGCGCGATGGCGGTGACGTCGGCCTCGACCACCGTGGTCAGCTGGGCGCTGACCGCCAGGGACTCGACCATCCGCCGGGCGATGACCGACCGCAGCCGGGAGAGCTTCTCGGTGCGGCCGCGCAGCGAGGTGTCCGGCATGGCCGCGGGCGACGGCTTGGGCGCGGCCCGGCCGGCCTCGGCCGGAGCGGCCTCGGGAGCCGGGGCGGCGGCCTGCTCGGCCGCGGCGAGGACGTCCTGCTTGCGGATCCGGCCGCCCACGCCCGTCCCCGAGACCGAGGACAGGTCCACGCCACGCTCGGCGGCCAGGCGGCGCACCAGCGGGGTGACGTACTGACCGCCACCGTCGCCACCGGCCGCCGGGGCTGCCGGCGCGGAGGCCGGGGCCTGGGGAGCGACCGCGGCCGCGGGGGAGGGAGCCGACGTCGGCGACTGCGCAGGCAGGGCACCGCTGGAGCCGTAGTCCGCACCGGGGGTCTCGGTGGCGGGCTTCGCCGTCTCGGGCTCCTGGGCCCGAGGCTGCGGCTGCTGGGGCTCCGGCTGCTGGGCGGGGGCCGCGGGCGCCGGGGCGGGAGCCCCGCCGCCGGAGGCGCCGGCCGACCCGATCACCGCCAGCTGGGCGCCGACCTCGACGGTCTCGTCCTCGTTGACCGAGATCGACAGCAGCGTGCCGGAGGCCGGGGCCGGGATCTCGGTGTCGACCTTGTCGGTCGACACCTCGAGCAGCGGCTCGTCCGCGGTGACCTCGTCACCGACGGACTTCAGCCAGCGGGTGACCGTGCCCTCGGTGACGCTCTCGCCGAGCGCCGGCATGGTCACCGGGGTGCCCTCACCGCCACCCTGACCGCCGTCGCCGGCGGGCTGCGCGGGCGCCGGCTCGGCCGGCTGGGCCTCCGGCTCGGCAGCCGGGCCCGCGTCCTGGACCTGCTCGACGGGGGTCTGCGGCGTCGTGTCGGCGTCCTCGGCCGAGGCCGGGCCACCGGACGCGGCACCGTCGCCGTCCCCGCCGATGATGGCCAGTTCGGCGCCGACCTCCACGGTCTCGTCCTCGGCGACCAGGATCTTGCTCAGCACGCCGGCGGCCGGCGACGGGATCTCGGTGTCGACCTTGTCGGTCGACACCTCGAGGAGGGGCTCGTCGGCCTCGACCTGCTCACCCTCCTGCTTGAGCCATCGAGTGACCGTGCCCTCGGTGACGCTCTCGCCCAGGGCGGGCATGGTGACGGACGTCGGCATCGGGGGAGGGCTCCTTCTCGCGCTGGGTGGGTGGGGTGTGGAACAGGGTCAGCCGTGCACGTGCAGGGGCTTGCCGGCCAGCGCGAGGTGCGCCTCGCCGAGGGCCTCGCTCTGCGTCGGGTGCGGGTGGATGAGGCTGGCGACGTCGTCGGCCTCTGCCTCCCAGTTGTAGATCAGCTGGGCCTCGGCGATGAGCTCGCCCACCCGGCTGCCGACCATGTGCACGCCGAGGACCGGGCCGTCGACGGCCGCGACGAGCTTGACGGCACCGGCGGTCTTGAGGATCTGGCTGCGGCCGTTGCCGCCGAGGTCGTAGTTGAGGACCTTGACCTCGCCGTACTTCTCCTTCGCCTGCGCCTCGGTGAGGCCGACGGAGGCCACCTCCGGGTCGGAGTAGGTGATCCGCGGGACGCCGGCGTAGTCGATCGGCGCGGGGTTGAGCCCGGCCAGCCGCTCGGCGACGAGGATGCCCTCGGCGAAGCCGACGTGGGCCAGCTGGAGGGTCGGGATCAGGTCGCCGACGGCGGAGATCGTGGGCACGTTGGTGCGGCAGTACTCGTCGACGAGGACGTAGCCGCGCTCCATGGCCACCCCGGCCTCCTCGTAACCGAGGCCCTGGCTGACCGGGCCGCGGCCGACGGCGACGAGCAGCAGCTCGGCCTCGAACTCCTTGCCGTTCTCCAGGGAGACCTTGACGCCGTTCTCGGTGTTCTGGACGCCGGAGAAGCGGCTGCCCAGCTCGAACCCGATCTTGCGGCGGCGGAAGGCACGCTCCAGCAGCTTGGAGGAGGCCTCGTCCTCGAGCGGGACCAGGTGGGGGAGGGCCTCGATGATGGTGACGTCGACGCCGAAGGACTTCCAGGCGCTGGCGAACTCGCAGCCGATGACGCCGCCGCCCAGGATGATCGCCGAGGCGGGCACCCGGTCCATGTTCAGGGCGTGGTCGCTGGTGATGACCCGGTTGCCGTCGATCTCGAGGCCGGGCAGCGAGCGCGCGTAGGAGCCGGTGGCGAGCAGGACGTGCTTGCCCTCGTAGCGCTGCCCGTTGGCCTCGACGGCGGTCGGCGAGACCAGCCGGCCCTCGCCCTCGACGTAGGTGATCTTGCGGCTCTTGATCAGGCCCTGCAGCCCCTTGTACAGCCGGGAGATGACCCCGTCCTTGTAGCTGTTGACGCCGTCCATGTCGATGCCGGCCAGGGACGTCTTCACGCCGAACTGCTCGCCCTCGCGGGCCAGGTCGGCGACCTCACCGGCGTGCAGCAGCGCCTTCGTGGGGATGCAGCCCCGGTGGAGGCAGGTGCCGCCGACCTTGTCGCGCTCGATGAGGACGACGGACATGCCGAGCTCGGCCGCACGCAACGCGGCGGCGTAGCCACCCGAGCCACCACCGAGGATGACCAGGTCGGCGGGCGAGGTGGGTGCGCTCACGAGATCTCCTCGAATGCTGGTGTCCCGGCCGTACACACGGACGGGGGATGGTCCATGGCTCATCCTGCCACTCCGGGAACGCGGAGGCCGAGAGCACCGTTGCCAGCGCGGACGTCGCGGCGCGAGGCGGGCGCCTCGGGGCACGAGGAGGACGGATGGGGCTGTTCGGGCGGAAGCGCAACCGGGCACGGCGCAGCGACGGAGGCCGGCCCGCCACCCTGGACCGCGGCGCCGCGCGGGCGGACCTCGCCCACCTGGAGCAGTTCGTCGCCACCCGCCGCGGCGTGGAGGGCTACGTGGAGCCCCGCACCGCGGTCACCGAGACGACGATCGTGCTGGTCGCCGCCGACGGTGAGTGGACCCGGCGGCGGATCGACGGCCCCGACACCGCGCGCCGGCTGTCCCGCGACCTCGGCGTCCCGGTGTACGACGCCCAGGTCACCGGCTACCCCCAGCGCATGCGCGACTGGTCGTCCCGCCAGCGCGACGGCCGCGGTTGAGCGGCGGCACGGGCGGGGAGCGGGACCGGCCGCGGCCCGGGATCTCGGACCGCGGCCGGCGTCGTCACTCGGCGATGAGGTCCTCGATCGTCGCCAGCAGCGTGCGCACGGGGACGCCGGTGCCGCCCTTGGGCGTGTAGCCCCACGGCGCGCCGGTGTTGTAGCTGGGCCCGGCGATGTCGATGTGCGCCCACGGCAGCCCGGCCGGCACGAACTCGGCCAGGAAGTGGGCGCCGACCAGCATGCCGCCCATCCGGTCGAGGTTGGCGTTGACGAAGTCTGCGACGGGGGAGTCGATGCCCTTGCGCAGCTCGGCCGGCATCGGCATCGGCCACATCGGCTCACCGCTGCGGCGGCTGGCGGCCACGACGGCGTCGCGGAGGTCGTCGCTGCCCATGACGCCCGCGGTGCGGGTGCCGAGCGCGACCAGCTGCGCCCCGGTGAGGGTCGAGGTCTCCAGCAGGTGGTCGGGGGAGTCCTCGGCGGCGCGCGCGATCGCGTCGGCCAGGACGACGCGGCCCTCGGCGTCGGTGTTGGTGATCTCCGCCTTCTTGCCGTTGCGGAAGGTCACCACGTCGGCCGGGCGGTAGGCCGTGCCGCTGGGCAGGTTCTCCGCGATCGGCACGGTGGCGGTGACCTCGACCGGCAGGCCGAGCTCCGCGACCAGGCAGACGGTGGCGATCACGGCGGCGGCGCCGGCCATGTCGCTGGTCATGTGGTGCATGTTCAGCGCCGGCTTGATCGACAGGCCGCCGCTGTCGAAGGTGATGCCCTTGCCGATGAGGGCGATCTTCTTGCGCGCCTTCTTGCCGGAGTAGGTCAGCCGCAGCAGGCGGGGCTTGCGCACCGAGCCGCCACCGACGGCGAGGATGCCCCCGTAGCCCCCGGCCGCGAGGGCCTGCTCGTCGAGCACCTCGACCTTGAGCCCCGCCTTCTTCCCGGCGGCCGCGCCGCGGTCGGCGAGCTCGGCCGGGAAGAGGTCGTTCGGTGGGGTGTTGACCAGGTCGCGGACCAGGGTCACCGCGTCGGCGACGGCGCGGGCGCGGGCCAGCGCGGCCCGGGCCTCACCGGCGGCGGGCACGACGACGGCGAACTCCCGCGGCGGGGTGGGCCGGCCGTCGAGGGCGGACTTGTAGGCGGTGAACTCGTAGGCCCCGAGGAGGTGGCCCTCCCCGACGGCGTGCAGGCGCAGCTCGTCCGGCGTCCCCCCGACGGCCGCGAGCAGGCTGACGACCGAACCGCGGCCGGACAGGGCGCGGCTGGCCGCGCCCGCGGCCCGACGGACCGCCTCGGCGGGGTAGCCCCCCGCGGCCTCGGGTGCGCCCAGGCCCACCGCGGCGACGACGGGGAACGAGCCCTGCCCGAGGGCGGCCACGCGGGTCACCTCGTCCTCCCCGCCCCGGGCCCCGAGGTCGGCCAGCGCCGGCAGCAGCCGGCCACCGAGCAACCGGTCCACGGCCTCCGCACCGGGGGTGGGCAGCGGGCCGTCGGGGCCCTTGCCGACGCCGACGACGACGGCGTCGGCAGAGAGCTTCTCGAGCGGGCGGTCGGTGGCGGTGATCGTCGGCGGCACCGCTCGATCCTAGAAGGACCCCCGTGCTCCCCACGCCTCGCAGGCTCGGCGCGGGCCCCTGCACAGGGGCCGCGTGCCCTCCACGCCTCGCAGGCTCGGCGCGGGCCCCTGCACGGGGCCGCCGTGCCCCCCCGCCTCGCAGGCTCGGCGCGGGCCCTGCGACAGGGGCCGCCCGGTACCCGTGACGGGCGCTAGCGTGCCGAGCGTGACCCCGCGGACCTCCCCTCTGCACGAACGGCACCTCGCGGCCGGCGCCAAGATGGCCGACTTCGGTGGCTGGACCATGCCGATCGAGTACGCCGGCGGCGGTGTGCTGGCCGAGCACGAGGCGGTCCGGACCGGGGTCGGGCTGTTCGACGTCTCGCACCTGGGGACGGTCACCGTGCGCGGGCCGGGCGCGGCCGCCTTCGTGGACTCGTGCCTGACCAACGACCTGTCCCGCATCGGCCGGGGACAGGCGCAGTACACGATGTGCTGCCTGCCGGACGGCGACCCGCGGGCCGGCGGCGTCGTCGACGACCTGATCGCCTACCTGCACGGGCCCGACGACGTCCTGCTGGTGCCGAACGCCGCCAACGCCGCCGAGGTGGTGGCCCGGCTGACCGACGCCGCGCCCGCCGGGGTGACCGTCACCGACCGGCACACCGAGGTCGCCGTCCTGGCGGTGCAGGGTCCGAAGTCGGCGCAGGTGCTGTCCTTCCTCGGCCTGCCCGGCGAGCTGGCGTACATGTCCTTCGTGACCGGCACCGGTGGGGGGAAGGCCGAGGTGACCGTGTGCCGGACCGGCTACACCGGCGAGCACGGGTACGAGCTGCTGGTCTCCGCCGAGCGGGCCGGCGAGCTGTGGGACGTGCTGGTCGACGTCGGCCGGGACGAGGGCCTGCGGTTGTGCGGCCTCGGTGCCCGCGACACGTTGCGCACCGAGATGGGCTACCCGCTGCACGGGCACGAGCTCTCGCCCGACATCACGCCCAGCCAGGCCCGCGCGGGCTGGGCGGTCGGGTGGCACAAGCCGGCGTTCTGGGGTCGCGAGGCGCTGGTGGCGGAGAAGGAGCGCGGCCCGGCGCGGCTGCTGTGGGGACTGCGCGCCACCGGCCGGGGGATCCCGCGGCCGGGGATGGCGGTCCTCGACGCCGGTGGCTCGCGGGTCGGCGAGGTCACCAGCGGCACGTTCTCCCCGACGCTGCGGACCGGCATCGCCCTCGCCCTGCTGGACGCCGCCGCCGGGGTCGCCGAGGGCGCCGAGTTGGCCGTGGACGTGCGCGGGCGGCCGCAGGCCGTGGAGGTCGTGCGGCCGCCCTTCGTGCCCTCGCACGTGCGTTGAGCCAGGCTCCCCGTCCAGAGGCGGGACGGGGGCGCCGGCTACCTGCGCGTCGGGTCCTTGTCCTCCTTGGTCGGCTCGGGCCGCTCGGGGAGGGTGTCGGCGACCACCGCGTCGCGCTCGCCCATCGGCCGCGGCTCCCCGGAGGTGGTGTCCTGCGCCGTCTGGTGCTCGGCCTCGGAGTTGATCTCCGCACCGAGCAGGACCAGGTAACAGGTGAGGTACAGCCACAGCATCAACACGATGACGCCGGCGATCGCACCGTAGGTCTTGTTGTAGGACCCGAAGTTGTCGACGTAGAAGCTGAACCCCACGCTGACGATCGCCCACACGATGGTGACGAAGATCGACCCCAGGCTCACCCAGCGCAGCCGAGGCGCGTCGCGGTCGGGCGCGACCCGGTACACCACGGCCAGCCCGCCGGCGAAGACGGCGAGCAGCAGCACCCACCGGACCACCTGGGCGAGGATGGTCCCCACCACCCCCAGGGGCAGCGCCTCGAGCACCGCCGGGACGACGGCGAGCAGCGCGAACGCGACCAGGACGAAGACGATGGCGCCGAAGGTCAGCAGGAGCGAAACCGCCTTCTGCTTGACGAAGCCGCGGGTCTCCACCTCGTCGTAGGCCAGGTTCACCGCCGTCATCAGGTTGCCGACACCGCCGGAGGCGCTCCACAGCGCCGCGAGGATGGACACGATCAGCCCGACGGTCAGCGCGCCGCCGCTGTTCTGGACGACGGCGTTGAGCTGGGTCCCGATGGTGTCCGAGGCGCTCTCCGGCAACTGCGCCGAGAGGTCCTCGACCTGCTGGGCCACCGTCTCCGGAGAGGCGACCAGGCCGTACAGCGAGATCGCGGCGATCAGCGCGGGGAAGATCGCCAGGAAGCCGAAGAAGGCGACGCCGCCGGCGATGATCGGCATGTTGTCGGCCTTGTTCTCCGCCCAGGCCCGCTTGACGACCTGCTTCCAGCCGCGCAGCGGGATCTGGGTCGGCTTCTCCGCGTTGATCCCCGGCAGCGACCGCTCGTCGAGGCCACCGTGTGCCCCGGGAGCGGGGTCGGGGCGGCCGCGCTCCCCGCTGCCCTGTCCGGTGCCCTGACGGGCGGCCTCGGCCGCGGCCGCTCGCCGGGCCGCCTTCTCCTCGACCCGCTGGCGGATGCGGTCGACCGCGCTGTCGTGTGATCGGGTGCCGGACACGTCAGTCGCCCGGCCAGCTGCCGGTCAGCTTGGTGAACCCGCGGGCACCGAGCCGGTCGATGGCGGCCTTGGTCGCTGCGAAGATCGCGCCCTGCAGGGCGGCGGCGAGCACGACCTCCCGCATCCGGTACTCGCTCTGCAGGGCGTCGGGTGCGTCCTCCTCGTGGGAGACCCGCTTCCACACCTGCTTGAAGATCGCGCCGGACACGACGCCGGCGAGGATGCCGCCGAGCAGGCCGATCGGGCGGTAGACGAGCTTGGCTCCCTTGCTGCTCACTTCGTCCTCCTCGCGGCCCGGCGGGCCTTCTTCACCTTGGCGGCCCGGCGGGCCTGCTTGGCCTTGGCGGCCCGGCGGGCCTCCTTCGACCTCTTCGCCGCTGCCTTGCGGGCGGCCTTCTGAGCGGCGGCGCGGCGTGCGGCCACGGCCTTGACCTCACGCCTGGCCGCTCGCGCCGCCTTCCGGCGGTCCTTGGTCCTACTGCGCCAGAGGACCAGCCCGACGAGGGAGGCCAGGCCGGCGCCGGCGCCGATGACGGTGGGCGGGCTCTCGCGGTAGGTCTCGACGGCGGTGTCCCGGGCGCGGAAGGCGCCCTCCCGGGCGCGGGCCGGGACGTCGAGGCGGTGCGAGAGCTCGTCGACGGTGCGGCTGAGCTGCTCGCGGGTGGCCTCGATGTCGGCCTTGATGGCGTCGGGGTCGCGCGGGGCGGTGTCGTCCGCCCCGGAGCTGGTCGGGGTGCTCACCGGCGTGCACTCTCCTTCACCGTCGCGATGTCGGCCTTGGTGCTCGCGATCGCCTGGGTCGGCACCGGCGGCGTGGCCTTCTGCACGTCCTTCTTGCCGACCAGGGCCAGGACGCCGGCGACCAGGAACAGCACCACCGTGACGATCAGCGCCGCCGCCCAGGCCGGCAGCGCGAGGTCCAGCAGGAGGATCGCGGTGGCCACCATGGCGGCGGCGCCGAGGAAGGCGAACAGCCCCGCGCCGCCGAACAGGCCCGCGCCGACACCCAGCCGCTTGGCCTTCTGCGTGACCTCGGCCTGTGCGAGCCGGGCCTCGTCGCGGACCAGCCGGGAGATCTGCTCGGTGAGCTGGCCGATGAGCTGGCCGGTCGAGGCGTCCTCGGGGGTGGGTGGGGGTGCGGTCGCGCGGGTCGCACCCGTGGCGGGCTGGGTCATCGGTCCTCCGGTCCTGGTCTGGACGGTCGATGACTCCACATGCCCGCGACGCTGGCCGGGGTAACCCGGGGTCGGGTCGCACTCCGGCAACGGCCGGCCGGGTCACTAGCCTCGGCGGCATGGGTTGGTACTGGCGGCTGGAGGACCCCTCGGGGGCGGAGGTCGACGCGGAGTCGGTGGGTGTCGTCGTCCCGGACTCGGAGAACCAGGGCGATGCGGAGTCGTGGCTCGGCGAGCACTGGCGGGTGCTGCTCGAGCGCGGCGTGGCCACGGTCACGCTCTTCGACGGCGACCAGGAGGTCTACGGCCCGATGGGGCTGGCCGCCACCTGATGCGGAGTGGGAGGGACGCGTGATCCGCGCCCTCCCACTCCGCAGCGGCGTCAGCCGCGGGCGGTCTTGGCGGGATCGCGCTCGACGACGTCGCTGAGCACCTCGTCGATCCGCGCCAGGACGTCGGCGTCCAGCCGCACCCCGGCCGCCTGGACGTTGTCCTGCACCTGCTCCGGCCGCGTGGCGCCGATGATCGCGGCGGCCACGTTCTCGTTCTGCAGCACCCAGGCCACTGCGAGCTGGGCCATGGACAGGCCCAGGCCCTCGGCGATCGGCCGCAGCTCCTGCACGCGGGTCAGGACGTCGTCCCGGAGGAACCGCTGCATCGACCCGCCGGCCTCCGCGTGCCCGCCGCGGCTGTCGCTCGGGGGCTGCTGACCGGGCAGGTACTTGCCGGTGAGCACACCCTGCGCCAGCGGCGACCACACGATCTGCGACAGTCCCTCCTTCTCGGAGGTGGGGACGACCTCGTCCTCGATGACCCGCCACAGCATCGAGTACTGCGGCTGGTTGCTGATCAGCTGGACGCCAAGGTCGCGCGCCAGGGCGGCACCCGCGGCGATCTCGTCGGCGCGCCACTCGGAGACGCCGATGTAGAGGACCTTGCCCGCCCGCACGAGGTCGGCGAAGGCGGTCATCGTCTCCTCCAGGGGCACCGTGGGGTCGTACCGGTGCGCCTGGTAGAGGTCCACGTAGTCGGTCTGCAGCCGGCGCAGCGACGCGTGGCAGCTCTCGACGATGTGCTTGCGGCTCAGCCCGCGGTCGTTCTGTCCGGGGCCGGTGGGCCAGTAGACCTTGGTGAAGACCTCCAGGCCCTCGCGGCGCTGACCGGCCAGCGCCCGGCCGAGCACCGACTCGGCGCGGGTGCCGGCGTAGACGTCGGCGGTGTCGAACGTGGTGATGCCGGCGTCGAGGGCGGCCCGCACGCAGGCGTGTGCGGCGTCCTCCTCGACCTGGCCGCCGTGCGTGAGCCAGTTGCCGTAGGCGATCGCGGAGATGGTCAGGCCGGAACGGCCCAGTCGTCGGAATTCCACGGATCCCGACGCTATAAGGACCCGTCCTCCTCACGCCTCGCGGGCTCGGCGCGAGCCTCCGGACGGGGCCGTCAGACGTCGGCGCCGAGTGCCACCTCGGGCTTGGGGAAGCGCCAGCGGCGGACCATCGTGGCCCGGCTGACGCCGTACCAGATCAGCCCCCGCATCTTGTGGTCCTGGCCCGGGAAGCGCTCGAGCACCTTCTTCTTGATCCGCCGGCCGAGGAAGACCGAGTCGACGATGATCACCAGGAAGAAGAGGAACCACACGAAGACCGTGTAGCTCTGCACCGCGGGGTTGGGGATGAAGTAGCCCGCCAGCACGAGCGCGGCCACGACGAGGAAGAAGCTGCCGGCGTTGCGCCGGGCGTCGACGACGTCGCGCACGAGCTTGCGCACCGGACCGCGGTCGCGGACGGGCAGGTAGCTGTCATCGCCGCGCAGCGCCCCGGAGCGGGCGGCGGTGCGCTGGGCGGCCTGCTGCTCGCGCATCCGCTTGTAGGCCTCCTTGCGCGTGGTGGGAGGCGGCGGGGGAGGCCCGGGACGGCGACCCTGGGCCTCGCTGCGCTTGGGTGTGGGCCGGCCCTTGCCGGAGGCCTTCACCAGCTGGGTGGCGAGGTCGTCGTCGGCGGCGGGCGCGGTCTCGGCGCGGTCCTTGCGCCCGGGCAGGCGGAGCTTCACGCCCCGAGTCTACGTGTGACCTCCGTCGTCCCCGGTTCCTGCGGGCATCCGCGCCGTACAGTGGGAAGACGCTCCGCTCCGGCGGTGTTGACGTGCTGCAGGACGTGCCGCAGCAGGCACCCTCGAACGTGGGAGGACAACCAACATGACGGTGCAGGACACCGCAGCGACCGGCGTGATCCTGAGCGACCCCGCCGCCTCGAAGGTCAAGGCGCTGCTCGACCAGGAGGGCCGCGACGACCTGCGGCTGCGCATCGCCGTCCAGCCCGGCGGCTGCTCCGGCCTGCGTTACCAGCTCTTCTTCGACGAGCGATTCCTCGACGGCGACCAGACCTACGAGTTCGGTGGCGTCGAGGTCATCGTCGACCGGATGAGCGGCCCCTACCTCGGTGGCGCCGTGATCGACTTCGTCGACACGATCGAGAAGCAGGGCTTCACGATCGACAACCCGAACGCGCAGGGCTCCTGCGCCTGCGGCGACTCCTTCCACTGAGCCGCCACGACTGAACGACACAGTGCCCGGTCCCTCTCGGGGACCGGGCACTGTCGTGTTCAGAGCCTGACCGGGTAGACGGTCTCGGGGATCTCCGGGCGGATCCGCTCCTCGACGAAGATCCCGTGCCAGACCATGAAGACCAGCACCTCCCACACCTGGCGGGCGATGCGCTTGCTGGGCACCTCCGCCTGGCGCAGCCGGTCGAGCAGCCCGAGGACGTGCGCGCGGTCGAGCCACTCGTCGGTCTGGCTGGCGACGACCATCTCGCGCGCCCACTCGTGCAGGGGGCCGGCGAGGAAGTCCGCCGTCGGCACGGGGAAGCCGAGCTTGCGCCGGTGCAGGATCGACGGCGGGACGATCTGCTCCATCGCGCGGCGCAGCGCGTACTTGGTGGCCCCCGCCCGGTCCCCGGAGCCGCCCCGCGGGACGCGCTCGTCGAGCGGGATGGTGCTGGCCAGCGCGAACACCTCGGGGTCGAGGAAGGGCACCCGCAGCTCGAGGGAGTTGGCCATGGTCATCTTGTCGGCCTTGACCAGGATGTCCCCGCGCAACCAGGTGAACAGGTCGACGTACTGCATGGCCGTCACGTCGTCGTAGCCGGCCTCGCGGGTCTGCCGGTAGAGGTCCTCGGTGACCGTGACGTGGGACAGGTCCGCGTCGTGGCCGCGCATGAGTGCGGCCAGCTCGGCGGGGGAGAAGTTCCGCGCGTTGCCGTAGTAGCGCTCCTCCAGCGGGATCGACGCCCGGCGCAGCAGGTCCTTGCCGCGCATCCCCTCGGGCAGCCGCCCGGAGACGCCGGCCATCGCACGCTTGGCGAACTGCGGGAGCCGCTCGGCCCAGGCCAGGCTCAGCGGCTCCCGGTAGATCGTGTAGCCGCCGAAGAGCTCGTCGGCGCCCTCGCCGGAGAGCACCACCTTGACGTGCTTGCGGGCCTCGCGGGCCACGAAGTACAGCGGCACGAGCGCCGGGTCGGCGACCGGGTCGTCGAGGTACCAGACCACCTCGGGGATGGCCGCGGCGAACTGCTCGGCGTCGATGACCACCGGCACGTGCTTCACCCCGAGGGTGGCCGCGGACTCCGCGGCGATGTCCACCTCGGACGTCGACTCCCGCTCGAAGCCCACCGTGAAGGTGAGCAGGTCGGGGTTGTACCGGTGGGCCAGCGCCGCGATCGCGGTGGAGTCGATGCCGCTGGAAAGGAACGAGCCCACGGTGACGTCGGCGCGCATGTGCTTGGCGACCGACTCGTCGAGGGCCGCGGCGATGCGGTCGTAGAGGTCCTGCTCCCGGCCCTTGGTCACCGGCTGCGGGCGGAAGGCCGGGTGGAAGTAGCGGCTGGTGTGCAGCTCGCCGTCCACCACGGTGAAGCTGGTGCCGCTCTCGATGCGGCGGATGCCCCGGTGCAGCGTCGCCGGCTCGGGGACGTACTGCAGTGTCAGGTAGTGCTGGAGCGACGCCGGGTCCACCCCGCCGGCCGCCTCGCTGCCGCCCAGCATCTCCAGCACGGCCTTCTTCTCCGAGCTGAAGACCAGCCCGCCGTCGGCGAGCCGGGCGGTGAACAGCGGCTTGATGCCGAAGGGGTCGCGGGCACCGAACGCCGTCCGGGTGGAGGTGTCCCAGATGACGAAGGAGAACATGCCGCGCAGCCTGCGGACGACGTCCTGACCCCACAGGTGGTAGCCGGCGACGATGGTCTCGGTGTCGCCGTGCGTGGTGAGCTCCGCGCCGGCGGCGGCCAGTTCCTCGCGCAGCTCGAGGTAGTTGTAGATCTCGCCGTTGAACAGGATCCGGTAGCGGTCCCCGGCGTAGGGGAGCGGCTGCGGGCTGCCCTCGAGGTCGATGATCGACAGCCGGTTGAAGCCGAGCACCACGCGGGAGTCCGACCACACCGCGGTGTCGTCGGGCCCGCGGTGGTGCAGGCAGTGCAGGGCGTCCTGGACGCCCGTCACGTGGGAGTCGCCGACCCGGTCGGCGTCGGTGGACAGGTAGGCCAGCAGGCCGCACATGAGGCGCAGGTCTCCGGGGGTCGGCTCGAGTCCCGGCCGCGGGGCCGGGACGGGGTCAGACGCGCTCGCCGGCGCGGGTCTTGCGGGTCGCGATCCGCTCGGCGACGAAGGACAGGATCGGGATGGTGCCCGCGACCAGCACGAGCACCGAGCCCTTGAGCGTCCAGCGGGCGCGGAGGGCCAGGTCGCAGGCGGTCACGAAGAAGATGGCGTAGAGCCAGCCGTGCAGCGTCCCGATGACGGCTACCGGCTCGTCGACGCCGCCGAGGTACTTGATGGGCACCGCGACGAGGATCAGGGCGATCAGCAGCAGACCGACGATCCAGGCCATGACGCGGTACCGGAGGAGGGCTGCGGGGACGCCCTGCCCGACGCGGCGGGCCAGAGCGCGGGGGAGTGGGCTGGGTGAACGGGTCTGCTCAGCGGCCATCGGTGCTCCGCTGGCCCAGCGCCTTCGCGTTCAGCTCCGCGAGGTAGGCGTTGTACGCCGCCAGCTCCGGATCGCCGGTCGTGTCGATCCGGGGCCGCTGGTACAGGACCAAGGCGTTGCCCGGCTCGTCCTCGTCCGGGTCGCGCCGCAGCTCGTCCCGGACCATGCGGATGTAGAAGAACAGCCCCATGAACCCGTACAGCGGCCACTGCAGGGCGTAGCTCCAGTTCACCGCGCCGCCGCCCGCCTCGGCCTTGGTCAGCTGCCAGTAGCCGAGGAAGAAGGTGGCCACGAACAGTGCGGCCACCAGCAGGTGCAGCAACACCCACCTGGGGGTCAGCAGCCGGGTCCACACGGCCTCGACTGTAACCGCCGCGACCCTGCCCGCGGGGTCGGCGGTGAGGGGGCTCACCACGGTGTCGTCGGCGTCGGGAGGAGCCCCGCGGCACCGCCGTCCGGCCCCCGGGCGGCGCGACCCGCCGGGACCCCGTCTCCGGTGGTCGGCCGCGCTGCGGGGTCGGATAGTCTCGCCGCAGACTGTGGTCGGCACAGGAGTCGTCCGCCGCGTACCGGTGGACGGCGGGCCGGGAGAGACCGTCCCGGGAGTCGGGGCGGGGAACGAGGAGGCAGCGAGCAGTGGCTCGAGGCAGCAGGCTCGCGCGGGGCTCCGCGCTCGGTCTCCTGGGGGTGGCCACCCTCACCGGGTGCACGCCCAACAACGAGTTCTGGCGCTGGGGGTGGCCCAACGGGATCACCGACGAGGCCTTCGCGATGCGTGACCTGTGGATCTGGTCGGTCATCGCGGCGCTCGTCATCGGCATCCTGGTGTGGGCGCTCATCCTCTGGTCGGTCGTCGCCCACCGGAAGCGCAGCGACGAGCTCCCCAAGCAGACGGCGTACAACCTGCCGCTGGAGATCGTCTACACGATCATCCCGTTCCTCATCATCGCCGGGCTGTTCTTCTTCACCGTCGTGACGCAGAACCGGGTCCAGGAGCGCAGTGACGACCCCGACGTGACCGTCGCGGTGAACGCCTTCAAGTGGAACTGGCAGTTCGTCTACCCCGAGACCACCGGGCAGGACGGCGAGCCGGTCAACACGGTGGGCAGCACCGACGAGATCCCCATCCTCGTCCTGCCGACCGACGAGACCATCCGGTTCGAGGTCGCCTCGGCCGACGTCATCCACTCGTTCTGGGTGCCGGAGTTCCTCTTCAAGCTCGACGTCATCCCGGGCAACGAGAACGGCCGCGACAACGTCTTCGAGGTGACCATCCGCGAGGAGGGCGCCTTCGTCGGGCGCTGCGCCGAGCTGTGCGGCACGTACCACGCGTACATGAACTTCGAGGTGCGCGCCGTCTCGCCGACGGACTACGACGCGTACCTCGCCGCCCGCGAGTCGGGGCTGAGCACCTTCGACGCGCTGGAGAGCATCGGCCAGCCCGGTGAGGCCCAGACGACCTCGGCTTGGGACACCGTCAGCGACCCCCAGCGGGCCGATGGCTGACCGGCGCTCCCGCCAGGGCTCCACCACGCACCAGGAGGGACGGCCGTGAAGGTCGAAGCGCTCATCTTCAACGTCATCGGGGTCTTCTGCATCGCGATGGCGGTGGTCTACGGGTTCTGGGCCCGCGAGCCGATCGGCACCACGGCGCTCGTGCTCTCCGGTGGCCTGACGTTCCTCATCGGCGGGTTCTTCTGGTTCGTGTCGCGCCGCATCGACGCCCGCCCGGAGGACCGCAAGGACGCCGACATCGCCGACGGCGCCGGTGAGCTCGGCTTCTTCAGCCCCAGCAGCTACTGGCCCTTCGGCATCGCGCTGTCGGCCGGCCTGATGGGTGTCGCCCTGGCCTTCTTCTACGCCTGGCTCATCGCGATCGCGGCCGCAGCGCTGCTGATCACCATCGGCGGGCTGCTGTTCGAGTACTACGTCGGGCAGAACGCGCACGGCTGACGCTCCCCGCGCCTTCCACGAGGGCCCCTCTCCGTTCCGGCGGGGAGGGGCCCTCGTCGTTTCCCGCGCGGCCCGTCCCCGGGATGGGGAGGACACCGCCCTCACCGGCGCGGTCACGCCACGGGACCGGCTGTGTCCGCGCCGACGACCGCGACAGGGGCGTGGGCACGCCCCTGTCGTGCGCTCCACCGCGTCCGGACCCGGGAGCCGCCGGAGGGGCCGCGGCACTGCGCGGGTGGCCCAGGACCGACGGGCGGGGCGGTGGGCTCCGCCCGGGCCGGGCGACCGGCGCCACAGACGGGCTAGGGGACCGGCTGCACCGACAGCGGAGCGTCGGTGTACGCGGCGGCGCGGGATGTCCGTGGGCCGGCGCGGGGTGGGAAGCGGCTCACTGGGGCTCTCGGCGCGCGCGGACGGTCAGGGAGACCGAGAGCCCGGCCACGGCGGTCCCAGGCGGCAGGAGCGCTCCCAGCCGGTGCGACGGCGGTCGAGGGGCGGGTCGGGAGCGGGTCCTGACCGGGGCCGGAGCCGGTCCGCCCACCCGGTACCCGGCAACGCGAAGGGCCCCGGCGGAAGATCCGTCGGGGCCCTTCGTGGTGGTGCGCTGCGGTCAGTCGCGCGGCTCCTGCGGCCGGCCGCCCTCGGAGGGACGCCCGGAAGCGGTGAGCTCCCGGTCGGCCTCGGCCGCGGCCAGGCCGTGTTCCTCGTGC
The DNA here is from genome assembly GCF_054050115.1 of Geodermatophilus sp. SYSU D00708. Lineage (NCBI taxonomy): Bacteria > Bacillati > Actinomycetota > Actinomycetes > Geodermatophilales > Geodermatophilaceae > Geodermatophilus > Geodermatophilus sp. SYSU D00708. Next base: position 21,550 of record NZ_JBJGYS010000030.1, on the reverse strand, counting down.
TGCTGCTCGAGCTCGACCCGCGCCGGCTCCTCGATGGGGCGGAAGAAGCCGCGGATGGCCCGGCGGGCGCCACCGACCTGGTTCATCCGCTTGGGCACCGGAGCGCCGCCGTAGGCCAGCAGGCCGTGGCCGTGGTCGTCGACCGGACCGAGGGGCTGGTGCACCTCGATGAACTCACCGTGCGGCAGCCGCCGGATGACGCCCGTCTCGATGCCGTGCTCGAGCACCTCGCGGTCGTGCTGCTGCAGGCCGAGGCAGATCCTGTAGGTCAGCACGTACGCGATGGGCGGCAGGATGATGATGCCGATGCGGCCGGCCCAGGTCATCGCGTTCAGGCTGATGTCGAACTTGTCGGCGATGACGTCGTTGCCGCCCGAGAGCAGCAGCACCACGTAGAACGTGAGGGCCATGACGCCCAGCGACGTCCGCACGGGCACGTCGCGGGGGCGCTGGAGCAGGTGGTGCGACGCGGTGTCCTTGGTGAGCGCGCGCTCGATCATCGGGTAGAGCGCAAGGACCGTGAAGATGATGCCCGCGACGACGACCGTCGGCCAGAACAGCGCCGGGATCGTGTAGTTCCCGGGGAGGTTGAGGTCCCAGGCCGGGAACAGCCGCGACGTCCCGTCGAGGAACATGACGTACCAGTCGGGCTGGGACGCCGAGGAGACCTGCGCCGGGTTGTACGGGCCCCACAGCCACACCGGGTTGATCTGCACGAGACCGCCGAGCGCGGCGCAGACACCGAACACGATGAAGAACAGGCCGGTCGCCTTGCCCGCGAAGGTCGGGAAGAGCCGGTTGCCCACGACGTTGTGCTCGGTCCGGCCCGGGCCGGGGAACTGGGTGTGCTTCTGCTTGACCAGCACCAGCAGGTGGACGGCGATGAGCGCGAGCATGATCGCCGGGATGAGCAGGACGTGGGCGATGTAGAGCCGCCCGACGATGAACTCGCCGACGTAGTCGCCGTTGAAGACCGCCCAGTGCGCCCAGGTGCCGATCACCGGGATGGACAGGATGATCGCCGACATGATCCGCAGGCCGGTGCCGGACAGCAGGTCGTCGGGGATCGAGTAGCCGGCGAAGCCCTCGGCGATGGCCAGGATCAGCAGCACGACGCCGATCAGCCAGTTGGTCTCGCGCGGCCGGCGGAAGGCGCCGGTGAAGAAGATGCGCAGCAGGTGCACGACGATCGCGGCGACGAAGAGCAGCGCCGCCCAGTGGTGCACCTGGCGGATGAAGAGCCCACCGCGGACGTCGAAGGACAGCCCCAGCGTCGACTCGTAGGCCGCCGACATCTCCACGCCCCGCAGCGGCGCGTAGCTGCCCTCGTAGACGACCTCGCGCATGGAGGCGTCGAAGAAGAAGGTCAGGTAGGTGCCGGTCAGGAGCAGGATGACGAACGCGTAGAGCGCGATCTCCCCGAGCAGGAACGACCAGTGGTCCGGGAAGACCTTGTTCAGGGTCCGGCGCAGCGGACCGGCGACGATCAGGCGGTCGTCGAACTCGACGGCGGCCTTGCCGATCCGCGACGTGGGGAGACCCGGCGCGGTGGCGGTGCGAGCCATCAGATGCGCTCCCGGTTCCAGTAGGTGGGGCCTACAGCCTCAATGTAGTCACTGCGTGCCACGAAGAAGCCCTCGTCGTCGACCGTGATCGGCAGCTGGGGCAGCGGGCGGGTGGCCGGGCCGAAGACCGGCTTGGCGCCCTGCGTGATGTCGAACTGCGACTGGTGGCAGGGGCAGAGGATCCGGCTGGTCTCCTGCTCGTACAGGGACACCGGGCAGCCGGCGTGGGTGCAGATCTTGGAGTAGGCGACGTAGTCGCCGTAGCCGAAGTCGTCCTGCCCGGCACGCGGCCGGTCGACGGCCACCTGCTCCGGCCGGAGCCGGAAGAGCATCGTCGCGGCGTCGGACTCCCGGTTGCCGCCGGGGACCGCCGGGAAGACGGTCTCCATCGAGCCGGGCTCCTGGTCGCCGGGACGGATCGGGGTGCCGTCGTCGCGGACGAGGCGGACGCCCTGCGCCCAGCTCGTGGTGCCCAGCGGGTTGCCCTTGTTCGGGTTCTTGATCAGGCCGCCCAGGGGCATGAGCAGCATCAGGCCGAGACCGCCGCCCATGAACAGCAGCGAGCGGCTGATCAGCTTGCGGCGGGCCAGGCCGCTGTTGTGCAGGCCGCCGACGAGGGTGGCCGCGGTGGTGACCCGGTCGAAGTGGGAGCCGTCGTGCTTGTCCTGCACCGCCGTCTCGTGCGGCAGCAGCTTCTTGGTGTAGAGGACGAGCCCGACCCCGACCAGCGCCAGAGACAGCCCCATGAGGGCCCCCAGCAGCGGCGTGAACAGGGCGCTCCAGCCGCGCTCGGTGATGTCCCAGTGCCAGTCGGGGAGGAACCACCCGGAGCCGACGTAGACGACCACGAAGAGGAGGGCGGCCACGCCGGCCAGGGCGAACGCGAGGCCGACCTGACGGACGGCGCGCCGCTCCACCGGCGAGCCGGGCTCGGGGCCCGGGTCGACGTGGAGCACCTGGACGTCGTCGTAGCTGGCGCCGAGGCGGTCGAGCTCCTCCCGCGGCATCGCCGCGAGCTGCTCGGGGGTGTAGTCGTCGTCCGGACCGCCGACGTGCGGCCCGGGGGCGTCCGCGCCGCCGGTGGATCCGGGGCGGGTCTCGCGCGTGGTCACGCTTCCTCCTCGCCGTCCCCCGCAAGCGGGAGGTGCCCCCAGCAGGGGGTCAGCGTTGGTTGGGTTGTGTTCGCTCGGGAGCGGGCGGGTCCGGTCACGCCTTGCTCCCCATCCAGAAGATCCCGAAGAGCAGGACGCTGATGCCGACGACCCAGATGACCACGCCCTCGGCCGCCGGGCCGAGCCGGCCGATGCCCGCACCACCGGGGTCGGCCTGGGCCTTGATGGTCTGGACGTAGTTGATGATCGACCGCTTCTCCTCCGGGGTCAGCTGGTTGTCCCCGAAGACCGGCATGTTCTCCGGCCCGGTCAGCATCGCCGTGTAGAGCTCCATGTCGGTCGTGTCGTTCAGGCTCGGCGCCCGCTTGCCGGACGAGAGTGCGCCGCCCTCGCCGACGAAGTTGTGACAGGACGAGCAGTTGAGCCGGAAGAGCTCGCCGCCCTGGGCCAGGTCGCCGTCGCGCAGGTCGCCGGAGGGGAGGGTCGGGCCGCCGCCGTTGGCCTGGACGTAGGCCATCAGCTGGTCGATCTCCTCGTCGGAGAAGACGGCCGGCTTGTCGGGGGCCTGCGCCTCCTGGCGCACCAGTGGCATGCGGCCGGTGTGCACCTGGAAGTAGACGGCCGCCTCGCCGACGCCGATCAGCGACGGACCGCGGTTCTCCACGCCCTCGAGGTTCTCGCCGTGGCAGGTGATGCAGCTGCGCTCGTACAGCTCGCGGCCGGCCGCCTCGGCCGAGGACTCACTGGCGGTGCCCTCGTCGCTCGCGTACGCCGGCGACAGCGCCGAGTACAGCGTGCCGGTCAGCACGAGGGCGGCCATGAGGCCGGCCACGTTGACCACGCGGCGGCGGTGCTTCGACCGACGGCGGGCGCGGGCGGCGGCAGCGGGGGTGCCGTCAGCGGGACGTCGCGACCAGCGGGCGCGGCTGCGCGGCGCCTCGGCGTCGGGCTGGGCGTCGGACTGCGGGTTCGTGGAAGACACCGGTTCCCTAGCGGATCAGGTAGATCGTGGCGAAGAGCCCGACCCACACGACGTCGACGAAGTGCCAGTAGTAGGAGACCACGATGGCCGAGGTCGCCTGTGCCGGCGTGAACCGGCCCATGGTGGACCGGATGAGCAAGTAGACGAAGGCGATGAGGCCGCCGATCACGTGCAGCGCGTGGAAGCCCGTCGTCAGGTAGAACACCGAGCCGTACGTCGAGCTGGAGATCGTCGTCGCGTGGTCGACGACCAGGACCCGGTACTCGTTGGCCTGGCCGAGCACGAAGACCAGGCCCATGACGAAGGTGATCGTGAACCAGCGGCGCAGGCCGTAGACGTTGCCGTTCTCCGCCGCGAACACGCCGAGCTGGCAGGTGACCGAGGACGCCACGAGGATGATCGTGAAGACCAGCGCGTAGGGCAGGTTCAACTCGGTCGGCTCCGGTGGCCACCCCTCGGTGGCCCGGGCGCGCGCGGTGAAGTACATGGCGAACAGTCCGGCGAAGAACATCAGCTCGCTCGAGAGCCAGATGATCGTGCCGACGCTGACCATGTTCGGTCGGGTCAGGGAGTGCACCCGGGAGGTGTCGAAGGTGCCGCTCGCCACGGGAGCCGTTGTCACGAGGTCATCATGGCATCGCCTCCGGCGACCCCACGACCGCGGGTGGCGGGTGTGGCGGCTCCGTGACCTCCCCGATACCTGCGCCGCGCGGTCCCCGGGAGCGGTGCGACCTGCCACTAGGCTGCGGCCGTGAGCGACGCACCGGCAACCGTCCTCGTCTACAGCTCCCGGCCCGAGGTCCGGGCCGCCGTCCGCACCGCGGTGGGACGGCGGCCGGCGGCCGATGTCGGCCCGTTGACGTGGGTGGAGTGCGCCACGGGCGAGGAGGTCGTCGAGGCCGTGGACGGCGGCGGCGTCGACCTGTGCATCCTCGACGGCGAGGCGCAGCCGACCGGGGGACTGGCGCTGAGCCGTCAGTTGACCGTCGAGGTGGCCGACCGGCCCGCCGTCTGCGTGCTCATCGCCCGGCAGCCCGACCGCTGGCTGGCGCACTGGTCGCTGGCCGACGCGACGCTGCCGTTCCCGATCGACCCGCTGACCGCGCCGTCCGTCGTCGCCGACCTGCTGCGGGACCGGGTGGGACGCCGGCCGGCGACGCGCCGGTGACCGTCGGCACGCCCACCTGGCCCGCGCTGCTCACCCGGCTGCTGGCGGGCGAGGACCTCGGCGTCGACGAGGCGGCCTGGGCCATGCGCGAGGTCATGGCCGGTGAGGCCACCCCGGCGCAGATCGCTGCGTTCGCCATCGCGCTGCGCGCCAAGGGTGAGTCGCCCGAGGAGGTGGCCGGGCTGTCGGCCACCATGCTGGAGCGGGCCACGCCGGTGGACCTCCCGCTGGCGTGCGTGGACATCGTCGGCACCGGCGGGGACCAGGCGCACACCGTCAACATCTCCACGATGGCCGCGGTGGTGACGGCGGCGGCCGGGGTGCCGGTCGCCAAGCACGGCAACCGGGCGGCGTCGTCGTCGTCCGGGGCGGCGGACGTCCTCGAGGCGCTCGGGGTGGTGATCGACCTCCCGGCGGAGGCGGTGGCCGCCTGCGTGCGGGAGGCCGGGATCGGCTTCTTCTTCGCCCCCGTCTTCCACCCGGGGTTCCGGCACACCGCGGTCCCGCGCCGGGAGATGGGCGTCGGGACGGTCTTCAACTTCCTGGGCCCGCTGGCCAACCCGGCGCGGCCGGTGGCCGCCGCCATCGGCTGTGCCGACGCCCGGATGGCGCCGGTGCTGGCCGCCGTCCTGGCCGGGCGGGGGATGCGGGGCCTGGTGTTCCGGGGGGACGACGGCCTCGACGAGCTCACGACCACCACCACCTCGTCGGTGTGGGTGGTCCGCGACGGGCAGGTCGAGCCCGACCGGCTCGACCCCACGGCGCTGGGCATCGAGACCCCTCCGCCCGGGGCGCTGCGCGGCGGGGACCCGGCGTTCAACGCCGACGTCTTCCGGCGGGTGGTGGCCGGGGAGCGAGGGCCGGTCCGCGACGCGGTGCTGCTCAACGCCGCCGCCGCGCTCGCCTCGTTCGACGAGCGGGCCGGGCGGCTGCACGACGTCCTCGCGACCGGGGTGGAGCGGGCCGCGGCGGCGGTCGACGACGGGCGCGCGCAGGAGCAGCTCGAGCGCTGGGTGAGCGTCAGCCGGTCACTGCGCGGCTGAAGGAGCTAGTCGGCGGAGTCGAAGCCGATGGAGAAGGCCGCCTCGAGGTCGTGCCGGCTGTACGCGCGGAACGCGATGTGCGTGCCGGTCTCCAGGACGCCGGGGACCTTGTTGATGCGGCCGGCCACGACGTCGGCCACCTGCTCGAACTCGCGGACCCGCACCACCGCGATGAGGTCGACGTCCCCCGCGACCGAGTAGACCTCGCTGACGCCCTCGAGGTCGGCGACGGCCTCGGCCACCTCGGGGATCGAGTCGGTGGCCGCGTCGATCATGACGATGGCGGTGATCACGCCGGGGATGCTAGCCGGGCCCCGGTCCGCCCGACGGCGGCGCGCGAGCCGGGGGAGACCCGGTCGGGGCGGGCCCGCGTGCCCAGTGGCCGGCTGTCGGCGAACGGGTCGCGGTCGGCGTGGCCGGCCTCCACGCGGTCGAGGAACGCGGTGTAGCTCCCGGTGCCCGGGGCGGCGCAGGCGAGGGTGCCTGTGACCTGCACCAGCCGGGTGCCCGGCTTCTCCATCCAGCGCAGCACCAGTTCGGTCTCGTCGACGGAGGCGGCCAGCTCGTCGTCCGGACCCAGCGGTGTCTCGGCCGTGGCCAGCAGTCCGGCCAGGGTGGCCCGAACGGAGGCGCCCCGCGGCGCGCAGCCCGCGGCCACCAGGCGGCCCCGGCGGACGACGGACAGCTGCCAGCCGCCCTCGCCGTCCGGGCGGGCGAGGACCAGCTCGGCGACCGCGGCCAGCGACTCCAGCCGCTGGCGCCGGCGCACCGCCCGCACCAGCACCGCCACGCGGTCGCGGAGCACGGCGGCGTCCTCGTAGCGCTCCTGGGCGGCGAGCCTGTCGACGCGGGCCAGCAGCGGTGCGAGCAGGGCCTCGGGGTCGGCGGCGACCGCGGCGCGCAGCACGCCGGCGATCTCGGCGTACTCGTCGACCGACTGGGCGCCGGTGCAGGGCGCGCCGCAGCGGCCCATCCCGGCCAGCGCGCAGGCGGTGCCGAGCACCTTGAGCGACAGCCGGCCGGTGCACTGGCGCAGCGGCAGCGACTCGTGGACGGCGGCGACGGCGGCGTCCGCGGCCCGCCGGTCGGGGAAGGGGCCGAGGAACACCCCGGCGCCGGGGCGCACCCGGCGGACCACCGACAGGCGCGGGAAGGGCTCGTCGGTGAGCCGCACCCACAGCGCCCGTTCGGGGAACCGGGAGCGCCGGTTGTAGCGCGGCTTGTGCTCGGCGATGAGCCGCAGCTCCCGGACGGCGGCCTCGAGGTCGTGCGCGCAGGGGATCGCGTCGACCCGCCGGGCCAGCGCGACCATCTCGGTGATCCGGCTGCGCTGCTCGGCGGCGGTGAAGTAGCTGCGCACCCGGCTGCGCAGGTCGTTCGACGTCCCGACGTAGAGCGGCTCGTCCCGCGGGCCGCGGAACACGTAGACCCCCGGGCCGGTCGGGACGGCGTCGGCCAGGTGGCGCTTGCGCAGCCGCTCCGGGTCGACCTGGCGGCTGAGGGTGGTGAGCTCCTCCAGCGTGGTGATGCCGAGGGGACCCAGCCGCTCGAAGAGGCCGTGCAGCACGTCGACCGTGGCGCGGGCGTCGGCCAGGGCGCGGTGGCACGGTTCGGCGTCGGCGCGGAAGAACGGCGCGAGGGTGGCCAGCTTGCAGTTGGGCACCTCGTCGCGGGTGAGCAGCCGGCGGGCCAGGACGGCGGTGTCGACCGAGGCCGCCGCGGGCCAGGGGATGCCGTTCTCCGCGCAGGCCGCCTTGAGGAAGCCCAGGTCGAACGGGGCGTTGTGGGCGACGAGGACGGCACCCCGGGCGAACTCCAGGAAGCTGGGCAGCACCGCGCCGATGCGGGGGGCGGCCGCGACCATCGTCGTGGTGATGCCGGTCAGCACGCTGATGTAGGGCGGGATCGCGCAGCCCGGGTCGACGAGGGTCTGGAACTCTCCGAGGACCCGGCCGCCGCGGACCTTCACCGCGCCGATCTCGGTTATCGCGCTGTCCTTCGGGGAGCCCCCGGTGGTCTCCAGGTCGACGACGACGAACGTCACCTCCGCGAGCGGGGTGCCCAGCTCGTCGATGGTGGCCTGCTCGTAGCGGGGGAGGCCCGCCGCGGCTCGCGCGGCCGTCCCGGCCAGGTGGGCGGGGGAGAGCGGCACCTGCCGGGGAAGGGAGGACGGCACGGGGCGGACGGTAGGTCGGGCCAGTGACAGTCCCGGGGACGCGCGCCGGGTCCCGGCCGGATCGCGACCGCCCCGGGACGCCGCGCGGACGGCGGGCACCGCGCGGGCGCACGGAACTGTCGGTGGCCGTCCCTACCGTGCCAGCCGGACCGACCGAGGCCATGGAGGGCCTCCACGACCGGGGTCGGCCGGGTGAGGAGTGGGCCATGTTGATCGACTGCGAGACCTGCACCGTGCGGGGCACCGGCTGTGCCGACTGCGTCGTCACCGTGCTGCTGGGGGCGCCGCCGGGCTGGCGGACCGAGGACCCGACCGTCGTGCCGATGACCGCGCGGCGCGGCGCGGACGCGACCGGGGACGGCGTCGTCCCGGGCCCGGGCGTCGTCGTGGAGTTCGACGAGGTGGAGCGTCGCGCCGTGAGGGCCCTGGCCGAGGGTGGTCTCGTGCCGCCGCTGCGGCACCAGGCCGAGCCGGAAGAGCGGTCGGGTGGGGCCGGGCGGGGCCGGCGGCGCACCGGGTGACCCGGCCCGTGCGGCCGGGTCACCCGCAGGCGGGCGCGGGGTCCATCCCGGCGGCGTGTCGGGCCGGGCGATCCTGTGGATGTCCCCACAGTTCCCGCTGGCCCCATTTGTCACAACTTCATCACGCCCGTACGGTGAGCCGGTCCGACCGGGTGGTCGTCGCCCGCAGAGAGGTGACCTCGGCCGGGCACCGCCGAATCGCCCGACGCGTCCCCGTGGCGCCGAGGGGGAACCGGGGACCCACCGCAGCACTGGGGTGAGTTCTCGCGTGCGCCGGTCCGCCGGGGCACACGCGCCGGCCCGCCGGCGCGCAGAGATAGGGCACGTCTTCCCAGCCCGAACCCGTCAGCTAACTCGGTAGGCGGTTGCTGAGGAAGAAACGGAGAGCCGCCGACCGTGGCGACCCCCCGCCCTGCCCTGGGGCATGCGCTCGACCAGATCCACTCCGACCTCCCGGTGGCCTTCCGCCGCCCGACGCTGCCCCGCCGCCTCGGCCGCGGGCTCGTCGTGGGCGCCACCGCGACCCTCGCCCTCACCCTCCTGCCGGGGACCGCCGCCGCGGATCCGGAGCGCGCCGCGAGCGCCGCCCAGGCGGCCCAGCTCGTCGCACAGGCCGGACACGACCTCGAGGTCGTCACCGAGCAGGTCAACGACGCCCGCGAGGCGCTGGCCCAGCAGCAGGCCGCGGTCGAGGCCGCTGACCAGGCAGCCGCGGCGGCCCGCGAGCAGCTCGGCGCCCTCGACGGCCAGATCCGCCAGGTCGCCCGCACCGCGTTCACCAGCGGTGACGGGATGCACGAGCTGGACCTGCTGTTGACCAGCGACTCGCCCGAGGACTTCGTGTCGTCGCTGGCCACCCTCGACGCGATCGCCGGCCACACCAACGACGTCCTGGCCGACGTGGCCGAGAGCGCCGCCGCGGCCGAGCGGGCCCAGCAGGAGGCCGACGCCGCCCGGGTCCAGGCGCAGGCGACCCTGGACGACGTCACCGCCCGCCAGGCGCAGCTCGAGGCGGACATCGCCGACTACCAGGCGCAGTACGCGGCGCTGTCGGCTCCGCAGCAGCAGGAGGTCGTCACGGCCCACGCCGGCCAGGCCGTGGCCGCGCCCGCGCCGGCGCCCGCCGCCAGCGGTTCGGCCCAGGCCGCCGTCGACACCGCGCTCGCCCAGGTCGGGGACCCCTACGTCTGGGGCGCCGGTGGGCCGAACGCCTTCGACTGCTCCGGCCTGACCCAGTACGCGTACGCCGCGGCGGGGATCAGCCTGCCGCACTCCAGCCGCATGCAGTCGACGATGGGCCGCGCGGTGTCCCGCGCCGACCTGCAGCCGGGCGACCTGATCTTCTACTACAGCCCGGTCAGCCACGTGGCGATGTACATCGGCAACGGCCAGATGGTGCACGCCTCCACGTCGGGCCAGCCGGTCAAGGTGGTCGGCGTGGACTCGATGGGCGGCATCACCGCCATGCGCCGCATCGCCTAGCGACCGGCGGCAGGGCAGCGGGCCGGTGACCTCCCGGAGGTCACCGGCCCGACGCGCGTCCGGCCCCCTGTCGGGGCCAGCTGGCGCCCCGCCCCGGACCCCCGCGGCCCCCTGCCGGGCCGCCGCCGGCCCCGTCCCGGGTCCCGCCCTGAGCTGGCGAAGGGTGAGGAGGACGGGGTCCTTACACGGTGGGGGGCAGGTGGTCCTCCTAGGATCGGCCGGGTGAGCGCCCGCCGGGCCGCGCTGCTGGTCGCGGTGGTCCTCGGGGTGGCGCTCGTCGTCGTCATCGTCGTCCGGACGCCGTGGACGCTGCTGCCCGACCCGCCCGGGGGACGCACACCGGTCCGCCCGGGGGCGGGCCTGCCGCCGGGGGTCGCCGAGCGGGCGGAGTCCTTCGCCGCGTCCCTCCGGCCGGCCTCCCTCGCCTCCCTGGTGCTGAGCCTCGTGGCGTCCGCGGTCCTGGCGCTGACCCCGCTGGGCCGCGGGCTGGTGACCGCGGTCGCCCGGCCGCTGGGCGGCGGCTGGGCCTGGCAGGTGCTGCTCGGCACGGTCGCCCTCGTGGTGGCCGGCCGCCTGGTCACCCTCGCGTTCGCCGCGTACGGGGAGACGGTGCGGCACCGGTACGGGCTGTCCACCCGCAGCTGGGCGCTGTGGTTCCGCGACGTCGCCGTCTCCACCGCGATCTCGGCCGCGGTCACCGCAGGGGTCCTGCTCGCGCTGGTGTGGCTGGCCCGGCACGCCCCCGGCACCTGGTGGGCCTGGGCGGCGCTGGTCGCGGCCGGGTTCGTCGTCGTCGGGTCCTTCCTCTACCCGGTGCTCATCGAGCCGGCGTTCAACCGGTTCGACCCGCTCCCGGCCGGGCAGCTGCGCACCGACCTGCTCGAGCTGGCGGAGGAGAACGGCACCCCGGTCGCGGACGTGCTCGTCGCCGACGCCTCCCGGCGGACCACGGCGCTCAACGCCTACGTCTCCGGCTTCGGCTCGACCCGGCGGATCGTCGTGTACGACACGGTGCTCGACCAGCTCCCCGACGCCGAGATCGAGTCGATCGTGGCCCACGAGCTCGGCCACGTCAGCGCCGACGACGTCCTCACCGGCACGCTGATGGGCGCGCTCGGCGCGGCCGCCTCGGTCGCGGCGCTGGGCTGGCTGCTGTCGTGGACCCCGCTGCTGCGCCTGGCGGGGGTGGACGGCCCCGGCGACCCGCGGGTGGTCCCGCTGGCCCTGCTGCTGGTGGCCGTGGGCTCGCTGGTCGCCACGCCGGTGCAGAACCTGGTCTCCCGGCACGTCGAGGCCCGCGCCGACCTGCACGCGCTCGACCTCACCGGGGACGCCGACGCCTTCGTCGCCATGCAGGACCGGCTCGCCGCCAGCAACCTCTCCGACCCCGACCCGCCCGCGGCCTGGCAGTGGTTCTTCGGCTCGCACCCCACCGGGCCGCAGCGGGTGGCGTTCGCCGAGGACTGGCAGCGCCTGCAGGAGGCCGGGTGAGGACGCTCGTCGTCACCAACGACTTCCCCCCGCGGCAGGGCGGCATCCAGACCTTCGTCGCGTCGCTGCTGGCCCGGCGGCCGCCGGACTCCCTGGTCGTGCTCGCCTCCCGGTCGCCGGGGTGGGAGCAGTACGACGCCGCGCTGCCCTACCCGGTGGTCCGCCGGCCGACCGGGATGCTGCTGCCGACCCCCGGCGCGGCGCGGGCCGCGACCGACCTGGCCCGGCGGTACGGCTGCGACACGGCCTTCTTCGGGGCCGCGGCGCCGCTCGGACTGCTGGCCCCCGCGCTGCGGGCCGCCGGTGTCGGGCACCTGGTGGGGGCCACCCACGGCCACGAGACCGGCTGGGTCGCCCTGCCGGGGGCGCGGCAGGTGATGCGGCGGATCGCCGGCGGGCTCGACGTCCTCACCTACATCAGCGAGTACACCCACCAGCGGCTGGCGCCGGCGCTGGGTGGTGCGGTCCGCATGGCCCAGCTGTCGCCAGGGGTGGACGTCGACCTGTTCACCCCCGGCGCCGACGGCGCGGCGGTGCGGGAGCGGTACGGGCTGGGCGCGGCGCCCGTCGTCGTCTGCGTCTCCCGGCTGGTCGCCCGCAAGGGGCAGGACGTGCTGGTCGCCGGGTGGCCCCGGGTGCTGCAGCGCCACCCCGACGCCCGGCTGCTGCTCGTCGGCGGCGGGCCGCTGGAGGCCTCGCTGCGCCGGGCCGTCGCCGCGCGGGGACTCGGGGACTCCGTCGTCCTCACCGGGCCGGTGCCGCCGGACCGGCTGCCCGCGCACTACGCGGCCGGTGACGTGTTCGCCATGCCCTGCCGCACCCGCCGCGGCGGCCTGGACGTCGAGGGGCTGGGCATGGTCTACCTGGAGGCGGCCGCGTGCGGGCGGCCGGTCGTGGCCGGGACGTCCGGGGGCGCGCCGGAGACGGTGCGGGAGGGCGTGACCGGCCACGTGGTCGCCGACCCCCGGTCGCCGGAGGGGGTGGCGGCGACGATCGCCGGTCTGCTCGACGACCCCGACCGGGCCCGCCGGATGGGCGCGGCCGGCCGCGCGTGGGTGGAGCAGCGGTGGTCGTGGAAGACGATCGCCGACACGTTCGCCGCCCTGCTCGAGCCCGGACGGCGCTGAGCCCCGCCCCACGCACGGCGGGACGGGGCTCAGCGGCGCTCAGCTCTGGTAGAGGGCCTCGACCTCGTCGTCGAACTCCTTCATGACCACGGCCCGCTTGAGCTTCAGGCTCGGGGTCAGCATCCCGTTGGCCTCGGTGAAGTCCGACGCGAGCACCCGGAACTTCTTGATCGACTCGGCCCTCGACACCGCCTTGTTGGCCTCGGCCACGGCGGTCTCGATCTCGGCGAGGACGTCGGCGTCCTGGGTGAGCGCCTCGGGCCTGGTGTCGGCCGGCTTGCCCTTGGACTCCAGCCAGCCGGGCAGCGCCTCCTCGTCGAGGGTGATCAGCGCGCCGATGAACGGCCGCTGGTCACCGACGACGATGCACTGGCTGATCAGCCGGTGGGCGCGCATCCGGTCCTCGAGCACCGCCGGGGCGACGTTCTTGCCGCCCGCGGTCACCAGGATCTCCTTCTTGCGCCCGGTGATCCGGATGAAGCCGTCGCCGTCGATGTCGCCGAGGTCGCCGGAGTGGAACCAGCCGTCGGCGTCGATCGCCTCGGCGGTGGCCTGCTCGTTCTGCCAGTAGCCGCGCATCACGATCCCGCCGCGGATGAGGATCTCCCCGTCGTCGGCGATCGCGGCCTCGACGCCGGGCAGCGGGCGCCCCACGGTGCCGATGCGGAACGCGGCGTCGTGGTTGACGGCGGCGGCCGCGGTGGTCTCGGTGAGGCCGTAGCCCTCGTAGACGGTGACGCCGATGCCGCGGAAGAAGTGGCCCAGCCGCTCGCCCAGCGGAGCACCGCCGGAGACGGCCCCCATGCACCGGCCGCCGAGCGCCGCCCGCAGCTTGCCGTAGACCAGCTTGTCGAACACCGCGTGCTGGGCGCGCAGCGCCAGGCCCGGGCCGCCGGTGTCCTGGGCGCGGGACCAGGCGATGGCCACCTGGGCGGCCTTGTCGAACACCTTGCCCTTGCCGTCGCCCTCCGCCTTGGCCTTGGCCTGGTTGTAGACCTTCTCGAACACCCGCGGGACGGCGAGCACGAAGGTCGGCCGGAAGGCGCCGAGGTCCTCGACGAGGTGGGACACGTCGGGGGTGTGGCCGATGACCGTGCGGGTCTTGACCGCCCCGACCTCCAGCACGCGGGCGAGCACGTGCGCCAGGGGGATGAACAGCAGCAGCGAGCCCTCCGCGTTGAGGAACCGGCTCAGCAGCGACATGCCGTTGCCGATCTCGAACAGGAAGTTCGCGTGGGTCAGCTCGCAGCCCTTGGGCCGGCCGGTGGTGCCGCTGGTGTAGATGATCGTGGCCAGGCTGGACGAGCGCAGCGTCGCCCGCCGGGCACCGAGCTCGGCGTCGGGGACGTCGGCGCCGGCGGCGGTCAGGGCGCCCAGGGCGTCGTCGTCGATGACGAACACCGGGCCGAGCTCCGGGGCCTGGTCGCGGACCGACTCGACGGCCGCGGCGTGCTCGGGGCGCTCCACGACCGCGGCCCGGGCCCCGGAGTCGGCGAGGATCCAGGCGACCTGGTCGGCGCTGGAGGTCTCGTAGACCGGGACGACGACGGCGCCGGCGGCCCAGATGGCGAAGTCGAGGACGGTCCACTCGTAGCGGGTCTTGGCCTGCAGCGCGACGCGGTCGCCGGCCTGCACGCCGGAGGCCACGAGGCCCTTGGCGACGGCGGTCACCTCGGCGCCGAACTGGCGCCACGTGACGTCGTGCCAGCGGCCCTCGCGGCGAACCCGGAGACCCACCTCGTCGCCGTGCTCGGCCACGTTGGTGGCGAGCAGGTCGGGGAGGGCCTCGTCGGGGCCCACCTCGGTCGTTGCCGGGACGCTGAACTCGCGCACGCCTGGTCCTCTCCTCCCGCCCGGCCACGGCACCGTCGCCTGCGGTCCGGGTCGCGGACGTGCGCCAAATCTATCCGCTGCCCGCTACCGGTGAGTAGCAGGCGCCCGTGCTCGGGACGGGCCGCCGGAACCGGACCGGTTAGCCTGCTGCGCATGGCCGAGCAGTCCACCCAGTCGATCTCCGTCGACGCCCCGGCGTCGGACGTCATGGCCGTCATCGCCGACTTCCCGGCCTATCCCCAGTGGGTGGCGGCGGCCAAGCAGGTCGAGGTGGTCGAGACCGGGCCCGACGGCCGTGCCCGGCGCGTGCGCTTCGTGCTCGACGCGGGGATGGTCAAGGACGACTACGTCCTCGAGTACGAGTGGGACGACGACCGCCGGGTGTCCTGGCAGCTGGTGACCGGCCAGATGCAGAAGCGCCAGGAGGGCTCCTACAGCCTCGACGAGCGTGGCGGCCGGACCGAGGTCACCTACCGGATCACCATCGACACCCACCTGCCGCTGCTGGGCATGTTCAAGCGCAAGGCGGAGAAGGTCATCCTCGACACGGCTCTCAAGGAGCTCAAGAAGCGCGTCGAGGGCTGACCGGACCGTGCGGACGCTGCTCCTCACCGGTCCCGGTGGGGCCGGTACCTCCACCCTCGCCGCGGCGGCCGCGGTGCGGGCCGCCCGCTCGGGGCGGCGCACCCTGCTGCTGTCCCGTCCCGGCGCCCGCCCGGTCGCTCCCGACGCCGTCCCCGGCCTCACCGTCGACCCGGTGGAGCCGCTGGGTGCGCTGGAGGGCCTGTGGTCGACGGTGGCCGCGCAGGTCGGCGACGCCGTCCCCGGGGTGGCGCTGCCCCCGCCCAGCTCCGTGGTGCCCCTCCCGGGCGCCGGTGAGCTGGCCCTGCTGGCCCGCCTCGGCCGGGCCGTCCGCGCGGCCGAGGCCGACACCGTCGTCGTCGACGCCGGTCCGCTGCCCTCGGGCGCCGGGCTGGTCGCGCTCCCCGGCGTGCTGCGCTGGTGGCTGGACCAGGCGCTGCCGACGCGGCTGCGCGTGCTGGGCGCCGTCCGCACCGCCGCCGTCCGATCGGGAGCGGTCAAGCGGGGGCCGGTGGACGCCGCCCTCGACGCGGTGCCGGTCCTGGAGGAGCTGCTCGCCGGGCTGGAGCTGACCGATCCGGCCGTCACCGAGGTCCGCCTGGTGGCCACGGCGCGGCCCGCGGCCGTGTCAGCGCTGCGGTCGGCCGTGACGGCGCTGGCCCTGCACGGCCAGCGGCCGACCGCCGTCCTGGCCCGCGTGCTGCCCGGCGGCGGGGCGGGGGAGTGGTGGGCGCGCCGCGCCGCCGAGCAGGACGCCGCGCTCGCCGCTCTCGCAGAGCTCGCGCCCGTGCGGCGGATCGAGGAGGCCGCCGAGGCGCCGCGGGAGCCCGCCGCGCTCGCCGGTCTCCTCCCCGAGGACCACGACGCCGGACCGGCCGACCCGGTGACCTCCGTGACCGAGCGGGGGGAGGACGGCCGCAGGCTGGTGCTGCCGCTGCCCTTCGCCGAGCGCGCGGGCCTGGAACTGACCCGCTGGGAGGACGACCTCGTGGTCACCGTGGCGGGGGCGCGCCGGTCGATCCGGCTCGACGCCCTGCTGCGCCGCTGCCTGGTCACTGCCGCCACCCTGGAAGACGCCGGCACCGCGCGGGCGCGGCTCGCGGTCACCTTCACACCCGATCCACAGCAGTGGCCGGCCTCGCTGCTGGCCGCCGAGGGGAGCACGACATGAGCGACGGACCCGCCTGGGTCGAGCAGGCCCGACGGCTGGTGTCCGGCCTGGGCGAGACCCTGGGCTCGACGCTGCGGGAGGGCGCCGGTGGCGCGGCGGACGGCGGCCACCCGGCCGACTGCCGGTGGTGCCCGGTGTGCCAGGTCGCGGCCGTGGTGCGCGGCGAGCGGCCGGAGGTCACCGCCGCGCTGGCCGACGTCCTCGGGGCGGCGGCCGCCGCCCTGCGGTCGTTCAGCGAGGGCGGGCGGGAGGCTCCCGCGGAGGGCCCCGACGCGCAGCCGGGCACCGGGACGGCGGCGGAGACCGCGGCCGGGGCGCAGACGGGCACGGAGACGGTGGCGGAGACCGCGGCCGGCGCGGAGACGGGCACGGAGACGGCGGCTGGGACAGCGGCGGCACCGCCCCCGCCGCCCGCGGGGACCGCCTCACCGGTCCAGCGCGTCGAGATCGCCTGAGTGACCGCGCCTCGGACCCCGCGCGACCCGGCCGCCGCCGGCCTGCCCGCGCTGGGCATCGACATCGGCGGCACCAAGGTGGCCGGCGGTGTGGTGGCGCCCGACGGCACCGTCCTCGCCACCGCGCGCCGGGCGACCCCGGGGGCGTCGGTCAGCGAGACCGAGGACGCGATCGTCGCCGTGGTAGAGGAGCTCGCGCTGTGGCACGGCGGGCCGATCGTCGGCGTCGGCGTGGGGGCGGCCGGCTGGTTCGACCGCACCGGCGACACCGTGCTGTTCAGCCCGCACCTGGCCTGGCGGAACTCCACCCTGCGCAAGGACCTCGCCACGCGGCTGCAGCGGCCCATGTGGGTCGGCAACGACGCCGACGCCGCGGCCTGGGCCGAGTACCGCTTCGGCGCGGCCGCCGGCGCCGACCTCGCGCTGATGATCACCCTCGGCACCGGCATCGGCGGCGGGATCGTGATGGGCGGCCGGCTGCAGCGCGGCTCGCACGGGGTCGCGGGGGAGTGGGGGCACATGCGCGTGGTCCCCGACGGCCGGCTGTGCGCCTGCGGCAACCGCGGCTGCTGGGAGCAGTACGCCAGCGGGACCGCGCTCGGCCACACCGCGCGGGAGGTGGCCCGCAGCTCCCCGGCCGCGGCGGCGCTGCTGCTGGAGCGGGTGGACGGCGACGCCGACCGGCTGACCGGCGAGGACGTCGCCCGCGCCGCCGCCGAGGGGGACCCGCTGGCGCTCGAGCTGCTCGCCGAGGTGGGGCACTGGCTCGGGCAGGGGATCGCCGACCTGGCCGCCGTCCTGGACCCCGAGGTGGTGGTCATCGGCGGCGGGGTGAGCGTGCTGGGCGAGATGGTGCTCGGCCCGGCGCGCGAGCGGCTGGATCGGGCGCTGCCGGGCCGCGGTTTCCGCCCCGGGCCGCAGGTGGTCGCCGCCCGGCTGGGCGCCCAGGCCGGGCTGGTCGGCGCCGCCGACCTGGTGCGCCGCGCCGTCTCCGAGGGCGACGACTGACGTCGGCGGAGTGCCACGGCGCGGTTCCCGCGCCCGTGGCACTCCGCTCAGGTGAGCTCGCGGGCGAGCTGCTCGAGGAACAGGCCGATGTCGGTGACGATCCCCATCGCCTGGGCGCTTCCGCGGTCGGCCAGCTTGGTCACCGTCGCCGGGTTGATGTCCACGCACACCAGCGGCACCGACGCCGGCAGGATGTTCCCGGTCGCGATCGCGTGCAGCATCGTCGCCACCATGATCGCGAAGCCGACGTCGGGCAGCTCGGCGCGCATCGCCCGCTGACCCTCGACGACGTCGGTGTACACGTCGGGCAGCGGGCCGTCGTCGCGGACCGAGCCGACCAGCACGAACGGCTTGCCGGCCCGCACCATCGCGTGCATCACCCCGCCGGTCAGGACGCCGGACTCCACGGCCGCCGCGATCGAGCCGGCCCGCCGGACGGTGTTGATGGCCCGGATGTGGTGCTCGTGCCCGTGCGGCACCCCGGACCCCTTGGCCAGGTCGACGCCCAGGGATGTGCCGTAGAGCGCGGACTCGATGTCGTGGGTGGCCAGCGCGTTGCCGGCGAACAGGACGTCGACGTAGCCGGCCTCCACCAGGCGGACCATCGCCGGCGCGGCACCGGTGTGGACGACGGCCGGCCCGCCGACCCACAGCACCTTGCGCCCGGCCGCCTTCACCTCGCGCATCCGCTCCGCGATCTGCCGCACCAGCACCACCTGCGGCTTCTCGCTCGACGCGATCGAGGACATGAAGCCGAAGGCCTCCTCGTCCCCGCGCGCCACGGCCGGGGGCATCTCCACCCGCACCCCGTGCGCCCCGCACACGACGGCGTCCCCCGCCCGCACGTCGCTCACCGGCACGGTGCGGACGACCGTGCGCCCGCCGGCCTCGCTGACCACCAGCCCGCAGTCCATCTCGGCGCGGTCCACCGGCAGCCACTCGCGGTCCAGCCGGACGAAGGTGTCCAGGTTGGTCGTCGAGTAGAAGTCCTCGGGGAAGACGCCGTCGGCCGGAGCCGGGCGCAGGGTCGCCGTCCCGGGGTCGACGGTGTTGGCCCCGTGGGTCTGCAGCCGCATGACGATGCGCTCGAGCAGGTCGGGGTCGGCGGCCTTGATCTCGACGGTGGCGCGGGACTCGTCCTCGTGCTGGCGGCCGAGGTCGAGGGCCTCGATGCGGTAGTCCCCGCCGTACTCGAGGACGTCGTCGAGGACCCGGGCCAGGATGCCGGTGTCCATCAGGTGGCCGGTCAGCCGGACGGTGGTGGAGTGCGGTGCGGCGCCCACCTGTCGCAGGCTAGCGAAAGGACCCCCTCCTCCCCGCCCCTCGCAAGCTCGGCGCGGGACCCGGGAGGGGGCCGCTAGACGACGGCGCCGTCGTCCCCGTCGTCGGTCGTGCGGTCCCGCATCCGCGACACCAGCACCCCGACGCCGCCCACGACGGCGGCCACGCCGAGCACCAGGCCGACGTCGACCGACAGCCCGAGGGCCCGCGGCGCCACGATGAGCACCGCGCCCGCGGCGATCAGCAGCACGGCGTACAGCGAGGCGGGCGCCGGAGCCGGCACCGGCGGGGGCGGCGGCGGCTCGAAGTGCTCGTCGGGCCGGTCGAGGACCTCCGGCTCGGCCGGTGCCGGCGGCGGGGCCGACGACGGCTCCTCGTCGACCACCGTGCGGCCGTGCTCGGCCTCGAACGCGGCCACGATCCGGGCCCACTCGGCGTCCTCGTCGATGTCGCGCCGGGGAGCCCGCTGCGCGTGGGTCCGCTCCTGCACGTGCTCGTCGACGTGCTCCTCGACCAGGGCGCGGCCCTCGGCCGAGCGCGCCCGGTCCACGAAGATGCGGTCGGTGGGCGGGCTGGGCAGGGAGACCGAGCGCGTGTAGGGCTCGACGTCGGCCGAGGGCTCCAGGTAGGCGGCGATGCCGGCGACCCTCAGCACGTCCAGCAGGTGCTCACCGACCCGCGGGTCGACGTCGCGCACCGGGGTCCACAGCGCGGCGTCCAGCCCGTTGTCGCGCCGTCCCCGCCGGCCGGTCACGCCCCGGCCTCCAGCGCGGGCGTCCGCTCCCGGATCCAGTCCACCGAGCCGGCGAAGATGCGCGGCGCGTCGTTGTCGAGGGTGGCCACGTGGTAGCTGTCCTCGAGCAGCACCTCGGTGGTGTCGGGACTGGCCACGCCGGCGAGCAGCACCCGCACCGAGGCCGGCTCCACCACGTGGTCGGTGACGCTGCGGAACACCAGCAGGGGCGCGGTGACCCGGCCCAGGTCGGCGCGGGTCGCCGTCCACAGCCGCCGCAGCCCGAGCACCGCGCGGGTCGGCAGCTTCGGGTAGGCCCGCTCGTCGACCCCGGGCTTCTTGATGTCGTTGGCGATCGCCTTCCAGCTCGGCGTGAGCCGGGCCAGCACCGGGAGCAGCTTGGCGTCGAGGCGCTCGGTCAGCAGCGAGGGGTTGACCAGCACCAGGCCGGCCACCTCCTGCGGGCGCAGCTCGGCCAGCCGGATCGCCAGCGTCCCGCCCATGGACAGCCCCGCGACCACCACCCGGTCGCACTCGGCGGCCAGCTCGTCGAACGCCGTGGAGACGGCGGCCATCCACTCCTGCTCGGTGGTGAGGTTGCAGTCCTGCCAGCGGGTGCCGTGGCCGGGCAGCAGCGGCGCCCGGACGGGGAAGCCCTCCGCGGCCAGGTGCTCGCCCCAGGGCCGCATGCTGAACGGCGAGCCGGTGAAGCCGTGCACCAGCAGCACGCCCGTGCCGGCACCGCCCGGCCCGCCGGGGAGGGCGAACGGCTCGGCGCCGGGCCGCACCGCGGCGGGTGCCTCGTCAGTGGGCACGGCTGGTCCTCCTGGGGGCGTCGGCGGCACGGACCGACCGGCGGGGCGGGCAGAGCTGCACCGGCCAGGCGGACCTGCGATTGTCCATCCGCCACCGGGCTCCCTAGTCTGGCAGCCCCAGAGGGAGGCGTGTTGTTCTACTGGTTCCTCAAGTTCGTGGCGATCGGCCCGGTCGTGAAGCTGGTGTTCCGGCCGCAGGCCCGGGGGGTGGACAACGTCCCGCGCACGGGTGCGGCGATCCTCGCGAGCAACCACCTGTCGGCGGCGGACTGGGTGTTCATGCCGCTGTCGCTGCGCCGCCGGGTCACCTTCCTGGCCAAGTCCGAGTACTTCACCGGCACGGGGGTGAAGGGCTTCCTCCAGCGGGCCTTCTTCACCGGGGCCGGCCAGGTGCCGATCGACCGCACCAACGCCTCGGCCGCGGAGAACGCCATCCGCACCGGCCTGCGGATCCTGCGCGAGGGCAAGCTGCTGGGCATCTACCCGGAGGGCACCCGCTCGCCCGACGGGCGGCTGTTCCGCGGCAAGACCGGGGTGGCCCGGATGGCGCTGGAGACCGGGGTCCCGGTCGTGCCGGTGGCGATGGTCTACCGGCCGCGGTCCCTGCCCCTGGTGGGCAAACGGCTGCCCAAGGTCTGCGTCACCTTCGGCGCGCCGCTGGACTTCTCCCGCTACGAGGGGCTGGCCGGCGACCGGTTCGTCGAGCGGTCGATCACCGACGAGATCATGTACGAGATCATGACGCTGTCGGCGCAGGAGTACGTCGACGTCTACGGCGCCAAGGTCAAGAAGACGATGGACGCCACCGGGGCCAGCGCCTCGGAGGTGTTGCGCCGGATGGAGCCGCCCACCGACGAGGTCGGCGACCGCGAACCGGAGTCGCTGGCCGGCTGACGCGGGGTCCGGGGCCGCGCAGGCCCGGGGGAGCCGACCGGGCCGGCTCCCGGGCGTCGTGGGCACGACTGCTGTCCTCGGCGTGCTCGTGCTCTGCCCACGTGCGTGGGC